>OMVA01000052.1 GCA_900314445.1 uncultured Lachnospiraceae bacterium | reverse complement strand
CTATGAGATAGAAGATACATTTTTCTTATTCCATTGACAAATATGGCAGAAAATTGATACAAAAATATGGAAAAGTACCATATATTATTTTAATAGCGTATGCTATGATTCTAGAGGAGAAATCCTATATAGAACTTGGGAATAAGGGACTTGAATTATAACGTCCATTCTAATAAAATTTATTGGGCTTACTTTTTTTGAGTTTTAATTCTTAAAAATAAATGGAGATGAAAAAATGGTTGAGCAATCAACAAAAGAAAAATTAATGGCATCTGCATTAGACCTTTTCTCAACAAAGGGATATAGTGCAACTTCAGTAGATGAAATCGCTGAAAACATTGGAATTAAGGGACCAAACCTTTACAAGTATTTCAAGGGTAAGGAAGATCTCTTAGATGAAATTTTTGACTCAATTGACGAAGAATATAGAACGGAAATAGGTATTCGTAACCAGGGACTTTATGGAATTTCTTCTGGGGAAGAATTTAAGAATTTCTGTATGAAGCAGATTAAGTATACAGTCAAGAATGATTCAACAAAAAAAATTCGTCGTATCATGACTCTGGAACAGTTCAGAAATAAAAAGATGGCTGCTTTTGCAACATACCATCAGATTGAACTTATAGAAGATATGTATACAAAGGTTTTCGATGAATTAATTGCTAATAAAGTTATGAAAAACGTGCATGATTCCAGGGATACTGCATTCTTATTCTCTGCACCAATTACAGTTATGATTCAGATGGCTGATCGTCAGCCTTCTAAACAGAAGGAAGCGTTGGCAAGGATTGAAAAGCATATCGACTATTTCATTCATGTTTATTTCTAAGTCTTGCTTTTTATCGCATATGATTTTTGGTAAACGTTATTCTATTATTCATATAGATTTGTTAGAATATTAATGTACTTGTTCCCTTGTGGGCAAGTACGTTATTTTAGTTTTAGAGGCATGGTAAAGGTATGAACCAGGAGGGGGAATATGAGTTCAACGGACAAGAAGAGACTTTGGATATTTATTGCAGCGGCCTATGGAATCACCATACTGTTAAGTGGCTTTATGTACCTTTGTAAGAAAAATGGTCAGGACACAACGATCTTTGTAAATGCGCAAATGTTTTACCCAGCTACAGGTGTTATTCTGGGAAGAATTATTGCAAAAAAACCAGAAGAGAAATTGCCCATGGCTACCTATATTACGATTCTGGTAACCACATTTGTCATGATTATGCTCAGTGTAATTTCCACATTTGTACATGTGGCGCCAATGCAAATTCCATCAGGCTTAAATGGAGAAACTACGGAATATGATTTTTGGAATATAGCATCCCAGTATGTAATCATCCTTGGTAGTATCGCAAGCTATGTTATGATTTGGTGTTCTTCCAGAGAGAGAAGAGCCTGGGCCGGTTTGGAAAGAAAGAATATTAAACTTTCTATCTGGATCATAGCCTTGTTCATCGTCCTCTATTTCGGCAGAGCTTTTGCTTCCGGTCTGATCTCGGATGCTGTTACTGGAAGCAAGACCAATGTGAATGAATTTATTAATTTATGGAAAGCTCCTATTACCTATATCACACTTATTACACTACCAGTGAACTTTTTCTTTTCTTACCTTGCTTTCTTTGGTGAAGAGTATGGATGGCGCTACTACTTACAGCCTATTATGCAGAAGAAGTTTGGTCTGCGTTTGGGAGTGGTTTTACTCGGTCTTGTTTGGGGTCTATGGCATTGGGATGCAGACTTTATGTTCTATACGCCGAAAGATGGTATACAGATGTTCGCTACTCAGTTTGTTACCTGCATCTCCATGGCAATTTTCTTTGGATGGGCATATATGAAGACAAAGAATATCTGGGTGCCAGTCATTATGCATTATCTGAATAATAATATGATTCTAATCTTCACTGGGGGAGATGCAAATGCACTGTCTCAGCAGGAGATTTCCTGGAGTCAGTTGCCAATTATGATTGTCCAGAGTTTGATTTTTGTAGTATTTATTCTTATGCCAATTTTCAATAAGAGTCATAAAGAAGAAGTGCTTGCGGTGGAGGCAATCATTCCAGATCCGCCTGGAAATAAAAATGGACAGATGGGAGTGGCCTCATCCAGTATGAATGTAACAGATGCTAATTATTTTAATAATAATGAACATCATGAAGAAAACTAATAGTATAATTTAATAAAAGACATTATGTGGAAGCCTCACAGGCATAAAGCTGTGAGGCTTCTCTTTATAAAAAGAAAGGGCTTATTTGCTATTCGAATATGAGAAAATTAGAAAGTGAAATTCAAAAAAGGTTATATGAATTGCAGGACTTGGATTACAGAGCCTTTCAGGCAAAGTTGACTCCTGATTTAAAGCTAGAAGACTTTATTGGAGTTCGTACACCTGCATTAAGAAGTCTGGCTAAAGAAGTAGGAAAGAGGGAGGACGTAAAAGATTTTTTACAAGCTCTTCCTCATAGCTATTTTGATGAGAACCAGATTCATGCTTTTCTGATTTCAGAGATGAAGGATTATGGTGAGGTAATTCTATATCTGAATGATTTTCTTCCCTATGTAAATAACTGGGCAACTTGTGATCAGTTAAGACCAAAGTGCTTTAAAAAGCATAAAGAAGAATTGTTGACGGAGATAAAAAAATGGATTACATCAGAGAAAGTTTATACGGTTCGATTTGCCATAGGTATGTTGATGGCGCATTTTCTGGATGAAAATTTTACGCCAGAATATTTAGATATGGTAGCTGGGGTAAAGTCGGATCAATACTATATCAATATGATGATAGCCTGGTATTTCGCAACGGCACTGGCAAAGCAGTATGATGCCACAATTCCATTTGTAGTAGGAAGGAAAATGGATGTATGGACCCACAATAAGACCATACAAAAGGCAGTTGAATCCTACAGAATTACTCCGGAAAAAAAAGAGTATTTGAAAAGCCTTCGCAGAAAGACAAGATGATAAAATAAACAAAGTTTTTGATATCATTTTCTGGGAAAAAATTATAAACTATAACTAGTTAACTGATTCGTGGGGGATCAGTTTCTATAAAATTTTTCAAAAGGAGGATTTATCATGAACATTTACAAGTGTAATATCTGCGGAAGAATCGTAGATGAAATCAAGGCTGGCGGACCTCTTACATGTTGTGGTCAGGACATGACACTTCTTGTACCAGGTACATCAGATGGTGCTGCTGAAAAGCACGTACCAGTTGCTGAAGTAACTGATGGGAAGGTAGTTGTTAAGGTTGGTGAGGTTGAGCATCCTATGCTTGAAGAGCATTTCATCGAATGGATTGCAATCGAAACAACAAAGGGTGTACAGAGAAAGTGCTTAAAGGCAGGAGAAGCTCCTCTTGCTGAGTTTGCTCTTGTTGAAGGCGAAGACTACCTTGCTACATATGCTTATTGTAACCTGCATGGTCTCTGGAAGGCAGAATAATAAGGAAAATGAAACTGTGGCAAGCGTAATCGTTTGCCCTTTTCTAAATTTATAAATGATTTTGATAGATAGGGAGATAGAAGAATGGCAAATACAAAGTATAGCGGAACACAGACAGAAAAGAATTTAGAGGCGGCTTTTGCAGGTGAGTCTCAGGCTAGAAACAAATATACATATTTTGCATCCAAGGCAAAGAAGGAAGGATTCGAGCAGATCGCAGCTCTTTTCTTAAAGACAGCAGACAATGAAAAAGAACATGCAAAGATGTGGTTCAAGGAGCTTGCTGGTATTGGGGATACAAAGGAAAACCTTGCAGCAGCTGCAGAAGGTGAGAACTACGAGTGGACAGATATGTACGAAGGCTTTGCCAAGACTGCTGAGGAAGAAGGTTTCCTTGAACTTGCTGCAAAGTTCCGTGCTGTTGCAGAAATTGAAAAGTCACATGAAGAAAGATATCGTGCTTTACTTAAGAATGTTGAGACAGCTCAGGTTTTCGAAAAGTCAGAAGTAAAGGTTTGGGAATGCCGTAACTGTGGTCATATCGTTGTTGGCACAGCTGCTCCTGACGTATGTCCAGTATGTGCTCATCCACAGTCTTACTTTGAAGTACGTGCTGAAAACTATTAGAAATAAGAAGTAATTAGAAAAAATGATTACTAAGTGATGGTACTTACATTGTGTAAGTATTTACTTAGGAAAGTAATGCTTCCAAGAGAGCATCTGTATAATTACAGATACTCTTTTTTGTATAAAAGGGTATAATATTTTTGTGGGTTGAGCAGATATCTGTTTCTTATGCTCGTATGTATCTAGGGGAGGTTCTATGTTTTCTAATAGACACTTTGGGGGAAGAGAAAATTCTTTACCAAGATGCAGACGGTGTGGATTATGGGGCTTTGCATGTATTTAATATGAATGCGGAGGGGTGTGTTAGCTCCTATCTCCGCATGTTCCCAAAAGTTGGGGGGCGTGGTGTGGCACAGATTGGCAGTGTATGGACTCGCGTGCATGGAGCAGGAGAAGGCGGGGATACCCCATGTGCAAATGAGACTTCGACTGGTATATAGTGCGTGAGGGAAATGATTTGTTAAAAGAAGTAAGAAATATCGATGGGCGAAACTGTTATTTATACCAGGTGGGAAAGCCGGAATATATTTTGATTCAGCCTGTGGATGATCATGATTTAGAGGGGCTGGATCAGGAAATTGAGGCTATTGCAAATGGCCTTCATGAGCCTGGCTTCCTACTTCTTGCCTTCAAAATAAATGATTGGAATCAGGAACTTTCGCCTTGGGAAGCCCCTGCAGTTTTTGGCAAAGAGAATTTTGGTTCTGGAGCGGAGGAGACGTTAAAGTATGTGAAGAAGAGTCTGCTTCCATATATTAGAATCCTACTTGCTGGTCAGCTAAATCTTTCTTTAGAGCAGGTAAGCCAGCTTCCATTGATACTGGGTGGCTATTCACTGGCGGCATTCTTTGCCCTTTGGGCTGCTTATCAGACTGACTGCTTTGCGGGAGTGGCGGCAGCATCCCCATCCGTTTGGTTCCCAGACTGGATGGATTATGTGAAGGCAAATGAGATTTGCGTAAATACCATTTACCTGTCCTTGGGAGATAAGGAAGAGAAGGCCAAGAATCCTGTTATGGCTCGGGTGGGGGATTGTATCCGAGAATTAGCAGACATGTACGGGGATAGCCCATCCTTAAGTAGTACGCTGGAATGGAATCAGGGCAATCATTTTAAAGATCCGGATATTCGTACAGCAAAGGCCTTTGTCTGGTGCATAAAGGAACTGGAAATAATATAGGGGGAGCAAATGGAATTAACAACAGAACGTCTGATCATTCGACCATGGAAAGAGTTGGATGCAGAATCACTTTTGGGATATGCAAGGACCCCGGAGGTGGGACCCAAGGCCGGCTGGCCTGTGCACACAAGTGTGGATTCCGCTACCAGCATACAGAGAAGGATAAACCTTGTCCTTTGATGGGGGATGTGAGGACAGAGCATTTTTATTATCTGACGAAAGAAGAGTGGCAGAAGGAAAAAGAAAGACACCAGCTTATTGGCTAGTGCCTTTTTTTAATATAAGAGTTTCTAATGCAGATGCTGCAACGCTGAGTGGTTTTGATTTATCACGTACCAGACAGATGCTTCTTTCTGGAATTTTCTCGCTTACTTTGACCTGAAAGACATCGCCGCTGGCAAGCACATTTGCCGCCAGGTTCTTAGGAACAAAGCCCAGACCGATATCGTGTGCAACCATGGGTAAGATTTGGTCGGTGGTTGCGGCTTCTACGGATGGTTCAAAGACTGTACCGTTGGCATAGAAGAAGTCTCTCAAAAAGTTATAGGAGGCTGTATTTTTTCCTAAAGTAATTATTGGGTAAGTGGATATACCTTTGATGTCCAACTTTTTGTTTTTCAATTCGGAGAATAGTTTACCAGCAATGAGAATCTCTTTGAAGTTGATGACTTTGGTTGATTTCAGATTATTTGGCAATTCTGTAGGAGAGGAGATAATGGCCAGTTCGGCATCGCCACGGCTTAAGGCACGAAGACCTTCCGGGGTGGAGTGGTTGAGAATCTTGATGCGGATGCCAGGGAAAGTTAGTCGGTATTCCTGCAGGACAGGGAGCATAAAACCGTGCAGGGCAATTTCACTGATGGCAAGGGAAATGGAACCAGAATTCAGACTGGCGCTTTCTTCTAACTCCGCTTCACCGGACTTTATCTGTTTGTAGGCAGATTCAATGTGCAAGTACAACTTTTTGCCCTCTGGTGTCAGGGAAACGCCCTTTCTGGAGCGGAGGAAAAGTTTGCAGTTCAGTTCCGCTTCCAGATTGTTGATAATGCGAGTGATATTTGGCTGGTTATTGTGCAAAGCCTTTGCCGCCTGGGTGAATCCACCGTATTTCCCAACGAAATAAAAAGTTTTGTAGTAATCAAAATTAATGTCCATAATGATCTCCTCTTTTAGAAACATGAAGCATAAAATCAGATGCGCGTACCTGTGCACAATTCATTTGCAATCCTTTTGTAATCATTATATATCAAAATGATATGAAAGATATATCAAATATATATTTTACATATTTAAGTAAATAGCGCATAATACGTGACGGTAAATGAAAGTGAATGAACATGATTTTGCAAAAACGTGATTTTGCAAAAATGTGATTTGCAAGCGTGAGTAAATAGGAGATTTGTCATGAATAAGGATTTGACGGTAGGCAAGCCGGAAAAAGTTTTGTGGGCATTTTGTTTGCCACTTTTTGGCAGTATTATTTTTCAGCAGTTATATAATATCGCGGACAGCCTGGTGGCTGGTAAGTTTATCGGCGAAAATGCCCTGGCGGCAGTTGGAAATTCTTACGAGATTACTTTGATTTTTATTGCCTTTGCCTTTGGTTGCAATATTGGATGTTCGGTTATTACTTCCATGTATTTTGGTTCCAAAGAGTATGGCAAAATGAAGACGGCTGTTTCCACAGCTATGATTATGACAGGTGTCATCTGTGTCTTGATTATGCTCATCGGAACTATTTTCTGCGGTGGCCTGCTGAATCTGATTCGTACGCCAAATGAGATTTTCGCTGATTCCAAGCTTTATCTTGATATTTATGTTTGGGGACTGCCTTTTGTATTTTTCTATAATGTTGCAACGGGTATTTTCTCAGCCCTGGGTGATTCAAAGACACCATTTTATTTCCTGGCTGTTTCGTCTGTATCCAATATTGCCATGGATATCTGGTTTGTTACTGGCTTCCATATGGGAGTTGCTGGTGTAGCATGGGCAACCTTCATCTGTCAGGGCGTCTCATGTTTCCTTGCTCTTTTCGTAGTTCTTAAGAGAATGAAGAAGTTTGAAACGGAAGAGAAGATGGTTTACTTCTCAGGCAATATTTTCGGAAAGATTGCAAAGGTTGCAATTCCATCGATCTTGCAACAGAGTTTTATCTCTGTTGGAAATATTATCATTCAGAGTGTTATCAACGGCTTCGGTCCAGGAGTTATCGCTGGCTATTCTGCAGCAGTCAAGTTAAATAATCTGGTGGTTACATCCTTTACAACTTTAGGTAATGGTATTTCAAACTATGCCGGTCAAAATATGGGTGCTGGCAAAGTGGAAAGAATTCCTCAGGGCTTTAAGGCTGGGTTAAAACTTGTGTGGATCCTCTGTGTGCCTTTGACACTTCTTTACTTCATTTGTGGTAAGTGGCTGCTCCTTTTCTTTATGGACAAGCCTTCTGAGATGGCTATGCATTCAGGTCTTATGTTCCTTCGCATAGTTTCTCCATTCTACTTTATTGTAGCAGCAAAGCTCATCTCCGATGGTATTCTTCGTGGAAATGCCATGATGGGTAAATTTATGATTGGTACTTTCTCCGATCTGATTATCCGAGTTGTGCTTGCATTTATACTGTCATCAACAGCTCTTCTTTCAACAGGAATCTGGCTGTCATGGCCACTTGGCTGGACTGTTTCCGCCATTTTGTCTGTATGCTTCTATGTAACAGGTCCTTGGAAGAATCTTAAGAAAAAAGAAAAAACTGTGGTTCCTGTATTAATAGGTGCTGAAGTTGAATAAAGTGAATGCTGTCCGAGAAATCGGACGGCTTTTTGGTTTGCGGTTTTTTTAGTACTGGATTACTGTAAGGCTTCGTAATTCTTGTCTATTATGTTGTGATTTAATTATCGACACATGAACATATGGTCACATATAATAACGGCTTATGAATCTTGCTACAGATTATTCTTACCTACATTAATAAAAAAGAAGCGAAGAAAACGAAAGCGGCTGTCCTGCTAGAAAGGTTGGGTGTTGATTTTAAAAGATGGTTTTCCCTGGAAAGCTATCAGGAATTCTTTCGCAAAATGGGAATCCTATTGCATTATTTCTTTTTACACAGCCAGAGTCTAAATACCTGATAGGATGTGTGAGTGAGGTTAATGGATGTGGTTTCTGGTCGCATAGCTTCTTCCAAAGTGATTTCCTTGCGGAGAATTGGGAAGTAAGCGTCGATATTGGGAATATCATTTGCTTCAATATTGGGATCAATAGAACCTGCAAAAGCGATGACAGGAATCCCATACTTCTTGGCAAGGGTTGCAACACCTAGAGGAGCTTTACCCATTAAGGTTTGTGTATCCAGTCGTCCTTCACCAGTGATTACCAGGTCGGCATGTTTAATATAATCTTCCAGTTTTGTTTCTCGCATGATGATATCAATGCCATGTTCCAGCTTACCATGCAGGAAGTAGAGGAAGGCGAAGCCAAGTCCGCCGGCTGCGCCACAACCGGGAAAGCCTGGGTCTACAAGATTCTCTACACTTACATTGCTTGAAAGACAGGCAGAGGCTACTTCCGCGTAGTTTTTCATACCCTCTTCCAGTGCATCCAGATCCGTATCGAAGGCACCCTTTTGTGGACCAAACACAAGGGTTGCACCCTTTGGTCCGTAGAGTGGATTATTCACATCACAAGCCACATGGAAAGTGCATTCAGAAAGTTTTGGATACATGGAGTCAATATTTATGGATGAGATTAATTCCAAATCACGACCGCGGAGGATAAAGTCCTTGCTTTGATCCTCGTCATCGTCTTCTGTAGCCTGAGATAGGGAAGTGCCGTCTTTGTCATAGAAAGAAGCTCCCAAAGCCTGAAGCATACCAATTCCTCCATCGTTGGTGGCGCTGCCACCAAGACCAATGATGAAATTTCTACAACCTTCCTGTATTGCGTCAATAATCATTTCTCCAACGCCATAGGTGGTTGTTTCCATGGCATCCAGTTCGGCTTCATCCAGCAAAGCAATTCCTGCAGCTGCAGAAATCTCAATAACTGCAGTTGGAAGTAAAGTATGAAGTTTTGGATCCTCTGTTTGAATAATGCCGTAGCGTGCCTGAACAGGTGTGCAGTTTGGCCCCATTACGGTAATCTCTTGAAAAGTACCATTAAAACCTGTAACTAATGCCTCTACAGTTCCTTCACCGCCATCGGCAATTGGACGAACTATGGCACTAGACTCTGGAGATGCCAGCTTCAGACCTGCGGCAATCGCATTTCCACAAGCGATAGAAGACATACATCCCTTCATGGAATCCATTGCTATAAGAACCTTCATTTTTTTCTCCTATTTATGTTAAAATCTAATGGCATTTTAGCACGAACTTATCTTTAGTGAAATCGACAAAAGTCATTACTAGGGAAAATTCATTTGCACGATTTAAGAATGGAGAATAAATTTGAAAGCTTTATATTTTACAAGACACGGACAGACTGTATGGAATGTGGAAAATAAGATTTGCGGTGCCACAGACATTGGTCTAACAGAGCTTGGACATGAACAGGCAATCCAGTTGGGAAAAGAACTGAAAGCAAGGATTGATGCTGGCGAAATTCATATCGATCAGATTCTTGCGTCACCACTTTGCCGAGCTTTCGATACAGCCAGGCACATTGCAGAGGAGACAGGATTGCCACTGAGAGAGGAGATTCGTCTCAAGGAACAGAATTTTGGAAAGTATGAATCTACGCCAAGAGATGGCAAAGAATTTCATGAAGCCAAGAAAGATTTTGTTTGTCACTATGATGGTGGGGAGTCAATGCTTCAGATGTCACAGCGCATTTACAATTTGCTGGATGAATTAAAGCAGGATGATAAGATTTATCTTCTGGTGGCCCACAATGGCATTGCCAGATTTATGCAGTCCTATTTTGTTGACATGACAAATGAAGAATTCTCAGCATTTGGCATTAAGAATTGTGCATTGTTGAAGTATGAGATTTAGCGAAAAGCAGTTTGGCATCTTGAAAAAAACTCAGAAAAAATGCCAGAAAGCAAATAACATATTATTGGAACTTGCTTATAAATATACATAGAAGAAAGGGCTTCGCATTTCTGCGAAGCCCTTACGTGTTTCAAACACTATGATTTTAATGTATTGTGTGTTTTCACTTACATGAAGTTTGTTACAAGAGTAACAACTCTCAGAGCGAAGAGAACGAATACAACCCACATAACTGGGCTAACGTCCTTAGCCTTACCTGTGAATACCTTAATGATAACCCATGTAAGGATTGCGAACATGATACCTGTAGCGATTGAGTATGCAAGAGGCATCATAAGGAGTGCCATGTAAGCACCTGCAACGTCAGCGATATCTCCGTCAAATTTAATCTTCTTAGCAGATGAAAGCATAAGCATACCAACGTAGAGAAGAGCTGGAGCTGTAGCGAATCCAGGGATTGCAAGGAAGATTGGGCTAAGTACAAGTGAGAGCAGGAACATGATACCTGTTACAGCAGCTGTAAGACCGGTACGGCCACCAGCAGCAACACCGGCAGAAGACTCAACGAATGAAGTTACAGTAGATGTACCAAGAAGGGCACCAGCTGTTGTACCAATAGCATCAGCCATGAGAACCTTACCAGCGCGTGGAAGAGTTCCATCTTCGTTAAGAAGATTAGCCTTATCAGCAACAGCAACTACAGTTCCAACTGTGTCGAATAAGTCAACATAGAGGAATGAGAAAGTGATTGCGATGAACTGAATGATGTTAGAACCAGCCCACTTGAAGTTGAGGTGGAAAGCTGTGTTCTTAAGACCATCGAGGTGAAGACCACCAGCGAATGAAGGGATAAGGCTGTAAACACCAGCGTCTACATCAACCTTATACCAGCCAATCAGTTCAGCAATAATACCAAGTACCCAAGTGGCAAGGATACCGATGAGAACTGCACCATTAACGTTGTAATGAACAAGTATAAGGATAATCAGGAAACCAATCAGTGCAAGAGCAACTTCTGGATTCTTGAAGCTACCAAGGTCAACCTTAGTAGAATCACTAGCTACGATGATATTTGCATTCTGCAGACCAATGAATGCTACGAAGAGACCGATACCAGCTGAGATACCGTTCTTCAGGTTTGCAGGAATACCATTAACGATTGCTTCACGAGCCTTGAAGAATGAAATGATGATGAAGATAATACCTTCAACAAATACTGCTGTAAGAGCCACTGTGAAAGCATTTTCAGCGCCACCTAACTCACCAAGACATACTGTGTATGCGAAGTAAGCGTTCAGACCCAAACCAGCTGAAAGTGCGATTGGGTAGTTTGCCAGGAAAGCCATGATGAATGTAGCAAGAGCAGATGCGATTGCTGTAGCAACGAATACGCCGCCACGATCCATAACAGTTCCTAGGATATTAGGGTTAACAGCCAGAATATAGGCCATTGTAAGGAACGTAGTTAAACCAGCAACAACTTCTTTACGAACTGTTGTGTCATGTTCCTTAAGTTTGAAAATTTTCTCTAACATAATCTTCCTCCTTTTTGAATTTAGTAGAGAATAAACACCAAAACATTATAATATGAAAGACATAAAAATGGAAATGTAAAAATCATTTGTTTTATACAAATTATTTGTGCGCAGGGCCTTTCTTTTTGACAATCGATTCATCCACCTTATAATATAGGAAGAATTGTAAGAAATTAGTGCAAATGATATGTGCATCTTTTATAGAAAGGTAGATATGCAGAACAATTATAAGTTTTTAGTGCGATATGACGGTACAAGATTTCTGGGATGGGAGCATCAGCCTGGTAAGGAGTGGACCATTCAGGGAAAACTGGAAACCGTGCTTACACGTATGCTGGAAGAAGAGGCAGAGAAGAATGGAAAGAATCTGTCTTCTGTTAAAAGAGGAGTGAACGACACGCTGGTCACTGTTATTGCTGCGGGACGTACAGACGCAGGGGTTCATGCAGATGCCATGACAGCCAATGTAATTCTGGACAGTCATAGAACAGCTCAGCAAATTCAGTCCTACATGAATCACTATCTGCCGGATGATATTAGTATTGATGCCTGCAGCATTGCATCCCCTCATTTCCATAGCAGATATAATGCCAAGGGCAAGACCTATCAGTACACCTGCTGGTATGGGGATACCAAGCCTGTTTTTGACAGGAAGTATGTGACCGTGCTGGATTCTATGCCTGATCTGGGAGCAATGAAGATTGCAGCCAAGGGCCTGACTGGTATGAACGATTACAAGAGCTTTTGTGGCAATTCCCATTTTAAAAAGCCTTCGGTTCGTGTGGTGGATAAAATCCAGGTGGAATGGGATGCCCCATATTTAAGACTGACTTATCATGGAAATGGTTTCTTACAGAACATGGTGCGAATCCTTACCGGAACCATTCTGGAAGTGGGATTCGGCAAAAGAGAACCAGAGTCTATGGCTGAAATCATTGCTGCAAAGAACAGACAGGCGGCTGGAATCACCATGCCACCTCAGGGCCTCCGCCTGGTTTCTGTTGATTATGATTAATATCCATGCAAATGCGCTTGGCTTAGCGAAGTGCATTTGCAAGAATCTATGCATGCATATAACATGCATATTTTTGTGAAAATATGCAATCCAAAATTTTGGAAACAAAAAGGCTGAAATGCGCTATATATTCTAAGGTTTTTCCTGAAAAAAGTTCTTTGCATAAACAAATCTTTATGCTATGATTTGCTTTTAGTTGTGAATATTATTATTTAGGAGTTTAACTATGTCAGGTTTTTCAAGTGTAATCAGCCTTTTAGCTGGTCAGGCAGGCATATCTGCACCGCAGTGGTTAGTTGATTGGTGGGCAGAGGTTTGTCATACATTCTATAGATGTTTTATTAAAGAAGATCGTTGGAAGATGCTTAGAGACGGTGTGGTAGTTACCATCGAAATCTCACTGATTGCGGCAGTTCTCGGTGTAATCATCGGTTTACTCATTGCTCTTTGCAATCTTTCTAAAAATAAGTTCCTGAGAGGAATTGGTAAGGTTTACACAGATATCATCCGTGGTACACCATCGGTAACCCAGCTGATGATTATCTACTTTGTAATCTTTGCTCAGGTCATGTGGCCTAAGGCTATCATCGCGGCAATCGCATTTGGTATTAATTCAGGTGCTTACGTATCAGAAATTATCAGAGCAGGTATTCTTTCTATTGATAAGGGACAGACAGAAGCAGGACGTTCTCTTGGACTTTCCAGTGGAATGACTATGCGCCTTGTAGTAATCCCTCAGGCCATTAAGAATATTTTCCCAGCTCTTTGTAATGAATTTATTACTCTGATTAAGGAAACAGCTATTGTTGGTTACGTAGGTCTTGTAGATATCCAGAAGGCCGGTGACTTTATTAAGAGTGCAACTTATGAAGCATTCATGCCACTCATTGGTACAGCAATTATCTATTTCATCATTATCAAGGTCTTAACACTTGCTCTTGGTTTGTATGAAAAGAGTTTAAGAAAGTCAGAACAGAGATAAGCTTAGCTTTACTGTGAAGGAAAAGGACTTTTCGAAAAGAAATGAAAGAGGATATCATGAGCGATAAGAAAAATAAGAATGTAAATAGCGCGGTTGTTGAGGAGGAAGTTCAGAAGCCTACTCGTGCAGAAAAGAAAGCCGCTAAGAAGGCAGCAAAAGAAAGACTGAAGAAGGTTCTTGCTGCACGTAAAAATGGCGAGAAATTAATCGCTGACAATTACAATGGAACTTCTATGATCCAGACTGTGAATCTAAAAAAGAAGTTTGATGATCATGAAGTATTAAAAGGAATTGACGAACATGTTGATAAGGGTGAAGTAGTCGTTGTTATCGGACCTTCTGGTTCTGGTAAGTCAACATTCCTTCGTTGCCTGAATCTCTTGGAAGAACCAACAGATGGTGAGGTTATCATTGATGGCGAACTGATGAATGAACCAGGTGTTGATATCAACGCCATGCGTCAGAAGATGGGAATGGTATTCCAGCAGTTCAATCTTTTCCCACACCTTACAATTATGGAAAATGTTATCCTTGCTCCAGTTAAGCTGGGCAAGATGTCTAAGGAAGATGCCATTCAGAAGGGTACAGAACTTTTAGCTAAGGTTGGTCTTGCTGATCGAGCAGACAACTATCCATCCCAGCTTTCAGGTGGTCAGAAGCAGCGTGTAGCCATTGCAAGAGCTCTGGAAATGGATCCGGAAATTATGCTTTTCGACGAACCTACATCAGCACTGGACCCTGAAATGGTTGGTGAAGTTCTGGATGTAATGAAGGAACTGGCAGCATCCGGCATGACAATGGTTGTTGTAACACACGAGATGGGCTTTGCCCGTGAAGTTGGTACACGACTTCTCTTCATTGATGAAGGTGTGGTTGCAGAAAGCGGAGATCCTAAGGATGTATTTGCTCATCCTCAGAATGAACGTACAAAGCAGTTCCTGAGCAAGGTTCTGTAAGCAAAAAGGTAACAACCGGGAAACCGGTGAAATAATTATTTCCAAATAAGAGGAAGGAAGAAAAAATGAAAAAGAATTTTAAGAAGATTTTTGCAGTAGCTCTTTCTGCAGCATTTGTTGCAGCAGCATTTGTTGGATGCGGTTCTGACAAGAAGGCAGATTCAAACAAGTGGGTTGTTGGTACAAACGCTGAGTTTGCTCCATTTGAATTTGTATCATCAAGCAATGGTGTTATCGATCAGTACTCTGGTATCGATATGGAAATCATTAAGCAGATCGCTGAAGATAACGGTAAGGAAGTTGAAATCAACAACATGGAATTCGATTCTCTTACAGTTGCTCTTAAGAACGGACAGCTTGATGCAGTTATTGCTGGTATGACAGTAACAGACGAAAGAAAAGAAGCAGTTGATTTCTCTGATCCATACTATGTTGCTAAGCAGGTTATGATTGTTCCTGAAGATTCAACCATTGCTAAGGCTTCTGATATGGAAGGTAAGACAATTGCAGTCGTTCAGGGTTACACAGGTGAAGTTGCCGTTCAGGAACTTGGTTATCAGTATGAAGCATTCAAGAAGGGTACAGAAGCTATCCTTGAACTTACAAATGGTAAGTGTGATGTTGTAGTTATCGACTCCGCTACAGCTAACCAGTACGTAAAGGACAACGCTGGTCTTAAGATCGTTGAAGATAACGACGCATTCGAATCAGAAGAGTACGCTATCGCTGTAAAGAAGGGTGATACAGAAACTCTTGAACTCATCAATGCATCCATTAAGAAGATGAAGGAAGATGGCACAATCGACGCTATCTCAGCTAAGTATGCTGACATGTCTGCAGAAGACGATACAGCTTCAGACGGAACAGCTTCTGATTCATCAGCTCAGTAAGTTCTGACCAAAGCAAAATGATTTATGCACCGCATGGGAAATTCTCATGCGGTGTTTTTTTATTCATTTGGCAAATGAACCTGGCGGGAGTAGAATAAAAATGGAATTTGCGCAGTCTATTTGCAAATAGGAGGAAAAATATGAGTACAAGACCATATGCGGTAATTACTGGTGCCTCTTCTGGTATCGGTTTAGAATATGCAAAGATTTTTGCAAGATTGGGATATAATTTATGTCTCATTGCAAGAAGAGAGGATAGACTTCGGGAATTAGCTGATAAAATGGAGGGCTATTACGGAATTGACTGTAAGGTGATTTCTGCAGATTTGTCTACTTCCAAGGGAGTGGAAGAGGTTTGTAAAAAGGTTCGTCACCTGAAGGTGGAGTTCTTCCTGAATAATGCTGGATTTGGAGATTGTGGAGCCTTTTCGGAAACATCCAATAGCAAGGAACAGTCCATGATTAACACCAATGTGAAGGCAGTTCAGGCTCTCATGAAATTCATGATTAAGTATTATAAACATCACAAGATTGATGGCTATATCTTAAATACAGCTTCTTCAGCTGGACTGCTTGCAGCAGGTCCTTATATGGCAACCTACTATGCTACAAAGGCTTATGTTACAAGTCTCACGGTGGCAGTGGCAGAAGAACTGCGTCAGGAAGGGAGCGGAATCTATGTGGGCTGCCTTTGCCCGGGACCGGTGAATACGGAATTTAATGATGTGGCAAATGTAGAATTTGCCCTGAAAGGAATTTCTGCAAGGGACTGTGCTCGCGCTGCCGTAAGAGGTATGTTCCTGAGAAAGACCATCATTGTTCCAGAAAAATATTTAAGATTTGTTTTGGCTGGCGCAAAAGTCCTGCCAAGAACATTTGCAAGCAGACTCACAGCTCATCAGCAGAAAAAGAAACTTGGTAAATAAGTTTGTTTTCTTGATTTTTACACCTAGATAACATAAAATTGTTCGAAGAATGCAAACTAGAAAAAAGCAGGAAACGTTATGTTAGATGAAATCAAAATTAAGCTTATGACCAAGGTGGCTATCTATGAAAAAAATGAAGCCGACCGTGATCTTAGGCTGAGTCATTATTATAAAGAAGATTATATTAAGTTTGGTTGTCTTAAGACCATGATCACCTCCACGGTGGCTTACTGGTTGGTTCTAGGTGTTTATATAATGCTTCGTTATGAAAAAATCCTAGAAGATTTAAATGATGCAGATTACTATAAGCTAATGGTTAAAATTCTCCTTGGCTGGGGACTGACATTGGCTGTCTTTTTCGTGTATTCATTTATCGTATATGCCATTAAATATCAGATCGCAAGAAAGGGCATTGTGGCATACAATAAAAATTTGAAGAAACTTCTCAAACTCTACGATATTCGTGAGAAGGAAGCAAAGAAAGTTTCCCATAGAAAGAAAACAATTGATAGCGTTGACGGGGAATTTGATGATTTATCTTCAGAGGATAACACTGGGAGGACAGAGTAATGGAAGGCCTTATGAAAATTAAAAATAATATCAGGGATTTTTTAAGAAATCATGATGAGATCGTAGGACCTGTCCTTCGATTCTGCTGGTGCTTTATTGTATTCTTTACGATTCGCCAGTTATTCGGATATTCAGAAATTATGAGCAGACCAGCAGTGATATTCCTGATGGCGGTACTTTGTTCTGTACTTCCTGATGGCTTCCTTTTCTTTGTTGGTGGCATTGTAATGGCGGTAAATTCATTTGCAGTTACTATGGAAGCGGGAGCAGTATTCATTGTTCTCTTTATTCTGGTTTATTGTTTCTATGTAAAGTTCTTCCCTAGATATGCTTATGCAGTCATGTTGATGATGGTTTGCTATTTACTTCATATTCCATATGCCGCACCAATCATTCTTGGCCTGGTTGCAGGTATTGGTGGTATGATTCCGGCAGCTTCTGGTATCGTTCTTTACTATTTTGCTGACACACTTCGTGAAATTAGTAAGCTTCCTGCACTGGAATCGGAAGCAGATCAGCTGAAGTCTGTAGAACTTATCGTAAATACATTTTCTGGCAATAAGGAAATGTTCGCAGCAATTCTTATTGCTTGTGTAACCGTTCTTGTTACTGGTCTTATTAAGAAATTTAGTTTTGATTATTCTATGTATGTTGCAATTGCCGCTGGTGCAATTACAAATATTCTGATGGCTGTTGTTGCAGGTGCAGTTCTTTCTGCAAATGTTGATATTCTCCCAGTTGTACTTGGTACACTGGTTGGTATCGTGGCTGCATTTGTAGTTCGTATCTTTATGGGCTTCCTGGATTATCAGCACACAGAGCATGTTGAATATGAAGACGATGATTATTATTACTATGTAAAAGCAGTTCCAAAGCTCGATAGTGAAAAGCAGGATTAATAAATTCTGCACCCTGGGGAGGGTTACGCACATCATTAGGAGTTACTTATGGACACAATTTTAATAAAGATTCGGGATTACCTGGGTCAATTCTATTTTCCACATATCTCATGGACAGATGTGCTAGATATTTTAATTCTGGCATATCTGCTTTATCGTATAATATTCTGGTTAAAAGACAGTAGAGCTCGTACCCTTTTAAATGGTATTGGCTTTGTTTTTGTTTTCTTAATTGTGGCGTATTTCTTACGCCTCAATACCCTTTTATGGATTGCACAGAACTTAATATCTGTATTCCTGCTGGCTATCATTGTGCTTTTCCAGCCGGAAATTCGTCGCGCCTTGGATCAGCTTGGTAGAAAGAAATGGTTTAGTAAACTCTTTGGACCAAGTGAAGATGTGAGAAGACTGAATGATAAGACGATTTTCGAAATCGTGAAAACTGCTTCCGAACTTTCCAAGGCAAAGACAGGTGCTTTGATTGTATTTGAACATGACACACCTTTAGGCGAATATGAAGAGACTGGCATTTCAATAGATGCTGAAGTTTCCAAGGCCCTGCTTATTAATATTTTTGAAAAGAATACACCTCTTCACGATGGTGCGGTTATCATCAGAAATAATCGAATTGTAGCAGCTACATGTTATCTGCCACTGACGGATAATGGAAATATTAATAAGGCTTTAGGAACCAGACATCGTGCTGGTCTTGGCATCAGTGAAGTATCGGATAGTATGACACTGATTGTTTCGGAAGAAACAGGCGGTATTGCCATTGCTCAGAACGGCGTGCTTTACCGTGATCTGGACGAAGAGGGACTTCGCAGACAGCTTGAAAAACTGCAGGATCCAGACAATTCCAGAAAATCCTCCATTTTAAAGAAGGGAGGAAAAAAGCATGAAGACGAAAATTAAGAATCGCTTTTTTACTCATCCGCTTTTGATGTTGGTTGCTTTAATTCTGGCTTTTATTATCTGGCTGGTTGTAACCAACGTAAGTGATTATAAGATTTCAAAGACCATTCGTGATTTGCCTGTTTCCCAGGAAAATGGCGATGCTATTTTGAAAAGTGGAAAGGTTTACAATGTTACGGATGGTGAAACCACAAGTATTATTGTAAAGGGACCACGTTCGGTTGTTGAAAATCTGAGTGCAAATGATTTTATCGCCACTGCAGATTTATCTAAGCTGTCCGTTACCAATACAGCAGAGATTAAGGTTACAGCCGTAGATTCTAAAGTTACAGGCCAGATTTCTATCGATGTTGTGGACTCTATGATGTCTCTTTCCATTGAAAATCAGGCAGAAGCATCTCTGCCGGTAAAGGTGTATACCACAGGTGAAGTTGCAGATGGTTATGCCTTAGGTACACCAAGCACAACACCAAATATTGTAACTGTAAGGGGGCCGGAATCTGTTCTGGATACCATTACGGAAGTGCGTGCCGTTGTGGATGTAAGTAATCTCACAAGCCAGTATGTAATGAAGACATCTCTTTCTTGTACGGATGCCTATGGTGTTGCAGTAGATAAGGTAAATGTTACATTATCCGTTACCGATGTCACAGTAACCATTCCTGTATATCCTTTGAAGGAAGTTCCAGTTGAAGTATCAACAATTGGTAAGCCTGCAGATGGATATGATGTGAGGAGCATCAATTACAATCCTGAAACCATTGAGGTGGCAGGAGATGAGGAAACACTGGCCAAAATTAAGAGTATCAAAATTAATAATGTAGATATTTCTGGAGCAACAGAAACAGTTGAGCAGAATGTTCAGCTCGCAAGTTTCCTGCCAGAGGGCGCCTATCTTGCAGATAGCAATTCAGTCATTGCAATTTCAGTTGATATTGAAAAGCAGGTAGATCGCAAGTTCACATTAGCACTTAATGATGTAAGTATGGTTAATCAGTCTACAAAGTATGATTATGAACTTTCTTTTGAAAAGGGCTCAGAAATTACAGTGACTGGTTTTGCGGATATCATTAATCGGATGGTGGCAGAAGATTTAGCAGCCCATGTGGATGTGAGCAAGCTTGAGCCAGGGGAACATCGTATGGATTTGGAATTCAAAGATTCCGATGATTATAAAGTAACAAGTGATGTAAAGGTAAAGATTACAGTTTCTGAAAAGAAAGATGAGGAGTGATCTTATGGATGAAGCAATCGAAAGATTGCAGGAAGCAATCAATTCATCTAATTACATTGTTTTCTTTGGTGGAGCAGGTGTTTCAACGGAAAGTGGAATCCCTGATTTTAGAAGCCAGGATGGCCTCTATAATCAGAAATATAAATATCCACCAGAGACTATAGTTAGTCATTCATTTCTTAGAGATAAGCCTGAAGAGTTTTATGAGTTTTATAAAGACAAGATGCTGGCACCAGAGGCAGAGCCAAACCCAGCACATTTGAAACTGGCAGAGTTGGAAAAAGCAGGCAAACTCAAGGCGGTTATTACACAGAATATTGACGGCCTTCATGAGAAGGCGGGCAGTAAGGAAGTTATCGATATTCATGGATCTGTACTTCGCAACTATTGCTGCAAGTGCCATAAGAAACCCTCAGCAGATGGTATTCCATATATCAAGAAGATTATGGGAGAAAAGGGGATTCCAAGATGTGAATACTGTGGTGGCATGATGCGACCAGATGTGGTTCTCTATGAAGAGGGACTGGACTACAGCAAGATTGAAAGAGTTGTAAATCACATTTCTCATGCGGATTTACTGATTATTGGCGGCACTTCTTTGGTGGTGTATCCAGCGGCTTCCTTTATTGATTATTTCCAGGGTAGAAATCTTTGTCTGATTAATATGGCCTCCACTGCCAGAGACAGACAGGCAAATATCCTGATTAAAGACCGAATTGGCAAAGTATTTTCACAGATTCATGTTTGATTTATTCCACAACCTTCTGTATAATCAAAATCGTCGCGAAAATACAATTTTGGAAAAATATTTTTGTAAATTTTTTTAGTGAACAAAAAAAGTTAATGGAGGATACAAGATATGTATGATTTTTCAGAAATCGAAAAGATTGATCCAGAAGTAGCAGCTTCTATTAATGACGAGCTTAATCGTCAGAATCAGAACTTAGAGCTGATCGCTTCTGAAAATATTGCTTCAAAGGCAGTTATGGCAGCAATGGGCAGTCCTCTTACAAATAAGTATGCAGAAGGATATCCAGGAAAGAGATACTATGGTGGATGTCAGTATGTAGACGTAGTTGAAGACATCGCAAGAGAAAGAGCTAAGAAACTTTTCGGCGCTGAATATGTAAATGTACAGCCTCACTCAGGTGCACAGGCAAACATGGCAGTATTCTTTGCAATGCTGGAACCAGGTGATACATACATGGGCATGAGCCTTGATAATGGTGGTCACCTTACACACGGTTCACCAGTTAATATGTCTGGTAAGTATTTCCACTGCGTACCTTACGGTGTAGATGCTGACGGAAGAATTGATTATGAAGAAGTTCGTCGTCTGGCTAAGGAATGTAATCCAAAGCTGATCATTGCAGGTGCTTCTGCATATGCAAGAAAGATCGACTTCAAGAAGTTTAGAGAAATCGCTGATGAAGTTGGCGCGTACCTTATGGTAGATATGGCTCATATCGCTGGTCTTGTAGCAGCAGGTGAGCACATGAGCCCAATCCCTTATGCTCATGTAACAACAACTACAACACATAAGACACTTCGTGGACCACGTGGTGGTATGATTCTCTGCTCAAATGAGATGAACAAAAAGTTCAACTTTAATAAGGCAGTATTCCCTGGAATTCAGGGGGGTCCTCTGATGCACGTTATTGCTGGTAAGGCAGTATGCTTCAAGGAAGCACTTTCTCAGGAATACAAGGATTACATGCACCGTGTAGTTGAAAATGCAGCTACACTTGCTGAAGCACTTCAGGAAAGAGGATTTGAAATCGTATCTGGTGGTACAGATAATCACCTGATGCTTGTTAACCTTGTTCCACTTGGACTTACAGGAAAGGAAGTTGAAAAACTTCTGGATGAAGTGCATA
The DNA here is from genome assembly GCA_900314445.1 of uncultured Lachnospiraceae bacterium. Lineage (GTDB taxonomy): Bacteria > Bacillota > Clostridia > Lachnospirales > Lachnospiraceae > Eubacterium_Q. The sequence goes on along the minus strand of OMVA01000052.1, from coordinate 35,695 downwards.
TCACAGTTAATAAGAACACAGTTCCAAACGATCCTATGTCCCCATTCGTAACTTCAGGTATCCGTGTTGGTACACCTGCAGTTACAACAAGAGGTGCTGTTAAGGAAGATATGTACACAATCGCTGATGCATTCAAAGCAGCAATCATTGATAAGGATAGTGCAAAGGCTGAGGAACTTGTTAAGTCTATTACTGACAAGTACCCACTCTATGCTGATTAATTCAAAAAGTAATTTTATTAAGGGATGTACCGAGCATGTTTCATGCCCGGTACATTTCGTACTTTATGCAATAAATAGAAAAATGTAGGAAATTGGTGTTATGGCAGAAGAAAATAAGGACAAAAATACGAATAACAGACCGGACTTCCCAGGTGGCAGCCCTAAAAAAAGAGGACCCCATACTATTATTTTGCTGATTCTGGCAATTGTAATGGCTCTGGTGTTCTGGTCACAGTTTAAGGCCTTCCAGTCACAGGGAGAACAGGAAGTATCTTATGATACTTTTATGAATGCAGTAGATAAAGGGGAAGTCAAGGATGTTGAAATCCGTGGCACCAAAATCTATTACACGCCAGACGTGGAAGGAAAGTCTACAGAAAATGTCCGCTATTACACAGTTAGAACGGATGATTATGAACTGGTAAACAGACTCCATGAAGCAGGCGTAAAGTTTAAGGCAATTGATGAGGGTACAAATGAGATTATCAAGGAAATCCTTTCCTGGGTAATTATGATTGGTGTCTTCTATATTGCAATGCTGCTGATTTCCCGGAAGATATCTTCTGGTGGCGGCTTTATGAATGTGGGAAAATCCACGGCCAAAGTCTATGATATGGAGAAAAGCACAGGAATTACCTTCAAGGATGTAGCCGGTGAAGAAGAGGCGAAAGAGTCTCTGGCAGAAATGGTAGACTTCCTGAAGAATCCAGGCAGATACCTGGAAATCGGTGCTAAGCTTCCAAAGGGTGCGCTCCTTGTGGGACCTCCGGGAACTGGTAAGACCTTACTTGCTAAGGCGGTGGCTGGTGAAGCCAATGTACCATTCTTTTCACTTTCTGGTTCTGAGTTTGTGGAAATGTATGTCGGTGTAGGTGCTTCCCGTGTACGTGACCTCTTTAAGCAGGCAAATGCAAAGGCACCTTGTATTATCTTCATTGATGAAATTGATGCCATTGGTCGTAGCCGTGATACAAGACATACGGGTGGTGATTCCGAAAGAGAACAGACCCTGAATCAGCTTCTTTCAGAAATGGATGGTTTTGATTCTTCCAAGGGTATCATTATTCTTGCAGCAACGAACCGACCAGAAGTTCTGGATAAGGCTCTGCTTCGTCCAGGTCGATTCGATCGAAGAGTTGTAGTAGAACGTCCTGACCTTTCAGGCAGAGAGCAGATTCTGCGTGTTCATAGTAAGAATGTAAAGATGGATGAAAGCGTAGATCTTCATGAACTTGCTTATGCAACAAGCGGTTCTGTTGGCGCAGATCTTGCCAACATTATCAATGAAGCAGCACTTACTGCAGTACGTAAGGGCAGACGATTTGTATCTCAGCAGGATCTGATTGAATCCGTTGAAGTTGTATTTGCCGGTAAGGAAAAGAAAGACCGCATCATGAGCCTGGAGGAAAAGAGAATCGTAGCCTTTCACGAATCAGGACATGCCCTTCTTACCATGTTACAGAAAAATACAATGCCCGTACAGAAAATTACCATTGTTCCTCGTACTATGGGATCTTTGGGATACGTATGGCAGACTCCGGAAGAAGAAAAGTTCCTGGAGACAAAGGCAGAAATGGAAGCCCATCTGGTTATTGCCATGGGTGGTCGGGCAGCAGAAGCTCTGAAGTTCCCATCGGTTACATCCGGTGCTTCAAACGATATTGAACAGGCCACGAATGAAGCTCGTCAGATGATTACCCGTTTCGGTATGTCTGATAAGTTTGGTATGGTTCAGCTGGAAGGAATTACTGGAGAATATCTGGATAAGAGAGCAGTGCTCCAGTGTTCTGACGAGACAGCGACAAAAATTGATAATGAAGTTCGTAAGACTTTAAAGGCTGCATACGATAAGGCCTATAAGTTACTGAAAAAGAATGAAAAGACTCTGGATGCGATAGCTAACTTCCTGGTAGAGCATGAAACAATTACTGGTAAAGAATTTGTTGAAATCTATAATCAGGTAACGGGTCAGCATATTGAAGTTGGAGCTCATCAGGTAAAGGCTATTGAACAGACTGTACGTGAAAGTAAGTCTTCTAAAAAGCAGGAAGAAAAAATCAGCTTTGAGGATGCTCTTAATCAGTATGGATATCACCAGGACAAGGAAGAAGAAAAGTCAAAATTCCGTGTTTATGCCAGTGATGAATTTTTCAAGAAGAGAGATGTTTTACTAAAGGATGAACCGGATTTAAGCGAAGGGGATCAGGAAGAAATTTCTAAGCCTGAAGCTGTAAAGCCTGAAGAGGCAAATGCTGAGCATGTAAATGCAGAAGTTGAAAAAATCCAGGAGCAGAAATCGGAGGAAGCAAAGTTCCAGGAAGCAAAGTCCCAGGAAACAAAGTCAGAAATTGAAAAGTCTGATGCTGCAGATGGGAAAGAAGTGAAGGCAGCGGATGAGAATTCACAGGATGAGAAAGCAGAAGCTGTAACAGTAGATGCAGAGCAAGTTGTGGATGAAATGCCATGGGAAACTTATGCAAAGCAGAATAAATCTAGGGAAGATTCTGAAAACTAATCTTCAAAGGATTTCATAATTCCATAATCCAAAAAGACCACAGTGATTTAAATCATTGTGGCCTTTTTTATTATGACAATTCATCCAGAGTCTTACCGTAGGATGGCAGGAACTCCTGCATGAAATCATTTACTTCTGGCATTTCTGCTCTCTTTTTCTCCAGGGAAGACCAGATGGTTTCCCTGGCAGTTCTGAATTCCTGATTTCCAGAGGTGGTTTCCTCAATACACTTAATGTAAGCAGAAAGCTTATCCGCCGCCTTTACCAGCTTACGCATGTACAACTCATTTGCATCTTTTCCATTGTACATAAGGATTTCCTGGTAAAAAGGCTGCATGTCCTGAGGCAGCTTTTCCAGTAACTTGTATTCAGCCTGTCTTTCCACATCCTTATAGGCTTCCTTTAAAGTCTGGTTGTAGTACTTGACTGGTGTTGGCATATCTCCGGTGATGATTTCGGATGCGTCGTGGTAGATGCCAATGAGAGCGGCCTTTTCCGCGTTGAGATTCTTGCCGTAGCGGGTATTGCCGATGACGCAAAGAGCGTGAGCAATCATGGCAACCTCCAGGGAGTGCACGCTAAGGTTTTCTGTGCGGGTATTTCTCATCAGCGCCCAGCGGTCAATATATTTCATTCGCGAAACAGTGGCGAAGAAAGTGCCTTCCTGTTCCCTCTTTTTGTCGATTTCTATTTTTTCGTTTTGAGTAGTTTCCATGTCCATCTTCAAAACTCCTTTCCCAATAATGATATCATAATATTGCTATTTGTTTAGGGAAAAATGAATAAACGTATAGTTGATATCCGTGCAAATGAACTTGGCCAAAACAGGAAAGGAACAGAGACTTTTGCTGGTGGTTTTTTAGGGGCTTACAAAGTGGTAAACTAATAGCAGATATCTTGCATTTTAGGTGTGCATCCATTATAATTACGGCGTTGTATGCTTCCGTGGCTCAGTTGGTAGAGCAATTGATTCGTAATCAATAGGTCGTCGGTTCAAGTCCGATCGGGAGCTAAATTCTGGGTGCGCATTCCATTTGGAGTGTGCGCTTTTTTTGTTAGAAGATTGGTTAAGTAAGGCAAGAGAGGTGATAATGATGCCAAATATTAGTGACTATCTGGATTGGCGTGGAGATATTCCTTTTTCCACAGATCCATTTAATGAAGTGGATAATCTGATTCTGGCAGAACTTTCATACACAGACTTTGAGGGGATTGTTAGTGACAATCCGGAAGAGATTTTTACCATCCAGCGTTTGAAGAAACTTTACTTCGCTAAGCACAGTAAAGAAGAACTGGAGGCGAGAATTTCTTTTATCAAATACGCCCCTTTTCTTCTGGAGAAACTGGCGGAGTCAAAACGTTTTGAGAACCTGAGAATCACAGCCTATGTAAATGATATTAGCGTGGATCAGGATGTGCAGATGTCTGCCATCACCTTTTTCCCAGGTGATGGAACGACTTACGTGGCTTACCGAGGCACGGACACAACACTTGTTGGATGGAAGGAAGATTTTAAATTCTCTTATCAAACAGAGACCATTGGACAGAAGAAGGCAGTAGAGTATCTGAATCGAATTGGAAATGGTTGGCCTGATATGCCTCTTTATGCCAAGACGGCACTAAAGAAACTTCGTGTGGGTGGCCACTCCAAGGGTGGTAACTTCGCTGTGTATGCATCTGCTTTTGCAAATCAGGAAGTGAAGGATAAGATTATCCAGATTTATTCCAATGACGGCCCGGGATTTGTAAAGGAAATTACAGAGACAACAGACTACCAGAGTATTTTACCTTTGGTGAAAAGCACCATTCCGGAAGGCTCTGTGGTGGGACTCTTACTAACCAATGATTTGGAACATAAGTATATTGAAAGTAGTGAGAAGAATGCTATAGCCCAGCATGATCCATTCAGCTGGCAGGTGCTGGGAAATCATTTTGTAAAGGCAGGACAGCAGTCCGAAAGTAGTATCTTCTTTGATGCCACCATGCAGAAATGGCTGGGTGGTCTAAGCAATGAGGAGAAGAGAGATTTTACCAATGCCATATTTGATGTACTGGCAGCCACTGGAATGACAACCTATTCAGAGATTTTCGAGAATAAGAACAAAGCTATGTCTGGCATCCTGTCTGCCATTGCCAAGGTTCCGAAGGATAAGCAGCAAGAATTTTCTCAAATTCTTAGAAAACTCTTTGTAGCAGGGGCTCAGGAGATTGGAAAGAATATACCAAAACCAATTTCTAAGAATATGCCTAGTGGTAGTGAAATTATAGCCGAAGGTTCCGAGATTCTAGCCAGTGGCACAGAAAAAATCAAGACCCGTACAGAAAAGCTGGTGAATGAGGCCAACAAACGTAAAGCTAAAAGAACTTCAGCAAGAAAGAAAAAATAATTAAGCGAGTTGGAAGACCGGTACCAATCCATCGTGGTTGTTATCGGTCTTTGTTACGTAATCGGCAGCAGAAATGACTGCTTCCACACCGTTGCACATGGCAACACCAAGGCCTGCAGCTTTAATCATGGAAAGGTCGTTCATTTCATCGCCGGCTGCAATGGTGTCTGCCAGCTGGATCCCCAGATACTTGCTCAGGTTTCGGACGGCGCTGTCCTTACCTGATTCCTTAGGAATAACTTCCAGATAATTTGGATGAGAATAAACCAGGGAAAGCTCATTTGGATATTTCTTTTCCAGTGTCTGCTTGAAGTTCTCCAGTTTATCGTGATCCTCCAGTTCAATGGCAATGATCTTGCTAGGTTCCATTTCCAATTCTGAAAAACAATTTGGATTTAAAGTTACAGGTGTCTTGATGACACGAGTGTAGAAGTCCAGTTCCTGATCCTGAGTCTTTGCCAGAATATGTGTGTCACTATAGGTGTGGATATGAACGCCCTGCTCACTTGCAATCTTGTCGATTTCCTTACAAAGAGAGAAGGAAAGACCGATACGCTGAATGACCTTCTTTTCATCCACGTCATATAAAAGACCACCGTTATAAGAGGCGATGAGGAGTCCAGGGAAATCCAGTCCCAGTGTGGATTTTACAGTCAGGGCACTTTCCAGAGCCCTGCCGGTGCAAATGGCAAATCGATTGCCACGGTTTACATAATCTTTAAGCGCCTGCATGGTGGCGGGGGAAATGATCTTTTCTTTTGTCAGTAATGTGCCGTCTAAGTCAGATAAAAATAATTTCATAAAAGTATCTCCATATGCTTTCTATATAAAGTATTCTCGGTGCCAATCCCATTTGCATGAGGGAAAAGACCTGCAAAAATCAACCTACGTTTGACTATCGCTATTTATCATAAAGTTGTAAAATGAAAATGGCAAGAATTCAGCAATGAAAAGTATCAATTTTATGCCGACTTGTAAAAAAGACACAGGTGAATTATATGGATTTTGAAGTAATAGCAAAGAAGATTGATTTTAAGGATTTAATTGAGAAAGCAGAAAAGAGCCAGGCTTTAGAAAAGGTGAAAAAGGAAGGCTGGTATCAGCATCTTTCCACCATCACCAGACATAAGATTTTAGTGGGGAAGAATTGTTTCCGTTGCTCCCTTTATAAGCAGGGACTCCTGCATGACTTATCCAAATATTCCTGGACGGAATTCTCTAAGGGTGCCAAGTATTTCCAGGGCACACGCAGTCCAAATGAAGCAGAACGTGAAGCCACAGGGGTGACTACTTCCTGGCTTCATCACAAGGGTAGAAACAAGCATCATCTGGAGTATTGGGTGGATTATGACATCGTGAATAAGACTGGTGACCTGATTGGACAGAAGATGCCGGACAATTACATTGTGGAAATGTTCTGCGATCGCGTTGCGGCAAGTAAGATTTATCATAAAGATGATTATACAGATCGTTCTGCTCTGGATTATTATCTCCATGGGAAGAGCAAAAAACTGCTGCATCCATATACCAAAGAAAAAATTGAAAAATTGCTTTATATGCTGGCAGAAGAGGGAGAGGAAAAGACCTTTGCCTATGCCAGGAAATATATGCAGGAATATAGAAAGTACCTGCGTCGACAGGGAAAGATTGTGACATTCTAAGAGAAGGAAAATGTCTTAGAAGATAAAGATTTTAGAATAGGGGTTTTTTGTGGCTAATTTTACACACTTACATGTACATACAGGATACAGCCTGCTGGATAGCTCTGCCAAAATTCCAGACCTGGTTGCGCGTGCAAAGGAACTGGGATTTGATTCTCTTGCCATTACTGACCATGGTGTTATGTATGGTTGTATCGAGTTCTATAAGGAATGCAAGAAGCAGGGGATTAAACCAATTATTGGTTGTGAGGTCTATGTGGCACCACAGTCTCGTTTTGATAAGACCAGTGGAGATGAGAAGGAAAGATACTATCATCTGATTCTTCTGGCTGAGAGCGAAGTGGGCTATCACAATCTGGCCAAGATCGTAACACGTGGTTTTACAGAAGGATATTACTATAAGCCCCGTGTGGATAAGGAAGTTCTGGAAAAGTACCATGAGGGTATTATCTGCCTTTCTGCCTGTATGCAGGGCGAGGTGGCTTTCTATCTTCGTCGTAATCTTTATGATGCAGCCAAGAAGGCAGCCTTTTCTTATTTGGATATTTTTGGAAAAGAAAACTTCTTTTTGGAAATGCAGGATCATGGCTATGATGAGGACCAGGTGGTGAATCAGGGCATGCTGCGTATGCATGATGAAACTGGTATTCCTCTGGTTTGCACAAACGATTCCCATTATATAAAAGCAGAAGATTGGGAAGCTCATGATATGCTGCTTTGTATTCAGACCAATGAAAAGGTTAGTGAAGAGAATCGTATGCGCTATCCGGGTGGCCAGTTCTACCTCAAGTCAGAAGAGGAAATGCGTCAGCTTTTCTCCTATGCACAGGAAGCCTGTGATAATACAAAGAAAATTGCTGACCGTTGTCAGATTGAATTTGAATTTGGTAATTATAAGATTCCTCATTACGATTATCCAAAGGAATTTGAAAACTCTTATGCTTACCTTCGTCATTTGGTGGAAGAGGGTATCAAGATGCGTTATCCAGAGGCAAGTGAAGAAATTACTGCCCGAATGGAAATGGAACTGCATGTTATTGATAGCATGGGCTTCGTGGACTACTTCCTTATCGTTTGGGATTTCATCAATTATGCAAGACAGCATGATATTGCAGTTGGACCAGGACGTGGTTCTGCTGCCGGCTCCATCGTTGCCTACGCTTTGCAGATTACCAATATTGAACCTCTGAATCTGGATCTTCTCTTTGAAAGATTCCTGAATCCAGAGCGTGTAACCATGCCTGATATCGACGTAGATATTGCGGATGTTGGTCGTCAGCAGGTTATTGAATATGTTTCCAGGAAGTATGGCGAAGAATGTGTTGTACAGATTGTTACCTTTGGAACACTTGGTGCAAGAAACGTAATTCGTGATGTGGGTCGTGCCATGGATATGCCTTATGCAATCTGTGATGCGGTTGCCAAGTCCATTCCTGCAGATCCAAAGATTACCTTAAAGAAGGCCATGGAAATCAGTCCGGATTTCCAGAAGTTATATGAGTCCAGCAATGAAATCAAGTATCTGGTGGATATGGCCACGCAGCTGGAAGGTCTTCCAAGACATACATCCATGCATGCAGCAGGTGTGGTAATTGGTAGTGAACCAATTGAGAACTTCGTACCACTTTGCAAAAATGGTGAGGCTGTTTGTACCCAGTATGAAAAGGGAACCGTAGAAGAACTGGGACTCTTAAAAATGGACTTCCTGGGTCTTAAGACTCTTTCTGTTATTAAGAATGCTGTGCTGAGTATTGAAAAACGTACTGGCATAAAAATCGATGTGGAGCATCTGGATGAATCGGATCCTAAGGTATATGAGATGATTTCCCGAGGAGATTGCGATGGCGTCTTCCAGTTGGAAAATTCTGGTATGCAGGATTTCATGAAGAGACTGCGCCCACAGAATATTGAAGATGTAATTGCTGGTATTTCTCTTTATCGTCCAGGCCCAATGGACTTTATTCCAAAGTACATTGAAGGTAAGCAGAATGCAGAACATGTTAGCTACGAAACACCAAAGTTGGAGCCAATCTTAAAGTCTACCTATGGTTGTATTGTTTATCAGGAACAGGTTATGCAGATTGTGATGGAGCTGGCTGGTTATTCCTTAGGTCGTGCGGATTTGATGAGACGAGCTATTTCCAAGAAGCATGAAGATGAACTGGCAAGAGAACGCAATAACTTTGTATATGGTTCGGAAGAATTAGGCGTGCCAGGATGTATAAAAAATGGTATCCCAGAAGATGTGGCAAATCATATCTTTGACCAGATGTCTGATTTTGCATCCTATGCCTTTAATAAATCCCATGCGGCAGCCTATGCGGTTGTTGCCTATGAGACAGCCTGGTTAAAGTGCTATTATCCAGAGGACTTTATGGCATCTCTGATGACATCCTTCAAGGATAATTCGGCAAAACTTGCCAAGTATATTGGCTCTGTAAAGAAGATGGGAATTCCAATGCTTCCTCCAGACGTAAATACAGGAGAAGGTTCTTTCTCCGTGGATAATGGTGGTATCCGTTATGGCCTTTCAGCTATTAAGTCTGTGGGTGATGCTTTAGTGGATGCGGTACTGACGGAGCGTGACAAGAATGGTAAGTTTGTAGACCTTCAGGATTTCGCCACAAGACTTTCTGGAAAGGAAGCCAATAAACGATCCATGGAAAGCTTCATTCTGGCTGGTGCCTTTGATTGCTTCCCACAGAATCGTCGCCAGATGATGATGGCATATCCAGACATTCTGGATGCAGCCAACCGGGAACGAAAAGAAAAAATCTCTGGGCAAATGAGTTTGATGGAGTTTATGGGTGTCACTGACACCAAGAAGGATCCATTCAAAGTTCAATTTGCTGATGTGGAAGAATTCCCTAAGGATGTAATCCTTCAGGGGGAAAAGGAAATGCTTGGTCTGTATGTAAGTGGTCATCCGCTGGATTCCATGCAAGAAATCATGGAGGCCTGTGTCACAGCCACAGCCTCAGACTTTATGTTTGATGCGGATGAAGCCTCTATGGATGCGTCATATGACGAGAGCTTTCAGCCAGAAAGAAGAGGCAGAGTCACAGAAGCAGAAGATGGCAGAGTCTATACGGTGGGTGGCATCATTGTGGGAATCAAACCGATTCTTACCAAGAAGAACGAAAATATGGCCTTCATAACTTTGGAAGATTTAACAGGTACAGTGGAAGTTGTAGTCTTTGCCCGTACCTATGCAAAATGCAGACAGTATCTTACAGAGAACAATGCCATTTTCGTAAAGGGCCGTGCCCAGATTTCAGAGAAGGAATCAAAGATTCTTGCGGAAGAGGTAATTCCAATGTCCAAAATGGCTGAGGAAGCAGAAGCTGCAAATAAGAAGCTTTGGATTCAGTATCCAGATGAGGTGTCCTTCCAGAAGGCAGTCTATGATCTTTTGAATGATCTTAGACGCTTCCCAGGTCGTATGCAGACCAGCGTTTATTTGAAGAAAGAAAAAATAGCAAAGAAAATACCGGCAACTGTTGCATTCTCAGAGGAATGCTTAAACTATCTCTCCTCCAAGTATGGAGAAGAAAATGTAAAAGTGACGGAAGTGAGCAAGGGAGAGAAAAAGTAATGGAGCAGCAAATTAAGAGAATTGCAGTTCTGACAAGTGGTGGAGATGCACCAGGAATGAATGCGGCTATTCGTGCAGTAGTAAGAACAGCAGCAAAATCAAAGATGGAAGTTATTGGTGTCCAGAAGGGATTTCATGGCCTGATTGAAGGAGATTTTATTTCCCTCAACAAGAATGATGTTTCTGATATTATTCAGCGTGGTGGAACTTTCCTTTATACGGCCAGATGTGATGAATTTAGAACACTGGAAGGCCAGAAGGCGGGAGCGGCCCAGCTGAAATCTGCAGGCATTGATGCTTTGATTGTTATTGGTGGAGATGGCTCCTTTGAAGGTGCCAGAAGACTGAAGGAACTTGGTATTCGTGTAATTGGTATTCCAGTTACCATCGATAATGACGTTGCCTGCACGGATTATTCCATCGGTTTTGATACCGCAGTCAATACAGCCATGGATGCCATTGATAAAATTCGTGATACATCTTCATCTCATGAGCGTGTATCCATTGTGGAAGTAATGGGACGTGGTGCTGGTTATATTGCTCTTTGGTGTGGTATTGCCAATGGAGCGGAAGACATTCTGATTCCAGAAATGTTTGATGGAAATATGCCTGCACTCATTGACCGAATCTCCAGCCATGTCATTGAGACTCGCGCCAAGGGTAAGACACATCACATTATTATCAATGCCGAGGGCATTGGTCATACTTATGAAATTGCCAAGGCCATTCAGGATAAGACTGGTGTGGGAACAAGAGCCACTATCCTGGGCTATCTCCAGCGTGGCGGCAGTCCATCCGCCAAGGACAGAATGCTGGCTTCTCTTATGGGAGCCTTTGCTGTGGAAGAACTTGCAGAGGGCAGAGTGGACGAGATTATTGCGGTTCATGAGGATAAGATTGTAGGTTATCCAATTACGGAGGCCCTGAACATGTTTAAGGATGTAGAGCCATTCATGTACCGTGTTTCTGGTCTTATGGTAAGATAGGGCAAATGGACTGCGCAGTTCATTTGCAAAAGATAAAAAAGAAATGGAAAAGATATGTTAGAAGGTAAGTCAAATTATATTTCATCGGTGAAGAATGAAAGAGTAAAGACCATCGTGAAGCTGATGAATAAGGAAAGTGAGAGAAAGGCGGCTAAGGCTTTTCTTGTGGAGGGACCTCGCATGTGCGCGGAAATTCCAGAGGGAACTTTGCTTTCACTTTACTGGACCCAGGCTTTGAAAGAGAATCTTGTGAAGAATCAGCTAGACGCTGGGAAGGCTGGCGATGAGGACCGGGTGAGTACTGCGGTTTTGCAGAAGATGCAGGAAGCGGAAGAAGCAGGAATCGGTTTTTATGTTTCAGATACGGTAATGGAAAAGATGTCTGGAACCAAGAATCCTCAGGGAATTCTTGCTCTGGTGTCCCAGCCGGAATGGACCTGGGAGGATGTAATGGGCAGAGGAGAGAAAACACCTCTTCTGGTGCTGCTGGATCACCTGCAGGATCCTGGAAATATGGGAACAATTTTCAGAACGGCTGAAGCAGCAGGTGCCACGGGCATTCTCATTGGAAATGGTTCTGCAAGTCCTCTGCAACCTAAGGTTGTTAGATCTACCATGGGCGCTTCCTTCCGTCTCCCCTATATCAGTTTTGATCGGGAAGAGGATTTCCTGGAAGCCATGGACCGTTGTGCCAAGGAGGGGATTGCCATTTATGCTATGCATCTGGCAGGAGATACTTTCTACACAAGAGATTTCACAGAGCCAAGTGGATTTTTGATTGGAAATGAGGGAAATGGACTTACCGATTCCGTGGCAGAAAGAGCAAGTAGAAAAATCCGCATTCCAATGCAGGGAAAAACAGAATCTCTTAATGCAGCGGTATCTGCTACTGTGGTCTTATTCGAAACAGAAAGACAGAGATTAATTGCTGCAGGAGAAAACATGTAAAGTTTCCTGAAAGGCATAATTTATTTGCCATAAAAGAGACAGGAAAAAAGGATATAAATGTCCGAATCATGCAATTGACAAGGTTTTGAGGCAGTGATAATATGGACGAGTATTATGTAGAGGCGCGGACGCGATAAGTATCCAGTGTGATGCCGCTGTGGCAGATGAAGACTGGAGAAAGGTAAATCCGCCGAAGTGGGCAAGTACACAGATCCTTGTCTGCTGGTTCTGGGGAGAAAATCTTTAGGACTGTCATCAACGGGAAAAAGCACCCAACGATGGAGAGCTACGGAATGTTAAGATTTACAGTATTACTTAAGACTGTTGACTTCACGGACCGGAGTTTTTCCGGTCCGTTCGTGCGTTAATTAAGGAGGACAAAGAATATGTCTATTTTTAAGGGCTCAGGTGTTGCGATGATTACACCTTTCAACGATGATCTTACAGTTGATTATGATGGACTGAGAGACCTGGTTGATTATCATGTAGAACATGGAACAGATGCTATCATCGCTTGTGGTACAACTGGCGAAGCAGCTACACTTACAGTGGAAGAGCACCTGAAGGCAATCGCTGTTATTGCAGAACATGCAAATGGTAGAATCCCGGTTATCGCTGGTACAGGTTCCAATGATACAGTTTCTGCAATCGAACTTTCTCAGGAAGCTGAAAAGAGCGGTGTAGACGGACTGCTGGTTGTAACTCCATACTATAATAAGGCTACACAGAACGGCCTCATTCAGCACTACACAAAGATTGCTGAATCCGTTAGCCTTCCAATCATCATGTACAATGTTCCTTCAAGAACAGGTACAAACATTGAGCCAGCTACAGCAGTTACACTGGCAAAGAATGTTGAAAACATTGTAGCGATCAAGGAAGCAAGCGGAAACATTTCTCAGGTTGCTACTCTTGCAGCACTTGCAGATGGATGCATTGACATCTACTCAGGTAATGATGATCAGATTACACCACTTCTTTCTCTTGGTGGTATCGGTGTTATCTCCGTAACAGCTAACATTATTCCGGAAGATACCCATAATGTAGTTATGAAGTATCTGGAAGGTGATATCGCTGAATCACAGAGACTGCAGCTTAAGGCTATTGACCTTTGTCATGCACTCTTCAGCGAAGTTAACCCAATTCCAGTTAAGTACGCTTCAAAGCTTGTTAAGATGTCAAATGGTAAGCCTCAGTCAAATGGTAAGGTTCGTCTTCCAATGACAGAGATGGAACCAGCACATGCAGCAGTTCTTGAAAAGGCAATGCGCGAATACGGAATTCAGTTCTAAGTAAACAAAATTTATGCAAATGAGATGCGTCGGTATACAAGGGAACTTGTAGACCGACGCTGCTTTTAAAAAAGGAATAAATACTATGACAAGAATTATTATGAATGGCTCTAGTGGTCGTATGGGTAAAGTAATTGCAGGCCTTGTTGCCGACATGCAGGATGCAGAAATCGTTGCAGGTGTTGATGTATTTGATGATGGCACAGCAGCATTCCCTGTATTTAAGAGTCTTGCAGAATGTGATGTGGAAGCAGATGTAGTTATTGATTTCTCATCAGCAAAGGCTGTAGATGCAATGCTGGATGCAGCGGTTGAAAAGAATCTTCCAGTTGTTCTTTGCACAACAGGTCTTTCTACAGAACAGCTTGATCACGTAAGAGAAGCAGCAGCTAAGATTGCTGTTCTTAAGTCAGCAAACATGTCTCTGGGGATTAATACAATTATCAAGATGCTGAAGACAGCAACTGATGTATTCTCTAACAAGGGATATGACATTGAAATCATTGAAGAACATCATCACAACAAGCTGGATGCACCTTCTGGTACAGCTCTTGCCCTGGCAGATGCCATCAATGAAGCAGCAGATGGTAAGTATGAATATGTTTATGACAGATCTCAGCGTCGTGAAAAGAGACCTGAAAATGAAATTGGTATTTCAGCAATTCGTGCAGGTTCTATTCCAGGACTTCATGATGTGATCTTTGCAGGACCAGATGAAGTAATCGAAATTAAGCATACAGCTTATTCTCGTTCTATCTTCGGTAATGGTGCCATTTCCGCAGCAATCTTCCTGGCAGGTAAGAAGGCTGGCATGTATGACATGAGCGACGTAATCGCTGCCATGTAATTACCACAACACGAATGTTGTTAGGGTTTTGATTGCTCGCTTTGCAAACGGAAAAATCGTTAGCAATACATTTTGAAAGGGAAAACACTATGGTAAACTTATCTGAGTTAAATCCACATCAGATTCTTTGTAGTGCTTCTAAGTATACAAGGAAGTTCTTTTGGAATCCTGACTTTCAGGACTGTCCAAAGGAATTGCAGCAGGAAATGCAGATTCTTTGCGTTATGTTCACAGAAGAAGTTGGTGGAATTGTAATTGTATATTTTGATGACAATGGTTCCATAACTATGGTATCTTCCGGAGAAGAGGATGATCCATATTTCGATCGAATTGGAAGTGGCCTTAAATTAGAGCAGGTAAAAGGAGAAAAGCGCCAGCTCTTCGAAAGAATTGAAGCATATTATCAGCTTTACTGCTAGAACATTGAACGGTACCACTGGGACCGTATCGAAAGGAAAAAAATATGTTATTTGCTATCGACGTAGGAAACACAAATATTACAGTAGGACTTTTTGATGGTAAGGATCTGATTCGTCAGTTCCGAATGATTACACAGACATCTCGTACATCTGATGAGTACGGTGTATTTCTTGGAGAATGGCTGCAGATGAATGGTTATACTTTTGACCAGATCAACTCCGCAATTATTTCTTCCGTTGTACCTGATATCAACCATTCTTTAATCAGTGCGATTATCAAGTATTTTGATATCATTCCAGTGCTGGTAAAACCAGGCATCAAGACAGGCATTCGTCTTGCTATTCCAAATCCTAAGGAACTGGGTGCCGACAGACTTGTGGACGCTGTTGCAGCTTACGAACTTTATGATGGACCAGCCATCGTTATCGACTTTGGTACAGCCACAACCCATGACCTGATTTTAGCGGATGGTACATTTGCTGCAGGAGTTACAGCTCCTGGTATTCGACTTGCTGCCAACGCTCTTTGGAGAGGAACAGCCAAACTTCCAGAAGTTGAAATCAGAAAGTGCGATAGTATTTTAGGAAAAGATACCGTTTCCTCTATGCAGGCAGGTATTTATTTCGGTTATGTTGGTCAGACAGAATACATCATCAATAAGATGAAGGAAGAAGCAAAGCTTCCTGAAATTAAGGTAATTGCAACGGGTGGTCTTGGAAAACTTATTTCTGAGTCTACGGATGCCATTGATGTATATGACCCAGAGCTTACTCTTCAGGGACTTCGCCTGATTTACGAGAAGCAGTAATTATATAAATCAGCCATATGTAAATGAACTGCGCGTTCCTTGAAATCTAGGCCAAACTCATTTGCAGGGATTATTAAGATAGTATTTAGAAAGAATTTGAGTGCTTTTTTCATGACAGAACTTGACTTAAAAAACAAATTAATACTTGGACCAATGGCAGGCGTTACAGACCTGCCATTTCGTCTTTTATGCAAAGACTGTGGCGTGGACCTTCTGGTGACAGAAATGATCAGTGCCAAAGGTCTTTCCTTTGAAAATAAAAAAACGGAACTTCTTACCGCAACCAGTGAGGAGGAAAAGCCAGTTGGACTTCAGCTTTTCGGACATGAGCCAGAGATTATGGCAGAGCAGGCAGCCAAGTTCCAGGACAGAGGCTTTGACTTTATCGACGTAAACATGGGATGCCCAGTTCCTAAGATTGTTAACAATCATGAGGGCTCCAGCCTCATGACAAATCCGAAACTGGCCCATGAGATTATTTCAGCCATGGTTAAGGCAACCCATGTGCCAATCACTGTAAAAATCAGAGCGGGTTTTACAAAGGACTCCATCAATGCTCCAGAATTCGCCAAGGTGTTGGAAGATGCCGGGGCCAGTGCTGTGGCGGTGCATGGTAGAACCAGGGAGGACTATTATGCAGGACATGCCAACTGGGATGTGATTCGCCGGGTTAAGGAAGCGGTTTCTATTCCAGTTATCGGTAATGGAGATATTAAGTCTGCAGACGATGTGCTGCGTATGAAGGAAGAAACAGGTTGTGACAGCTTTATGATTGCCCGAGCTGCCAAGGGAAATCCATGGATTTTCGCAGAGATTAAAGCGGCTCTGGCGGGCCAGGAATTTGAGAGACCTGGTGGAAAAGATATTGTAGATATGCTGGACAGACAGATTGATCTTATGGTGGATCTGAAGGGAGAGTATGTTGCAGTAAGAGAGATGAGAAAGCATGTGGCCTGGTATACAGAAGGCATTCATAATTCATCCAGTCTGCGCCGTAAAGTTTGCGCAATTACGGATGTGGATACCTTAAAGCAGACTATTCATGAGTCGATTCCTTCTGTTATATAACCTATTTACGGATTCTTGACCGTATATGGGAATAAAGTTATAATCTTTGCAGATTATCAGGGAGGGGACGGCTTTGAAAAAAAGTACGAAAAGAAAAGGGAAGACCATACTTTCAGTCATCGTTGCAGGTGGACTCGTGCTGGCTATTGCCGCATCCTTACTTGGTGGAAGATTCGCCAAGGAGAAGCCTGGTAAACTGGTATCTGTATCTGTACTGGATGAGGAGGAAGTACTTCAACCTCATTATCAGAGAGAGGCCTTTCAGGGAACTACAGAGGTGGTTTCTGCTGTGGCTACCACTACAGATGCAAGTGAAGATATTTATGCAAATTTATCAGATGATGATGCAAAAGATCTTAGAGCTATGATGACTCTGAAAGAGAATAATGAATCGCTTTTATCTGGCGGACAGTCTTTTGGAGATAAGGCCAAGAGTCGTTCTGATAAATATCAGCTAAATGAGATTAAAGAAATTACCATTACAACAACTGGTGGCGTAACACCAGGAACAATTACCAGAGCAGATTCTTCTCAGGGTACTTATTTAGGAAGATTTATTCTGACTGGTTATTGCCCTTGTGTAAGTTGTTGTGGTAAAACAGATGGCATTACGGCGGCGGGTACCCATGCCACATCCAATCATACCATTGCAACCGACGCCAGATATTCATTCGGTACACAAATGATTATCAATGGACAGCTCTATACGGTGGAGGACCGAGGTGGTGCTATTCAGGGTAATCATATTGATATATATTTTGATACACATCAGGAAGCACTTAATTTTGGTAAGCAGGAAGCAGATGTATTTCTGTATACTGCGAACTAATCACATTTACTAGAAGGAGATCACCATGGAACTTGTTTACAGAAGTACAAGAAATGCACAGGAAACAGCTACAGCATCTGAGGCTATTTTAAAAGGTCTTGCAAATGAAGGTGGACTTTTTGTGCCAGATCAGATTCCAGCCCTGGATGTAAGTTTTGATGAACTTGCTAAGATGGATTATAAGGGCGTAGCTTATGAAGTAATGAAGCTTATGCTTACTGATTTTACAGAAGATGAGCTGAAGGCTTGTATCAACGGCGCATATGATGCAAAGTTTGATGACGAACTTTTCGTACCTGTTAAGTATCATCATGGTGCTTATATTATGGAGCTCTTCCATGGTAAGACAATTGCCTTCAAGGATATGGCTCTTTCCATCCTGCCATACCTGATGACTACTGCTGCTAAGAAGAACAACATCAATAACGACATCGTAATTCTTACAGCTACTTCAGGTGATACAGGTAAGGCTGCTCTTGCAGGTTTTGCTGATGTACCTGGTACAAAGATTGCTGTCTTCTATCCAAAGAACGGCGTAAGCCCAGTTCAGGAAAAGCAGATGGTAACAGAGCGTGGTAAGAACACATTCGTTGCTGGTATCACCGGTAACTTCGATGATGCCCAGACTGGTGTTAAGAAGATGTTCCAGGATAAGGAACTTGCTGCAGAACTTTCTGCTGCTGGTTACCAGTTTTCATCTGCTAACTCAATCAACATCGGACGTCTGGTTCCACAGATGGTTTACTATGTATATGGTTACACAAGACTTATTGCTGCTGGCAAGATCAAGGCAGGAGATAAGATTAACGTTGTTGTTCCAACAGGTAACTTTGGTAACATCCTTGCATCTTACTATGCCAGCCTGATGGGTATGCCAGTTAACAAGTTCATTTGTGCATCAAATGACAATAAGGTTCTCTATGATTTCTTTACAACAGGAACATATGATCGTAACCGTGACTTCATTCTGACCACATCTCCATCAATGGATATTCTGATTTCTTCAAACCTTGAGCGTCTCATCTACCGTATCGCTGGTAACGATGCTGAAAAGAATGCTGCACTCATGAAGGAATTAAACGAGACAGGTAAGTACACAATTACTGATGAAATGAAGAAGAATCTTGATTGCTTCTACGGCAACTTTGCATCAACAGATGAAGTTGCAGCAGAAATCAAGGCTGTATATGACGAAGATGGTTATGTAATGGATACACATACTGCAGTAGCAGCTGCTGTATATGATGCTTACAAGAAGGATTCTGGAGATGATGAAACTCCAACACTCCTTGCTTCCACAGCTTCTCCATACAAGTTCGCTCGTTCCGTAATGACAGCCCTGGATGCTGATTACGACAAGCAGACAGACTTCGAGCTCATCGATTCTCTGAAGAAGGTATCTGGTGTTGCTATTCCTCAGGCTATCGAAGACATTCGTTCTGCTGAAGTTCTTCACAAGACAGTTTGTGATAAGGAAGATATGCCAGCAGTTGTTAAGTCATTCCTTGACATTCAGTAAAAAAAAGATTAGAGTAATTCTGCTGGTGGCTTTCATGCACCATATTCATGCAAATGGAATTGCCACAGAATGAAAATTATAACGTAGTTCATTTGTACCCTCCTACGCAAAAAAACCGGGACTATAAAGCTTAGGCGACTTTATGGCGGGTACAGAAAATTTCTGTACCCGCTTTTTATTTGAAGAGAAGAAAATCAGAAGAATATTCAAGCAATACAAAGAGGAGTTTTATGTATATCTTAACTACAAAACATCATTTCGATAGCGCACATTTTCTGAAGGGCTATGATGGAAAATGTTCCAATATCCATGGCCATCGCTGGTTCATTGAAGTATCTGTTCAGAGTGAAGCTCTGATTGAAGATGGATGCAAGCGAGGCATGCTTGTGGACTTCCATACCTTAAAGGATGACCTGAAAAAGGAATGTGATCACTTTGATCATAAACTGATTATGGAAGAGGGAAGTTTGAAGGAAGCAACAGAGAAGGCTTTGGAGGATGAGGGCTTTGCCATGCTGAGACTTCCTTATCGACCAACATCTGAAAATATCGCCAAGTATTTCTATGACTACATGACAGAATGTGGTTATCAGGTAAAGGAAGTAACCTGCTTCGAAACACCTGAGAATCGTGCTACTTATACTGAATAATCTTAGATTTGTGCATGAATACAAAGGCTGTATGGAGAAAATTGAATGGAATCCATCTCCAAAGGAAAGATGAATTATGGAAAATCAAATAATCTATCATGTGGCTGAGCTTTTCAGCAGCATCAATGGAGAGGCAAGATCTGCAGGGGAACTTGCAGTATTTGTTCGCTTTGTTGGATGCAATCTGCGCTGTAACTACTGTGATACAGCTTGGGCAATTGAAGGAAATGCTCCTTTTACCCCAATGACAAAAGAAGAAATTGTTTCTCAAGTAAGAAGCACAGGAATTCATAAAGTGACCCTGACAGGTGGGGAACCGCTTCTGCAACCGGGACTTCATGAACTTATGGAAGAATTACTTGGGGATGAAAATATAGAATTGGAAGTTGAAACCAATGGTGCAGTGGATATAAGTCCTTACCTTGATCTTCCAAGAACTAGTATGACTCTGGACTACAAATGTCCTTCCTCTGGTATGGAAGACAAGATGTTGCTTTCCAATTTTGAGAAGGTACGTCCACAGGATACTGTAAAATTTGTTGTGGGCAGTCAGGAAGACTTGGTCCGTGCAAATGAGATTGTAAGCCAATACCATTTGCAGGAAAAGGCACAGGTATATTTCAGTGCCGTATTCGGAAAGATTGATCCAAAAGATATTGTAAATTTCATGCTGGAACACAAGTTAAATGGGGTCAGATTCCAGTTGCAGATTCATAAATTTATCTGGGACCCGGATAAAAGAGGTGTATAAAATGGCAATTGACCAGGAAAAGATTAAATTTCATATTCGCGGAATCTTAGAAGCACTGGGGGATGATCCAGATCGTGAGGGATTGAAGGATACACCGGACCGTGTAGCGCGTATGTATACAGAGGTTTTTGAAGGCATGAACTACAGCAACGATGAGATTGCTGAAATGTTTAATAAAACTTTTGAAGCACCTGCTGAGGGGAAGAAGGATATGGTGTTCGTAAAGGATATCAGCATCTTCTCTTATTGTGAGCACCATATGGCTCTCATGTATGACATGAAGGTTTCTGTGGCCTACATTCCAAAGAATCGTGTGATTGGACTTAGTAAGATTGCTCGTATTGCTGAGATGGTGGGCAAGCGTTTGCAGCTGCAGGAGAGAATTGGTTCCGATATTGCTGAAGTTATGCAGAAGGTTACGGAGTCAGAAGATGTGGCTGTTATTATTAGCGGTAAGCATTCCTGCATGACAGCACGTGGTATTAAGAACACTAGCTCCAGCACAGTAACTACAACATTCCGTGGAAAGTTCAACGAAGATGCAGCTCTGCAGAACAGACTTTTCTTTCTCCTGAACGCACCTGGGGAAGCTTAGGAACTACAGCAATATTTGATAATTTGAAATTCATTAATTGGAAGTTAAGCCTTGCGATGACACTATTTTGTCGCAGGGTTATCACATTATGAACATATTTTTTTCATATGATAAAAGGAGAGCGGCATGAATAAGGAAGCAGCAGTCGTTGTTATGAGTGGTGGCCAGGACAGTACAACCTGTTTACTCTGGGCCTTAAAAAAGTATAAGAAGGTTGAGGCTGTTACATTTAATTATGGTCAGCGTCATGTAAAGGAAATTGAATGCGCCAAGGCAATCTGTGAAAAACTTGGTGTGCCACAGACAATTCTTGATATGCAGGAACTGAATCAGCTTGCACCAAATGCACTGACACGTTCTGAAATTGCAGTAGAAACAGACAAGCCTGAGGAAGGCCCTCCAAACACATTTGTAGAGGGAAGAAATCTTCTTTTCCTGACTTACGCAGCTATTTATGCAAAGACACATGGAATCAATGATGTAATCACAGGTGTATCACAGAGTGACTTCTCTGGTTATCCTGACTGCAGAGATGTATTCATTAAGTCTCTCAATGTAACACTGAATCTTGCTATGGATTTCCAGTTCAATCTCATCACACCTATGATGTGGATCGATAAGGAAGAAGAGTGGGAGATGGCGGACAAACTGGGTGGATTTGACCTAGTGCGTAACGAAACTCTTACATGCTATAATGGTATTATGGGTGACGGATGTGGAAATTGTCCTGCCTGCAAGTTAAGAAAACGTGGCCTGGATCGATACCTGGCTAGAAGAAATAAGGATTGAACCTAATCCGATTTGTAGTTCGAGACGGATTATGTTCTCTAAACATTGTATTCATAGAGGGTATATGAATTGCAAAAGAGATTATTATTTGTCATGAATCCAAAAGCCGGTAAAACGGTTATAAAGACGGAGATGATTGATATCATCCAGATTTTTACGGATGCAGGATATGCAGTTGAAGTATATCCAACCAATCGGAATCCTAAAATAACAGCAAAGTACGTTTACGATAATGCTGAGAAATTTGATCTGGTTGTATGTGCAGGTGGAGATGGTACCCTGGATAATACGGTTTCCGGTATCATGAAGCTGGAGCGTAAGCTGAAGAGAAGAATCCATATGGGATATATTCCTTGTGGCTCCACAAATGATTATGCCCGTAGCCTGCGAATCAGTCTGAATCCATTGGAAGCAGCTCATCAGATTGTGAATGGTAGTATTTGTCATGTGGACGTTGGCCGTATTGAAAGTAACTTCTTTATTTATGTTGCTGCCTTTGGCGCTTTTACAGACGTATCCTATTCCACACCACAGAATCTGAAGAATGCTCTGGGACATGCTGCTTATATTTTGGAAGGTGTAAAGGCTCTTACAACTTTGAAATCTTATCCAATGAAATTCTGGTTTGATGGAGAAATCGAAGAGGGTGACTTCATTTATGGTCAGGTTACCAACTCTTTGTCTATTGGAGGATTCCGTAATTTTGGTTCTCGTCATATGTCTTTCTCTGATGGTAAGTTTGAGACTGTACTGATCAGGAGACCAAAGACTCCAATTGAATTACAGAGAATTGTAAACGGCCTTCTTACAGATAATCTGGAAGACGAGTTAATCATTTTCCGTAAGGCAAGTCGTATTATTGCTAAGGGTAAGGAAGATATTCCTTGGACCTGTGATGGTGAATTTGGTGGTAGCTATAAGACAGCAAGAATTGCCAATATCAGAAAGGCAATTTCTCTGACTTTGGATGACCAGACGGAATATGCCACAAGAAGATTTAGCGAAAGCTCCAAAAGTTGAATAATAAGCGGTTTTAGCATATAATTATTATGTATGCGCTAAAACCGCTTTTTTGTATTCTTTGAGGATTTAAGCATAAGAAGTGCACCTTGATTAGACTGTGATTTGTCTGCAGGGAACTACATGAAAACGTTAGGGTTAACGATGAAAAAATACTTACAGCGGTACGAGAATGTACTCGTACTTCTTTTAAAAATTATTTTATATTTCCTGATTTTCTGGAGCTTCTATCGTCTGTATGCTATTGAGAACTGGCAGCTTTTGAACCGTTCTCGTACCATGGCGGTTACAACACTGAGTTACCTGATTTCAGGATATCTTTTCTTAAAAATCTATGGGGGATATGATATTGGTAAACGTAAGAGTAAGCCAATTATCATCTCTCTTTCTTTGGCTTCCGTTATGACGGATATCATTGCCTATGTCATGCTCTGTGTCATGAATACCAATAGTGCAAATAACAAGGAGTTCACATTGGAACAGCCTTGGTTACTTGTGATTATTATTGTGATTCAGATCTTTCTCATTGTCATTGCAACCTATGGCGGTAATGCCATTTACTTTGCAATTTATGACCCTGAGAAATGTCTCATAGTCACTTCATCCCAGAGATCTTTAAATGAGATTTCCAGAAGTATTAGTAAGTATAGGCTTCAGTATAAAATCTGTAAGAATGCAGATTACAGAAATCCTCATCTGAGAGAAATTATTCCAAAGTACGATACTGTATTCATTTACGATGTACCAATTGCAGAGCGTACCCAGATTGCTGAATTCTGTTACCAGAACATGAAGAATGTATATATCAATCCAGAAATGGCCGATGTTATTGAGCTGAATTCTCATCACATCATCCTGGATGACGTATCCCTTCTGGAACTTTCTGGTGTAGGTCTTAACGCAGATCAGAACCTGGTTAAGAGACTGCTGGATATTGTAATTTCTGTTATTGCACTTATTGTTACATCACCAATTCTTTTGATATCTATGATTGCCATTAAGATTGATGATGGTGGTCCAATTTTCTTCAAGCAGAACCGTGCCACACGTGGTGGTAAGATCTTCTCTGTTTATAAGCTTCGCACCATGAAAGTTGATTCAGAAGTATATCTGACACAGAAGAATGATGACCGTATTACTGGCGTGGGAAATGTACTGCGCCGTTTCCGTATTGATGAAATTCCTCAGTTTGTAAATGTACTGAAGGGGGATATGAGTGTGGTTGGTCCACGTCCAGAAATGCTGGCCAATATCTTCAACTACACCACAAACCTTCCAGAGTTCGAATATAGACTGCGTGTTAAGGCTGGTATCACTGGCTATGCACAGATTGCAGGTAAGTACAATACTTCTCCAAAGGATAAGCTGGTACTTGACCTGATGTACATTGAAGAATACTCATTCTGGTTGGATATCAAACTCATTTTCCAGACTTTGATTGTTATCTTTAAGAAGGATTCAACAGAAGGTTTCAGCCAGGATTTGGAAGCAGAGTACGAAGAATATTATCAGAAGACATTCCCGGAGGAAAAAAATGATTGATATTCTGCTGGCTGCCTACCAGGGAGAAGAATATGTAGAAGAGCAGATTGATTCCATAAAGAATCAGTCTATGCAGGACTTTCGCCTGATTATCCGAGATGATGCATCTTCGGATGGAACGAGAGATATCCTTGATAGAAAAGTAAAGGAATTTGATGCGAATCAAGCCTTTCTCCTCAGTGATACAAAACATTTAGGCAGTGCTTCTGCATCCTTTATGAGACTGCTTTCCATGTCCCATGGCGATTATGCCATGTTTGCGGACCAGGATGATCTTTGGAGTCCCTATAAGCTGGAAATGATGTCTGAAAAGATGAAAAAATTGGAGTGGAAGTATGGGAAAGCAACTCCAATTTTAATTCACACAGACTTGCAGGTGATTGATGCCAATGGAAATGTATTAGCCGAGTCCTTCTACAAAATGCAGAAGTTGCCAATGGAAGATAATTTAAATCTTTTATTGATTCAAAATACAGTAACAGGCTGCACCATTATGATGAATAAGAGTGCAGTGAATCTTTTGAAAAAGTCCAGGGCAGAGGACATGCTTATGCATGATCATTATGCTGCAATTCTGGTGGCAGCCCTTGGAAAAGTTATTTTTATGAAAGAACCCCTTGTCAGATATCGCCAACACGGTGATAATAGCGTGGGTGCAAAAAGCGCGAGCTCTCCAAAAGAGTTACTCCGCCGACTGCTTGCAGGAAAGGCAGCTTTCCAGAAAATGCAGCAGGCAAGCTATAAGCAGGCTGATGCAATCTATAGAACCTATGCAAATGAACTTGCCGCAAATAAAAATGCAGCAGAAATGATTAAAGCTTATGGCAGCCTTACTTTTGCCACAGGACGAGAGAAGAGAAAAGTCTTTAAGAAATATAAGATTTACAAAAATGGATTATGGAAGCGGGAGGTCCAGAAAATCTGGTGCTGAAAAGGAATATAACAGGCGGTATTGTTACTTACAATAACGCAGGGACAATTGAAAAGTGCATCAGCAGTATTCTTTCCGTAACAAAGGATTTAGGGGATGATTTTAAACTTTACGTTTATGACAATGCATCCACTGATGGAACAGCAGATTTAGTGGCTGAAAAATATCCTCAGATTGAATTGATTCGAGGAAAAGAAAATCTTGGATTTGGTTCTGGTCATAATGAAATTATGAAAGAACTTCAGTCGGATGTTCATTTTGTAATTAATCCAGATATTACACTCAGTCAGGAAGTATTTACAAAACTTGCTGATGAATTATTAGCAGATGAAAGTATTGGTCAGATTACCCCTAAGGTAATGAATACCGATGGCAGTGAGCAGTGTCTTCCAAAGTATTGCCCATCCATTAGAACTTCATTCATTGGTAATTTACCAGGCTTCTCCTATATTCGTAGAGAATACACAAGAGCAAGTCATGTCTTTACTGGTCCGGAAGAGATTCAGTTCTGTACAGGTTGTTTCTTTGGTATTCGCACAAGCTACTATAAAGAGTTAAAAGGCTTTAGCCCTGAATTCTTCCTTTATCTGGAAGATACAGATCTTTCCAAAAGAGTTCTGGCTTCCGGTAAGAAGATTATCTTCGAACCAAGAGTTTCTGTTACCCATGATTGGAAGAGAGAAAATACCAGAAAACTTCAGGGGATTCTTAGATATTTAAAGTCTCTACATACATTCTTTAAAAAATGGGGCTTTGCATGGCGCTAAAGAAATGCTATGGTACTAGTGTTTTTTGATAGGCACATTCCTAATGTGTTTATTGTTGTTAATCATATTCATAAAGTTTATGCGCAGTTCATTTGCCGGGCTTTATGATAGCAAAGATAGAAAAGGAGACATAATTAAATGAGTCAAGATGTTTATGTAAGTCCACTTTCCACACGTTATGCAAGTAAGGAGATGCAGTACATTTTCTCTCCTGACAAGAAGTTCTCAACATGGAGAAAGCTTTGGATCGCTCTTGCTGAAACAGAGAA
This sequence comes from uncultured Lachnospiraceae bacterium, assembly GCA_900314445.1. GTDB lineage: Bacteria > Bacillota > Clostridia > Lachnospirales > Lachnospiraceae > Eubacterium_Q. The sequence goes on along the minus strand of OMVA01000052.1, from coordinate 9,285 downwards.
GGAGCTTGATCTTCAGGATAGCGAAGGAAATCCACGTATCTCTCAGGAAATGATCGATGAAATGAAGCAGCACATCGAAGATATCAACTATGATGTAGCAAAGAAGCGTGAAGCTGAAGTTCGTCATGACGTTATGTCTCATGTATATGCTTATGGTCAGCAGTGCCCTAAGGCTGCAGGTATCATCCACCTTGGTGCTACTAGCTGCTACGTTGGTGATAACACAGACATTATCATCATGACAGAAGCTATGAAACTTGTACGTAAGAAGCTTATCAATGTAATCAACGAGCTTGCTAAGTTCGCTCTGAAATACAAGGATCTTCCAACAATCGCATTTACACACTTCCAGCCAGCACAGCCAACAACTGTTGGTAAGCGTGCAACTCTGTGGATACAGGAACTTCTTTTGGACCTTAATGATCTGAACTACCAGATCGACCAGCAGAAGCTTCTTGGTTGTAAAGGTACAACAGGTACTCAGGCATCCTTCCTTGAGCTCTTCCATGGCGACCATGAGAAGTGCAAGCAGCTTGATCAGAAGATCGCTGAAAAGATGGGATTTGATTCTTGCTATCCTGTATCTGGTCAGACATATTCTCGTAAGGTTGATTCTCGTGTCCTCAATGTACTTGCAGGTATCGCTCAGTCAGCACATAAGTTCACAAATGATATCCGTCTTCTTCAGCACCTGAAGGAAGTTGAAGAACCATTCGAGAAGTCACAGATCGGTTCATCTGCTATGGCTTATAAGAGAAATCCAATGCGTTCTGAGCGTATTGCATCTCTTTCTGATTTCGTTATCGCAAATGCAATGAATCCGGCACTTGTTGCTGCAACACAGTGGTTCGAGAGAACTCTGGATGATTCAGCAAATAAGAGACTTTCTGTACCAGAAGGTTTCCTTGCAATTGATGGTATCCTTGATCTTTACCTCAATGTTGTTGATGGTCTTGTTGTAAACGACAAGGTTATTCACAAGAGATTCATGGAAGAAATTCCTTTCATGGCAACAGAGAATATCATGATGGATGCTGTTCAGGCCGGTGGAAACCGTCAGGAACTTCACGAGAAGATTCGTACATACTCTATGGAAGCTGGCGCAGTTGTTAAGAAGGAAGGTAAGCCAAATGACCTTCTGGAGAGAATCGCTGCAGATCCTGCGTTCGGTAAGTCTCTGGAAGAGCTTCAGGCAATCATGGAACCAAAGCTTTACGTTGGACGTTCCCCAGAACAGACAGAAGAGTTCGTTCGCGATTACGTACAGCCAATTCTGGATGCACATAAGGATGAGCTTGGTATGACAGCCGTCATCTCAGTTTAATTTTAGAAAAACAGAATAAGCGAAAGAGATAATGGAAGTCACCGCATTATGCGGTGGCTTTTTTGTTGGAATCTGCCAAGCCCGGAAACGAATTGAGAAGTCTGGCAGAAAAAAATAGAAACTAGTCATCCTGCTCCAACAGCTCCAGCAGTTTCTTGGCAGCAGTAGATAATTCCTGTCTGGTATCTGTAATGATACAGAACTTTCGCTTTGGGATTTCTCCCCGGAACTTGAGTTCGAATACACGATCCTGTTTTTCAAAACGAGCTGCGAAATCGGATACAACACAACCGATTCCTAAGTTCTGTGTAACGAACTGAACAATCATGTTGGATGTGGCAAGTTCGAATTCTGGTTGCAAGACAATGCCCTTTGTGGCCAGAAAAGAATCCACGTATTTACGAGTGGATGTTTTATTCTCCAGGCAGATAATTGGATACTTTGTGAGGTCTTTATAGGAGAGAGTCTTAGCTCTCAGGAAATCATATTTTGGTCCGGCAATGAATACATCACGAATATCTCTGGTTTCATGAATGGCAATACGGGAATCTGCTTCAATGGGAGTGGATACGACACCGAAGTCAATGGCTCCTGCCATCATGTGCTGGATGGTAAGAGGTGTTGGCGCATTGGTAACATGAATTTTAATGTTTGGATACAGGGTATGATATTTTTCCAGATATGGAAGCAGATAATACTGCAAGGTCATGTCAGATGCACCGATGGAAAGCTCACCATAGTCCAGAGCTTTCAGGCCTTCCACTTTTCTTTCTCCGTTTTCAAAGGCGGCCAGGCCTTCTGCTACATAGTGAAAGAGGACATTTCCTGCTTCTGTCATCTCGACACCACGTCTGGAACGGCGGAAGAGGCTGACACCCATTTCTTCTTCCAGAGTATGAATTGCCTGGGAAACTGCAGGTTGTGTGATGTGCAGCTCTTCGGCAGCGCTGGTGATTTTTCCAGTGGATGCAACCATGTAAAAAATACGATAGTAGTCAAGATTAATATTCATAAAAGAACTCCTTTTGTATTTCTGAAGTAGCCTTTGGCAAATGGGATTGGCCCATATTCTATGCGGAAACTATATAGTGAAAACAAGTACATTTGCATAAGATTTTAATATAAGTAATATTTATGATAAATATAATAAATATTAATTTTACTTATGTCAATAAAATAGGTATTATATCAATGCACTGTTAAGAGAGGCGGAAACTTTGTCTTGTGGTTTTGGGATAGACATTTATTCTGAAAAATCTGAGAGTTCACGAAAATTGTTATTGATGCATGACATCAAGAAAGGGGTACAGATATGGTTACAGCAGTAGTTGGAGCTAACTGGGGAGATGAAGGAAAAGGTAAGATCACAGATACACTTGCAGACCAGGCTGACGTAGTAGTACGTTTCCAGGGTGGTGCAAATGCTGGTCATACAATTGTTAATGAATACGGTAAGTTCGCACTTCACACATTACCATCAGGTGCATTCCATAAGGGTGTTACAAATGTAATGGGTTCAGGTGTTGCTTTCGATATTGAAAAGTTCCTGAAGGAAATTGACGATGTAGTAGAAAAGGGTGTTCCAACACCATCTATTCTTATTTCTGACAGAGCACAGGTTATGATGCCATATCACGTACTCTTCGATACATTAGAAGAAGCACGTCTTGCTGGTAAGTCATTCGGTTCAACAAAGTCAGGTATCGCTCCTTTCTATTCAGATAAATATTCAAAGATTGGTTGGCAGTTACATGAATTTTATCAGGATGATGAAATTCTGATGGAAAAGATCAACCGTGTTGCAGATATCAAGGATGCACTCCTTGTAAATCTTTACCACACAGATCCAATTGACAGAGTTGGTCTTCTCAACTGGATTAAGACACAGAGAGAAAGAGTAAAGCCATTCATCGGTGATGTATCTGTATTCCTGAATCAGGCAATTAAGGAAGGCAAGAACATTCTTATGGAAGGTCAGCTGGGAACAATGAAGGATCCAGATAATGGTATTTACCCAATGGTTACTTCATCTTCACCACTTGCTGGGTTTGCTTCTGTTTCATGTGGTATTGCTCCATACGAAATCAAGAAGATTGTAGTTGTTTCTAAGGCTTATTCTTCAGCAGTTGGTGCTGGTGAATTTATATCAGAAATCTTTGGCGATGAAGCAGTTCTTCTTCGCAACCATGGTGGTGACGGCGGTGAATACGGCGCAACAACAGGTCGTCCAAGACGTGTTGGCTGGTATGACTGCGTAGCTTCTAAGTTCGGTTGCCGTGTACAGGGTGCAACAGATGTTGCCTTCACAGTAGTTGATGACCTTGGCTACCTGGATGAAATTCCAGTATGCGTAGGATATGACTACAAGGGCGAAATCCTCAAGGAATTCCCAGTAACATCTATCCTTAAGGATTGTAAGCCAGTTTATAAGGTATTCAAGGGCTGGAAGTGTGATATCCGTGGTATCAAGAACTACGAAGATCTTCCACAGCTTTGCCGTGAATATATCGAGTTCATCGAGCAGGAGATTGGTTTCCCAATCACAATCGTATCAAACGGCCCAGCTCGTGAAGATATCATTTACAGAAAGTCTGTACTTTCTAAGTAATTGGTTAGAGATATAGCAGATAAATGATATGAATGCTTGATATTTTATATTAATACGATACAATAAAATTGCTGGTACCACTTGGTGCCAGCAATATTTTTGTAGCTTGAAAATCATCTTGGATTACGCGCATTTTCTTAGATGAATGAAGGAAGTCCTGCACGTTATGTGCAGGGCTTTTTATATTTGATTCATTTCAAAGATTTTGTATGGCCTTATACGTATCCCAGCAAACCTCTTACCGACACTTCTCCAAATGAGATGTCGTGAGATTTACCCATCTTGTCCTCCACAATGAGAGCACCTGTCTTTGTAATGCCTCGGGCGGTATATGGATTATCTGGGAAATCAATATTGTCAGCAGTCAGAACGACTTCCTTGTCTTTGCTGATTAAAAGAGAATTATATTCTTCAAGGAAAGGAGATAGATCTCCAACATTCTCAAATTCATCTTCCAGCAGGACTAAGTGTTTAATCACACGAACCACCAAGGATTCGCGATTCCACTGGCGGCCTGTGGCCATGGCGAGAGAAATACCTTTTTCCAATAATTCCTCAGGGAATGCAGTTTGATTTACGTTGATTCCGATGCCAACAATAATATTATTATTTGTGCCATCAGAAATCATTTCCGTCAGGATTCCACAAACTTTTTTACTGCCCACAATAACATCATTTGGCCATTTGATCTGTGCGTTCAAGATGCTGCTGGAGCTGGTTTTTGTGTCGGCGTTATTGCGCAAAGTCTGACTTGAATCCGCGAACCCCATCTCCAAAAGTTCTTCATTAATGGAACGGGTGATGGCAAGGGCGGCCAGCAGGGTGATGGAAGAGAGAAGCAGGTCTTTTCTCTGAGGATGTAAAAGCAAGGACATCCATATGCCGCTACCGGCTGGAGACTCCCAGTGCCGACCCTTGCGTCCGCGTCCTGCAGTCTGAATTTCACAGAGAGCCAAAGCTTTCTCGGGATAGCCCTGGCGAGCAATCTCCATGATCATATCATTTGTAGAGGTAACTTCCTCTCTGTAAAGAAGACGGCTGATTACGCCGTCTCCAGTTAAACTTTCTAGTTTTAATAAGTCCATAAGAATTCCTGATTTCTTGTCTGTTTAATATAAGTACCTCAGAATTTGTAGTGAAAAATATCTGATCATTATTATTCGTTCTGCTTTGAGGATTCTTTCACTTCTTCAGCCAGCATGGCAGTGGCCATGCGGGAATTCAAATCAGCGTAAATCTTATCGCTGACTTCCTTCTTGTAAGAAAATGGAATGACATAATCATCCTTACCAAAGGCCAGATGGATGATGGAATAGACCATTTCATTTTCCGGAATAATCTGATCACAGGTGGTGATGTCGGAATACTTGTATACCCGTTCTTTCTTCTTTGTTTTCACCACGATATTGTCTTCGTTGAATTCATAAATAATATTGTAGAGTGTTGGGTTAAAACTATGAACGAACATATAGGCGCCATAAGCTCCCAGCAGAGCGCAAATAATGGTTCCCACCATATGGCTATTTCCATGAATTAAAATAAAGCCTGCAATCTGGGTTACACCCAAAACCATGAGAATAATTCCCATGATACGAAATGTGTAACGGCTTTTAGGCTTTCTTTTTACCGAATATGTCATTGCTTTCCCCTTTTTTGCAGATATATTTTCTGTTATAATGTGAACGGTGTGCGCAAATTTTCGCCCCTACTATGATATATGAATCATAGAACTTTGGCAAATGAATTGCGCATCCATTGAAGCATTTGAGCAGGGGAAATATATAGGGAAAAATAGCTTGGATGGTGAGAAAATGATTAAGTTAATCGCAAGTGACATCGATGGAACATTAGTTCCAGACGGTACTTCTAAAATTGACCCTAACATGCTGAAGGTGGTAGACCGATGCCTTCGAAATGGCATTAAGTTTGTTGGAGCTTCCGGCAGACAGTTCATTTCCATTGCTCGTTTATTTGAGCCGGTTAAGGATGATATTTATTACATCTCAGATGGTGGTGGACTGGTGCGAGATATTAAGCAAGTTTATTCTGCCAATGCCATTAATCCGGTGAATCTGGCAGCAATGGTAAAGGATGTAAAGCAACTGGATAATTGCGACATTATGCTGGCAGGACTTGACTGGTCCTATGCAGAAGATGAGGGCGAGATGTTCCGTTGGGTAAGAGATTCTTATCGCTTTCATATCAAAGCAGTTGGCGATTTTGATAAGGTGATGCATGAAGATATCACACAGCTTTCAATCTATAAGCCAGGCAACTGCGAAGAAGTTGTAAATGAGTGGTTCACAGCCAAATGGCAGAACAAATATAGAATTACATCCGCAGGAACCATGTGGATGGACGTCGTAAACATGGATTCCGATAAGGGTAATGCACTCCGTGCCCTGCAGGAAAGACTTGGAATCACAAAGGAAGAGACCATGGCTTTTGGCGACAACGTTAATGATCTGGGCATGCTGGCAGAAGCAGGGGAGTCCTGGGCAATTGGTTCAGCCAGAGAGGAAGTGAAGGCAGCAGCAAAGCATATTGCACCACCACTATCAGAGTATGGTGTAACCACTGTAATTACTGAGTATTTGGATTTCATTGGGGCTGACAAGTAGACATGCAAATGTTATTCGTGTAAGTGAGATCTACTGGAAAAATTCCTGGCAATTCCATTTGCAAGAGGCAGGAATAAGTATTATGTACATCAGGATGCGAGGGGCATCCTTAAAATAGATGGAGGATAAACACATGGCAAAACTTGAGATGAAGACACCGCTGGTTGAGATGGACGGAGATGAAATGACTCGTATCATCTGGAAAATGATTAAGGATGAACTCCTTCTTCCTTTCATTGACCTGAAGACGGAGTATTACGATCTTGGTCTGGTTCATAGAAATGAAACAAACGACCAGGTAACGAAGGATGCATCTGAGGCAACCAAGAAGTATAAGGTTGCTGTAAAGTGTGCAACCATCACTCCAAATGCAGCTCGTGTGAAAGAATATGATTTAAAAGAAATGTATAAGAGCCCTAACGGAACAATCCGTGCCATCCTTGACGGTACTGTATTCCGTGCTCCTATTCAGGTTAAGGGAATTGACCCGGTTGTTAAGAACTGGAAGAAGCCTATTACAATTGCTCGTCATGCTTATGGTGACGTATACAAGGCTTCAGAAATGAAGATTCCAGGAGCAGGTAAGGTTGAACTTGTTTATACAGCAGAAGATGGTTCTCAGGAATCAGTTCTTGTTCATGAATTCAAAGGCCCTGGCATTGTTCAGGGTATGCACAACCTGACAGATTCCATCGAGTCATTTGCTCGTAGTTGTTTTACATTCGCTCTGGATACAAAGCAGGATCTCTGGTTTGCTTCAAAGGACACCATTTCTAAGAAGTACGATCATACATTCAAGGATATCTTCCAGGAAATCTTTGATGCTGAATTTAAGACAAAGTTTGAAGAAGCAGGTATCACATACTTCTACACACTGATTGACGATGCGGTTGCTCGTGTTATGAAGTCTGAGGGTGGCTTTATCTGGGCTTGTAAGAACTATGATGGTGACGTTATGTCTGATATGCTTTCTTCAGCATTCGGTTCCCTTGCTATGATGACATCTGTTCTTGTTTCTCCTCATGGATACTATGAGTACGAAGCTGCTCACGGAACAGTACAGCGTCATTACTACAAGTACCTGAAGGGTGAAGAGACATCAACAAACCCGGTAGCAACAATTTTTGCTTGGACAGGCGCTCTTCGTAAGCGTGGTGAAATGGACGAGACTCCAGCAATCTGCGATTTCGCAGACAAACTTGAGAAGGCAACGCTTGATACAATCGAGAGCGGTCAGATGACAGGTGACTTAAAGCTCATCACAACTCTTCCAAATGCAGTCAAGCTCAACACAGAAGACTTCATCAAGGCAATCAGAAAGACTCTGGAAGCGAGTCTCTAAGAATAGGAGACCGGAAAGTTCGGTTTGAATCTGCCGAATCAATTGCATAATAAAATTTATCAGCCTGCATTGTCGCCAAAGACTTTGCAGGCTGTTATAATGTTTAGGACTATGTGCAAATGAGATGCGCTGCACTTCAGGATTCGGAAGATCGGAATCGGCGAAAATCCCATTTGTCAAAAAAGTGGTTTTGGAAATAGAGAAATAGAATTGGAGAAAATATGTCAGCAATCGTAACTTTGAAAAAGGGTGAAGGCCGTACCATTAAGAAGGGTGGCGCCTGGATCTTTGATAATGAAATCGAATCAATCATGGGCGAGTATGAGAATGGTGATATTGTCATCGTTCACGATTTTGATGGATTTCAGATGGGACGTGGTTTTATCAATAACCAGTCCAGGATTCGTATCAGAATGATGAGCAGAAATCCAGAGCAGGAAATCAATTCTGCATACATTGAGAAGCTGGTGCGTCAGGCCTGGAATTATCGTAAGGATGTGATTGATACTTCATCATGTCGTGTGATTTTCGGTGAGGCTGATTATCTGCCAGGACTTGTTGTGGATAAGTATGAAGATGTACTTGTTGTGGAATCTCTGGCCCTGGGCATTGATAGGATGAAGCAGGAAATTCTGGATGATCTGGTAAAGATTCTTGCTGAAGATGGCATCAAGATTCGCGGTATTTATGAGAGAAGCGATGCCAGGGTTCGTGAGAAGGAAGGCCTGGAAAGAAAGAAGGGCTTTATTGGACAGGAATTTGATACAAAGGTTCAGATTGTAGAGAACGGTGTTAAGTATTGGGTAGATGTTGAGAATGGTCAGAAGACAGGATTCTTCCTGGATCAGAAACTCAATCGACTCGCCATCCAGAAGCTTGCCAAGGGAAAGACAGTTATCGATTGCTTTACGCATACAGGATCATTTGCATTGAATGCTGGTCTTGGTGGAGCGGCATCTGTAACAGGTTATGACATTTCAGATCTTGCCGTAGCGCAGGCTACAGAAAATGCTGGGCTGAATGGCCTGCAGGATACAGTAAAGTTTGAACAGGCAAATGTCCTGGATAAGCTTCCAGAACTTGTTAGAGAAGGAAAGCAGTTCGACCTTGTAATCCTGGATCCCCCGGCCTTTACAAAGTCCAGAGAGACCATTAAGAAGGCAGTACGTGGCTATAGAGAAATCAATCTCTGCGGCCTTAAACTGGTTAAGAATGGTGGTTACTTTGCAACTTGTTCCTGCTCACATTTTATGGATCAGGAAAACTTCTCCAGAGTTATCGCTGAGTCTGCCAAAGCTGCCCATAAGGAACTGCGTCAGATTGAATTTAAGACACAGGCGCCAGACCATCCAATTCTTTGGAATGATGACGAATCTTATTACTTAAAGTT
>OMVA01000051.1 GCA_900314445.1 uncultured Lachnospiraceae bacterium | reverse complement strand
GGGAAGAGAATTACGTCACGGATAGCCATAGAGTTTGTAAGAAGCATTGTAAGACGGTCAAGACCGTATCCGATACCACCTGTAGGAGGCATACCAACTTCCATAGCGTTCAGGAAGTCTTCATCTGTGTGGTTAGCTTCTTCATCACCTGCATCAGCAAGTGCATCCTGAGCTGCGAAACGTTCTCTCTGATCGATAGGATCATTAAGCTCAGAGTAAGCATTACACATTTCCCAGCCATTGATGTAAAGCTCGAAACGCTCTACCTTGCTAGGATCTGATGGCTTCTTCTTTGTCAGTGGAGAAATTTCAATTGGGTGATCCATGATGAATGTAGGCTGGATCATCTTGTCTTCACAGAACTCGTCAAAGAAGAGATTTACGATGTCGCCCTTCTTATGACGATCTTCATATTCAATATGATGTTCATCAGCAATCTTCTTAGCTTCTTCATCAGTTGCAACTGCGTCGAAGTCGATTCCTGTATATTCCTTAATAGCGTCTACCATAGTGAGACGACGGAAAGGCTTGCCAAGGTCGATTTCAACACCTGTGCCTGCTTCCTTATCACCGTAGTAGATTAATGTGCCGCCACAAACCTTTTCAGCAAGGTAACGGAACATAGACTCTGTCAGTTCCATCATGCCATTGTAGTCTGTGTATGCCTGGTAAAGTTCCATCAGTGTGAACTCAGGGTTGTGCTTTGTATCAACCCCCTCGTTACGGAATACACGTCCGATTTCGAATACACGTTCGAAACCACCAACGATCAGTCTCTTCAGGTAAAGTTCCAGAGAGATACGAAGTTTAACATCTTCATCCAATGAGTTGTAATGTGTCTCGAATGGACGAGCTGCTGCACCACCTGCGTTGTGAACAAGCATTGGTGTCTCAACTTCCATGAAGTCTCTTCCATCCAGGAAGTTACGGATTTCACGGATCATCTTTGAACGCTTAACGAATACATCACGAGAATCCTGATTCATGATGAGATCAAGGTATCTCTGACGGTAACGCATATCATTATCTGTCAGGCCATGGTACTTCTCTGGAAGTGTCTGGAGTGACTTAGAAAGAAGTGTCAGTTTCTTTGTGTGAACTGTGATTTCGCCTGTCTTTGTCTTGAAGGCAAAGCCCTTAACACCAACGATATCACCAACGTCCATCTTCTTGAAATCAGCGTATGCTTCTTCTCCAAGATCATTCTTAGAAACATAAATCTGCATATCGCCCTTGCGATCACGGATATTTGCAAAAGAAGCCTTACCCATAACACGTTTGAACATGATACGTCCTGCAAGTGTTACAATCTTTTCTGCTGGAATTTCGCTCATCTCTGGGATGATTGACTTTCCTTCTTCATCTGTTCCAATTACAACCTCTAACTGATCAATGTTGTTACGAACATCATCAGCATGATGTGTCTGATCAAACTTTGTAATCTGGAATGGATCCTTTCCTGCAGCCTGCAGATCAGCCAACTTCTGTCGACGAATCTGGAGGATTTCATTTAAGCTTTTTTCCTGCTGTGCCATAGTATTCGCTCCTAACTTTTCTTTCTATAACAGAAACAGCATGCAGGCATTATTCATGCTTACATGCTGTAATTCGCAATCTGATTCCCTGCTTCCGGATATATCCGGTAAATCTTTACTTGTGGAAATCTAAAATCTTATACTGGAACTCCTTGTCACTGTTAACTGGAATAACAGTTACAACGTCTCCAACTTTCTTACCTCTGATTCCAGCACCAACTGGGCTTTCATCTGAGATGCTACCTTCAAGGATGTTAGATTCTGTAGAAGTCTGTAACTTGAATGTGTACTCTTCTTTAGAATTTACATCTACCAGATGTACAGTTGTACCAATCTGGATTGTTGTATTATCTGTACTTTCAGCAACGATTGTGTGATGCTTTTTGATTTCCTCGAGCTCAGCGATTCTGTTTTCAATCTGGCTCTGCTCATCTTTAGCAGCATCATATTCAGCATTTTCTGATAAGTCACCCTGTTCACGGGCAATCTTTAACTTCTCTGCATTTTCACGACGACGGTTGACCTTGAGGTCTTCCAGTTCAGCCATGAGTTTATCAAAACCTTCTTGGGTCAGCTTGATGTATTCTGCCATGTTTTTTCCCTTCTCAAAACTTATCAATACACTTCTAAAAAAAAGAAGTGCGGCTGGCGGGAGTTGAACCCGCACCCGCGAAAGGCGGACTAGAACCTGAATCTAGCTTGTCTGCCAATTCCAACACAGCCGCATGCAGAAAATATACTACCAAAGAACCTACTTTTTGGCAAGTACTTTTTTGCTTTTTTATAAAAAATCCGGAATCTGCCAGGAGCAAATTCCGGATTCTACTTACTCATTAACTCACTTTCCTACAAAAAGCCGCTCCCCTAGCGCTTATTCAGCATCTGGAGTTGCTGCTGATGCTGGAGATGCTTCATCTGCAGTTGCATCTGTTGCACTAGCTGCTACAGCATTTGTATAGATGAAATCAATGATCTTATCTTCAAGAACCATGAAGTAGTAATCTTCATCTTTATATCCATACTGCTTATTCAGTGTATCTACATCAGAAAGACCTGTCTGTCCAAGAAGATCCTGAACCTTAGCTTCCTTTTCTTTTTCACTTACTGTGATGTTCTGTTCTTCAGAAATCTTAGAGATAACCATCTTTTCACGGATGTAAGACTCAACAGAGCTCTTTACTTCTGCCTGGAATGTATCAGATGTGTAACCATAGTGTGAAAGGTAAGTTTCCAGGTCAATTCCATTTGCCTGAGCTGTTTCAGTCATAGAATCCGTTACTTCCTGTACACGCTGCTTAATTTCCTCTTCTGGATACTGAGTGATGGTTGCAGCATCGATTACCTGCTGAAGAAGGTTCTGTTTATCTGTATTGAGATCAGATTCCTTGTACTCTTCTTCATGCTTCTTACGCATTGCAGTTTCATATTCATCAGTTGTCTTATAATCTGTGTTGGAAGCAACAAATGCATCTGTGTAAGTTGGAGTTGTTGTTTCAACAATATAGTTCAGTGTTGTCTTGAATGTAGCTTCCTTACCATTCAGATCATCTACGCCGTAGTCATCTGGGAAAGTTACAACTACATCGAAGGCATCTCCAGGAGTATGGCCAACGATCTGCTCATCGAAGTTGTCGATGTAACCACTTGAACCAAGTGTGATCTGTGTGCCTGCACCCTGTGTAGAACCACCATTAAATTCTTTACCATCAACAGAACCAACATAGTCGATATTTACTGCATCGCCCCATGTTGCTGCACGATCTGTAACATCAGTCTGGCTGGCATACTGCGAAAGAAGGTTGCTAATATCTGAATTGATTGTATCCTCTGTAACTTCTGTATGTGTTTCTGTGTAAGTAAGACCCTTATAAGCACTTTCATCCAGTGTTACATACTTGTTGTACTGCTTCTGCATTTCTTTTACTACATCTGCATTGTCAGACTTTCCACATCCTGAAAGGAGAGAAAGAATCATTGCGCCTACAAGAACAGCGCCCATCTTCATACGCTTCATAAAAAACCCTTTCTAAATTACCCTCAAATTTTGCCCCGTATTATCCCACAGGAACCAATCGATAATATCACAGGATTCCCCAAAATTAAAGCATTTTCACATAATTGCCAGTTTTTCACACACTCTTCATCATCTATTAACAATTCCTTTCCCCTCATGTTACAATGTAAAAATCTGAAGAAAGAAGCCTTTTCCTTTGCCCCATGCAAATGAACTGCGCTTACATGTGAAAGGAATAATATTATGATCAATACATGTCCAGTGAAGATGAAGAAATTAAATGAGAAGGCTACTCTTCCAACTTACGGTACAGCCTATGCAGCTGGCGCAGACCTTCGTGCCTGCATGGATGAAGCTCTTACAATTCAGCCTGGCCAGACAGCCTGCGTAAAAACAGGACTTGCCATGGAATTACCTGAGGGACTTGTTGCTCTCATCTATGCAAGAAGCGGCCTTGCTTCTAAAAAGGGTCTCGCTCCTGCCAATAAGGTTGGTGTTGTTGATTCGGATTACCGCGGAGAAATTATGGTTATGCTTCACAATCACGGAAGTGAAGCACAGACTATTGAACCAGATGAACGTATTGCCCAGATGGTGATTACTCCATATCTCCAGGCTGCCTTTGAAGAAGCAGATGAATTATCTGACACAGTTCGTGGCCAAGGTGGGTTCGGTTCTACTGGACGTAAATAGTCTTCCAGCCCTAGGAAATTATCTTTGCCATTGGCTGCAAATGAAATTTTCTATGCAAATACAATTTTCTACGCAAACCGAAAAAGAGCTCTGAGTTTAACTCAGGGCTCTTTTCCAGCTCAACTCATTTGCAGGATTGGAATATTCTTTGCATTAGAATTTGATTTTCTGATAGACATCCTGGTCCACATCATTCTCATAGAGGAAAGTGGAATCCATGTCACTCTGCCACTTGGTGAAGATTCCTTCCAGATAAACATTTCTTCTGTTTTTCAGAATTTCTGCCTTTCTGGCATCTGTTGCTGCACGGTCAGTCTTGGCCTTCAGGTAGAAAATATGATAGCCATACTCAGACTCTGTAACAAGGCTATAGGAACCATCCTCCAGTTTTGAAATATCCTCAGCAATGTCAGCTCCGTAAACATCCACAATCTCACTTGGGGACATGGTCTGGAAACCAGAGTCCTTGAGACTATAACTGTCAGCCAGTGCCTGAATCAAAGTCTCTGCTCCTGTAGCTCCCTGTCCCTTATTAGGATTGGTGAGCTGATCATAGGCCTCCACCGCTCTCTCGTGTTCCTCTTCCTTTTCCTCATCCGAAATTTCACTCACATCTCCATTGGATGCCACCTGATAGAATGGGAAGTAAAGGTCGTAGAAGGTAGTCATCTGGGCCTCTTCATCGGAAACCTCAATACCGGACTCCTCAATAATCTTGTCGTATACAAGACTGGCAATCTCATTTTCCGTAAAGACTGCATGAGCCAGTTCCCTGTCCAGCTGCATGTCTTCAATCTGCTGATCTGTCAGATTGAAATAAAATGCATCCGTCTCACTGGCCACCATTTCCGCCTGGTCTTCCGTAAGCATAATGTCATAATCTTCCGCGTGTGCATTTAACATTTTGACGCGAATTACATCCTGCACAACGCTTTCACGAATTTCATCCTCTAAGCTCAGGCTCTTGTCCTGGGCTGCAGAAACATCCAGGGACCAGATTCCCTGGCCATAATTCTCTTCATAATGATCTCTTACTGCAGATGCATAAATATACATCTCTCCTAAAGAAACCTTCTCTCCAGCAAAGGTGAATACCGTATCTGTACCCTTTCTTTCTGTAGAGGCATCTGTGGAAGTAGATGGATTTGTGTTGCCTGATTCATCCAGACTATTAGCTGGCATCAGACTGCATCCAGAAGATGCAAGAAAAAGGCCTGTCATGACAGTTGCAATCACAGCTTTCTTTGCAAAGCATCTGGTCTTCATTTTTTCAAAAGTTGAACCTTTCATCATTTATCCCTCTACTCGCTCTTATTTTCCAAAGCTGCAGGCTCTTCTGCATCCTCAGCTCCACTATCTTTTACAATAAGCATATCATTAATAAGTTTAACTGCTTTTTCCATTTCTGCAAGCATCTCATCCTGATAAGGAGACTCAATACGCACAGAGAAACCAGACATCTTGCCTGTAAGAAGCTTGGCACGAGTCTTATCCTTCTTACTGTTGTACTGTGCCAGGAAATCTGGAATCTTTTCCACACGTACATTGGTTCCTGAAAGAATCAGGAAATCACACATACTGTTATTGGCATGGAAACGAACAATGGCAATCTGGGCATCATGGGCGTGAGCACGCATCAGAGCCACATTAACCAGGCGCTCCAGTTCATGAGGGATGTTACCAAAACGGTCCTTGGCCTCTGCCAATACCGCGTCCACATCCTCTTCATTTTCAATGGCAGAAATCTTACGATAGAACTCCAGTTTCAATCCTTCGTTCTTAATATAAGTTTCTGGAATATAAGCATCCACTGGAATTTCCAGCTTGGTCTCAAACTCTTCCTCAATCTTCTCACCCTTCATGGTACGAATGGCATGATTGAGCATCTTAACATAGAGGTCATAACCAACCTCTTCCATATGACCTGACTGACTCTTGCCAAGTACATTTCCCGCACCACGAATTTCCAAATCTCGCATGGAAATCTTGTAACCAGATCCCAGCTCTGTAAATTCACGAATGGCTGACAGTCTCTTCTGGGCCACATCCTTTAAAAGAACCCCAGGCTGATACATCATAAATGCAAATGCATTGCGCCCAGATCTGCCCACACGGCCTCTTAACTGATAAAGCTGAGAAAGGCCAAAGCGTTCCGCATTGTGGATGATAATGGTATTGGCATTGGAAATATCCAGGCCTGTCTCAATGATGGTGGTAGAAACCAGTACATCAATTTCATGATTGATGAAGGCGTGCATGATATTTTCAAGTTCCTTTTCATTCATTTTTCCATGAGCGTAGGCAATACGAGCCTCTGGCAGCATCTGCTGGAGAGCCCCTTCAATATCCATAATATCTTCTACACGGTTATATACATAGAAGACCTGTCCATCTCGGGCAAGTTCTCGATTGATGGCTTCCTTTACAATTTCCCGGTCATATTCCATAACATAAGTCTGAATTGGACGACGATCAATTGGTGCCTCTTCCAGTAAGCTCATATCACGAATACCCACCAAACTCATATGAAGAGTTCTTGGAATCGGTGTAGCTGTCAGCGTCAGTACATCCACCGTCTTCTTCATTTCCTTAATGGCTTCTTTGGCCTTAACACCAAAGCGCTGTTCCTCATCGATAATCAAAAGTCCCAGCTTATGGAAGCCCACATCCTTGGAAAGAAGTCTGTGAGTACCAATAACAATGTCCACAGATCCATTTTTCAGGCCTTCAATAATCTGTCTGTTTTCTTTTGCCGTATGGAAACGAGAAAGCATACGCACATTAATCGGGTAGTCCTTCATTCTTTCCATAAAGGTATTGTAATGCTGTTCTGCCAGAATGGTGGTTGGCACAAGATAAGCAACCTGTCTGCCATCCTGGGCACACTTAAAGGCCGCACGAATAGCAACTTCTGTTTTACCAAAACCAACGTCACCACAGATCAGACGATCCATGATTTTGTCGCTTTCCATATCCTTCTTCATATCCCTGATGGCACGCATCTGATCTGGCGTTTCATCATATGGGAAGGATTCCTCAAATTCATGCTGCCAGAGAGAATCCTCTGAAAAGGCATAGCCCTTATGATTCTGACGAATGGCATAGAGTTCAACCAGTTCCTTGGCAACTCCATCCACATTCTGCTGCACACGGGTACGAGTCTTCTGCCATGCAGATCCCCCCAGATTATTCAGCTTTGGTGCTTTTCCTTCCTTGTCTGAATATTTACCAATACGGTCCATATCCTCAACCGGTACAAAAAGCTTAGAACCACCAGCATAATCAATATTAATGTAGTCCTTGGTTCTTCCCTGGGAAGTTTCCTGGGAAATACCACGATAGACACCAATACCATGATGCTCATGAACTACATAATCCCCCACAGACAGTTCTGCCAGCGTGGAAATGGCCTGTCCTTGGAATCGCTTATATTTCTTTTTCTGTTCCTGGCGCTTTAATATTTCACCTTCTGCAATAACCACAAGGCCAGCACTTGGAATAAAGAAGCCCTCTTCCAAACTTCCTGTGGTAACCATGACTTCCTTTGGAGCCAGTTCTCTGGACTGACTTGTGGAGAAGAAAGCTGGTACATCGGCTTCCATAAAAGAATTCACATATCGCTTAGCACGAGTTGCCGAAGGAGAAATAATCACAATCTTATATTTCTTCTTACGCCAGGTCTCTAAATCCTTCTCCAGATCCACAAAGGAACCCTTATAGGACTGAATCCCCTTGGATTCATAGCGAACAGACGCCACTTCTCCCAGTAAATCCTGCTTCACATAGAATTCCGAGAACATAAATGGCTTAACAGCAACTAGTCTTTCCAGTGTCTCCTCTGCAGAAGTAAGTACATCCGCCTGACCCGGCAGAATATATCCTCCCATAAGTCTTCCCTGCATGGAAAGAGAGAACTCTGTAAAGTAGGACTGGGCACGAGCAGCCACCGCCTTGGGCTCATCAATAATGTAAGCAGTCCCCTCTGGCATATAATCCAGGAAACCCACTGTGGTTCCATAGAAATACTCCACCAGAGAATCCAGACCTGAAGTAGAGTTAAAATCTGAAATCTCAGTCTTAATTTTTTCAACGGTCTTCTTTAAATGACCAGCTGCATCATTATTGGTCTTCTTTAAATTCTTAATCTGCTCCTTTTCTTCCTTCTCGATTCGAGCCAGGCCCCTTGCCTTTCTCTCCTCAGAAAGCACATATTCAGAAGCCGGGAAGATTAAGAAATGCTCCAGTTCCGAAATGGAACGCTGGGATTCCACATCAAATTCACGAATGGAATCAATCTCATCTCCAAAGAATTCAACACGAAGGGGGCACTCTTCCGTCAGAGGGAAGATATCTAAAATGCCGCCTCGAACAGAAAACTGCCCTGATGTTTCAACTTCCGGCACATTCTCATAACCCTCCATGGTCAGGTCCGCCTTCAGCTGATCCAGATCAATTGAGTCCCCCACCGAAAGGCTAAAGGTGTGTGCCTTAAAATATTTTAAATCCGGCAGACGGTCCATAAGACCATCCACAGTTGTAACGATTACCGTTGGCTCATCGCTACAAATTCTCTTCATAACCGCCAGACGCTTTTTCGCTGTAGCATTACCATGCACATCCGCATAGTAAAAGAGAACGTCCTTGGCTGGGAAAATCATAGCATTTCGATCAAAGAAACGCATGCTCTCCACAAGCTTTTCCGCCCTGGCCTCATCACTGGTCACCACCAGCGTAAACTTGGCCTTGCCACGAAGAGCCTCCACCATCAAAGGGCGAGCACTCTGATTCAGATCCCAGATATGCAACGGTCTCTCCGCCGCCAGAATCTGCTTTTCAACAATTGGATCCGAAAGAACCGGATTCATTAATGCTTTCATATTCCACACTTTCAAATTAAAAAACAATCAATCCCTGCAAAATGGACTGTGCTTACTTTCTCGTACAACGCTGACCGCCAATGGACTGCGCTTACTTACTGAAAAGGTTCATTGCCTTACTCATACCATCCGTAATAATGGTGGTAACCGCCTTGGCAGCTCTTTCTACCCCATCCCGGAATTCTGGTAAAGCATCCTTGTCAGGACGTGAAAGTACCCAGTCAGCAAGGTCCCATCCCTGTGGCTTCTGACCAACGCCCACACGTACTCTGTCAAAAGTATCCGTGCCAATGCACTGAATAATCGACTTCATACCATTGTGACCACCAGCACTTCCCTTTTCACGAAGGCGAAGTCTGCCTGCCGCAAGATCAATATCGTCATAAATCACAATCAAATCAGAAGGCTGACATTTGTAAAAATGAAGTAACTCCTGAATGGATTCCCCAGATAAATTCATATAAGTCTGAGGCTGAGCAAGAATTACCTTCTCTCCCTCAATGACGCCATGACCAGTCACAGCCTTGCACTCACTTTTATTAAAAGGAATGCCATAAGTATCTGACAAATTAATCACGACAGAAAACCCGGTATTATGCCGGGTCCCTGCGTATTTGTCTCCTGGATTTCCCAGTCCAACAATAATCTTCAAAATATTTCCTCTTTCTTTGCAAATGGACTGCCCACCTGCATCTAGTTACCTATTACTTTTTGCTTTCACAGCTTTCAAGTTCTCCAGCTTACTTTCTTGCCTGCATAATTTTCTCAGCTTCAGCAAGCTGCTCAGGTGTGTTAACACCAAGAATTTCATTCACATCACCAACTGGCATTGCATTTACCTTCAGGCCAGTCTTCTTAATCAGAGAGATAGTATCTGTAAGATAGTATTCACCCTGAGCATTATCATTTGTCAGCATTGACAGAGCAACATTCAGAGCTTCTGTATTGAAAACATACATACCTGAATTAACTTCCTTCGTCTTTGCCTGATCTTCTGTACAATCCTTCTGCTCAACGATTTCCTGGAAAGCACCTGTCTCGTCACGAATAATACGTCCATAGCCAAATGGATTTTCGAATTCAGCAGACAGTACAGTTGCACCATTTGCTTCCTTACGATGTGTATCAATCAGATTTTTTAATGTATCCGCAGTAATCAGTGGTGTATCGCCACAGAGAATCAGAGTATCACCGCTTGTACCAATCTGTTCCTGAGCACACTTCACGGCATGTCCAGTTCCCAGCTGTTCCTTCTGTTCTGCGTAACTTACAACATCAAGGATTTCTCTCTTTACCAAAGCTCCCTGGTAACCAACAATTACGATTACTTCATCACACCCAGCATCCTTAGCTGCCTGAATGGCATAGTGCACCATTGGCTGGCCATCACATTTGTGAAGTACCTTTGGTAAATCAGACTTCATTCTAGTTCCTTTTCCTGCTGCCAGAATGACTGCCTTTAAATTGTTCATATTTTTTCTCCCTTTTAAAACAACTAAAATACAAAGTTTAATTGTTATATGCACAAAGAATGGGCGTTTCCCCGAAGAGACACGCCTGATACGTCTTCATTTTAACAAGTGGGGCAAATAAGTCAAGCAAGGGGGGGTGCAACATGGATAAGGTCTTCCCCACATGAAAAGAGACCTGCCCGCCAGGTGCGGCGCAGGTCTCAAGAGAGAATCATCTATTCTTCAATACCTTCACTTGCCAGCATCTCTTCATACTTTTCTAAGATGAGAGCCTGTACAGTCTGTCGAGTATCCTTGTTGATCGGATGAGCAATATCTCTATACTCACCATCCGCAGATTTACGACTTGGCATTGCAATAAATAAACCTTTTTCACCTTCTATTACTTTAATATCATGAATAACAAATTCATTATCCAGAGTAATGGATACAACAGCCTTCATTTTACCTTCTTTTGTAACCATTCTTACTCTAACATCAGTAATGGTCATGTCACATGTCCCCCTTCAAGTCCTACAGTGTATAGCGGAAATTCTTCTCAATTACAATCTTTGGCTTTCCAGCTTCACCTGTGTGAGTTGTGTTCGCCTTGATTGTATCTCTGCTTTCAACAATGCAGTTCTCGATATAGCAGTTATCGCCAATGTGAACATCATTCATGATGATGGAGTTCTTAATAACTGTGTTGTTACCAACATACACCTTCTTAAAGAGTACTGAGTTTTCAACTGTACCATTGATAATGCTACCACTGGCAATCAGTGAATTTACAGCAACTGCATCAGAATTATACTTAGCAGGTGGAAGATCTTCTACCTTTGTGTATACACCAGGCTGCTGGTGGAAGAAGAAGTTCCGAACTTCTGGATTCAGGAAATCCATATTTGTTCTATAGTAAGATTCAACAGAACCAATGTTTCTCCAATATGTTTCCAGCTTGTAAGCATTAATCTTCTTAACATTCTTATATCGGATCAGAATATCCTTAACGAAATCTGTTCTGCCTTCAGCAGCACATGTTTCCAGGAGCTCAATCAGCTGACGACGTCTAACAACATAGACACCGATGGATGCTGTATTTGTTTCTGCAACAAGTGGCTTTTCTTCAAAATCAAGAACTCTGCCCTTGTCTCCAACCTTAACTACACCAAAACGGCTGATATCATCTTCACCAGGCTTAATGTCCTTAGTAACGATTGTGATATCTGCGTTCTTTGCAATATGGTCTTCCAGAACCTTGTTGTAATCCAGCTTGTAAACACCATCACCAGAAGCGATAACAACATATGGCTCATGTGCATTCTTCAGAAAATCAATGTTCTGGTAAAGAGAATCTGCTGTTCCCTTATACCAATAGCTGTTTGTAGCTGTGATTGTTGGTGTGAAAATATACAGTCCACCCTGTTTTCTTCCGAAATCCCACCACTTAGAGGAGTTGAGATGTTCATTCAAACTACGGGAATTGTACTGAGTAAATACGGCTACTTTCTGAATATGTGAATTTGACATACTGGAAAGCGCGAAGTCGATTGCTCTGTAGCATCCTGCCATTGGCATAGCAGCTACGGCACGCTTTGCAGAAAGGTCGCCCATTCTCTGGCTATTGCCTCCGGCTAAAATAATACCAATTGCTCTCATGATTATTCACCTGCTTCCTTAATGATTGCCTTACCACTTGCAAGAAGTCCATCCGGATATTCTTCTTTTGTTGTCACGCCGAGGATTGCGGTGTTCTTACCAACCTTTACATCATCCGGAATTACAGATTTTTCACCTACAGTCACGAGATCAAATGCGTATACCTTAGATGAGTATTCGCTATCTGCATATTCACCAACACCAAGTTCAACATTCTTGCCGACCTCAACGCCTTCTGCAAGAATTGCCTTATCCATCACAGCGCCATCCTTAATGACTGCGTTGTTCATAATAATAGAATTCTTAATGACAGCGTCCTTACCGATATAAACGTTAGAACCGATTACAGAATTTTCAACATTTCCGTATACTTCAGTTCCTTCACCGATAATACTCTTCTTCACTGTACTGCCAGGAGCAAGATACTGTGGAGGAAGATTATCGCTCTTTGTATAGATTCTCCAGAACTCTTCATAGAGGTTGAATTCAGGAATGATATCAATCAATTCCATATTAGCTTCCCAATAAGAACCAAGAGTACCAACGTCCTTCCAATATCCCTTGAAGTCATAAGCACAACACTTACTGCCGTTCTCATGCAGAGCTGGAATAATATGCTTACCAAAGTCGCAGTTTGGTACATCCTTCATGTCAATCAGAGCCTGACGAAGTACCTTCCAGTTAAAGATATAGATACCCATAGAAGCCTTATTGGAACGTGGATGTTCAGGCTTTTCTTCGAATTCGCTGATCACACCCTGTTCATCAGCAATTACCACACCAAAACGGGATGCTTCTTCAATTGGTACCTGATAAGTAGCAATTGTAACATCTGCCTTTGATGACTTATGGAAGTCAAGCATAACTTCATAGTCCATCTTATAAATATGGTCTCCAGAAAGAATGAGTACATAATCAGGATCATAGTACTCCATGTATTCGAGGTTCTGGTAAATAGCGTTTGCGGTACCTGAGTACCACTCAGCATTGTCTGCTCTCTCATAAGGAGGCAGTACCTGCACACCACCAAAAGCACGGTCCAAATCCCATGGCATACCAATACCGATATGCTGATTCAGACGAAGTGGTCTGTACTGCGTCAGGACACCAACGGTATCAACCCCCGAATTGATACAGTTACTCAGCGGGAAATCAATAATTTTGTATTTACCACCGAAAGCAACGGCTGGTTTTGCAAGCTTAGAAGTAAGCACACCCAATCGGCTGCCCTGACCGCCCGCCAGAAGCATTGCGATCATTTCCTTTTTAATCATAATGTCACTCCTTTACGCAAGAATTTCCTATATTATAGCAGAATGATGATATAAAGAAAACAGATTTTGTACAATTTTACAATAAAAATCCGCAATTTCATGACTAATTTATACAATTCACATAATTTTTATGTAACACAAACTACCCATATATATTATTTTCTTACATTTTTTACAATCAAACTTGTAAGTTTTACACAAAATGTATTGCTTATTGCACGAAAAACAGTGAACAATCTTGCTTAAATTTATAGAAATTAATATTAAATATCTTTCTTATAGATTATTTTGTTATATTTATACGCATTTTTTGAGATATGGCAGTCAGTCATCACAGAATATTGCTATTTGTCACAAATGCTCAATTTCGTTCATATCCATTTTATGACATGCTTTCTCCCATTCACTAAGTCTTATATGTGTCATTTTGCGTCAAAACAAAATGTCTATGTTAATATCTCTTTTTTATGATGGGTTATAGAACAAATAATAAAAAAATGGATTTGCCAGAAATCTCCGGCAAATCCATTTGCAAATGCTATTTAATTCTATGTCCGACTATTAGTGACGGTAGAAGTTAATCAGGCAGCCGTCCATGATAATCTGTCTTTCATCATCTGTCAGGTCACCAAGAGTAACTGTGATTTCCTTCATATCCTTATTTACGATGTAAGCTGTAATCTTTTCTGCTTTGTTAGCAACAGCCTCACGAACACCTGGAACGAAGATGTAATCATCGATTTCGAAACCAGCATCTTCCTCAATCAGGAATGGAAGCATACCCCAGTTGATGAGGTTCGATCTATAACGCTTTGTTGCATATTCCTTCGCAATGTTAGCCCAGCCACCAAGTACCTTCTGGCAGGATGCAGCCTGCTCACGAGCAGAACCATCACCTGGCTTGTTTGCATAGATAACCGAACCGAATCCGATATCATGTGCGCACTTGTCTGCGAACTTAGTCTTAACAATCTGCATCATATCCTTTATTTCAGGATATGCCTTACCAACACAGCCACCTTCTTCTCTCAGCTTTTCAACTGCCTGAACTGCCTTAGCACGACCAACGTACTCAGGATCACGACGTGAAAGTGTGAACTCAGCAAGACCGATTGGATTTGAACGATAAGATGATGTTTCACCTGATGGAATCAGTTCATCTGTTGTTGTAACAGGATCATGGATTACAGAGCAAACCTTAAGCATAAGGTCATCTGTAAGAGCAGGCATTTCTGGCCAGTCCTTAATGTTAGGACCGAACTTAAGTTCCTTAGAAGCGTCAGCCTTACCAAATCCCTTGTATACACGATTATCGTAAATGTTCTTGTCGAAGAAGTACTTAGGACCTGTGTACTCAACGTCAAGGTCTGTAGCAGGTGTAAGGTAACCCTTATTTGCTGCTGTTGCTGCGATAGAACGAGCATCCATCAGAGCAACTGATGAAATCTGACCGTTCTGAATCTTAGAACCTTCACGGTTAGGGAAGTTACGTGTTGAATGACGGATAGAAAGCGCGCCGTTTGCAGGAGTATCACCAGCACCGAAGCATGGTCCGCAGAATGCAGGCTTAATAACAGCACCTGTCTCAAGCAGAGTTGCAGCACGACCATTCTTTGTCAGTTCCATCATAATTGGCATAGAAGCTGGGTAAACTGTAAGAGTAAATTCATCAGAACCGATGTATCTGCCCTTAAGAATATCTGCAGCATCGCAGATGTTCTCGAAGCCACCGCCGGCACAACCAGCGATAACACCCTGCTCAACATAGAGCTTGCCGTCGCGAATCTTATTTGTAAGATTAAACGCAACATCACCATTGAGCTGGGATTTAGCCTTCTCTTCTACATCATGAAGGATGTCTGTGAGGTTTGCATTCAGTTCTTCGATTGTATATGTATTGGATGGGTGGAATGGCAGAGCGATCATTGGGCGAACCTTTGAAAGATCTACATAAACAACGCCATCATAGTAGGCAACCGATTCAGGATTCAGTTCTGTGTAAGCTTCTGGTCTAAAGTGTGTATCATACCATTCTTTAGTCTTCTCATCTGTCTTCCAGATTGATGAAAGACATGTTGTCTCCGTTGTCATTACATCCACACCGATACGGAAGTCTGTAGAAAGCTTAGAAATACCAGGGCCTACAAATTCCATAACCTTATTCTTAACATAACCAGCCTTGAATGTAGCGCCGATAATTGCAAGAGCAACGTCCTGAGGACCAACGCCCTTTGCTGGTTCGCCATCCAGATAGATTGCAACAACACCAGGCATCTTTACGTCGTAAGTTCTGCCAAGCAGCTGCTTAGCAAGTTCTCCGCCGCCTTCACCAATTGCCATAGTACCCAGAGCACCATAACGTGTATGAGAGTCTGAACCAAGAATCATCTTGCCACATTCAGCAAGTTCTTCTCTTGCGTACTGGTGAATAACTGCCTGCATTGGTGGAACATAGATTCCGCCATATTTCTTAGCAGCAGAAAGACCAAACATATGGTCATCTTCATTAATGGTACCGCCAACGGCACAAAGTGAATTGTGGCAATTTGTCAGAACATATGGAATTGGGAATTCTGTAAGTCCTGAAGCTCTAGCTGTCTGAATGATACCTACAAATGTGATGTCATGGGATGTCATCTTATCAAACTTGATTTTCAGATTCTCTGCATCGTCACTTGTATTGTGTTCCTGCAGGATCTTATATCCCATAGTACCCTTGCGTGCTTCGTCTTTTGATGTCTTCACGCCCTTTGCTGCCAGTTCCTGAGAGGCTGTCTCATTGTCCAGAACAAGTTCTGTTCCGTTTACGAGATATGCTCCTGTCTCATAAAGCTTTACCATTTTGCTGTCTCCTTTAGTTAATCTTCGAACTGCATAATTTTGATAAATAACGCAGTTACCTGCGATTTTATACTTTAAAGTGCTATTGCACAAGTAGAAAGATAATTATCTTAGAAAAGTAAAAGCCCAAGCAGAACAAGAATGATCACTCCCTCTGCAATGGTTGCAATTAAAAGTCCCTTATTTACGCCACTCTTCTGAGATTGCTGATTCATTGCCTGATTCATCAGGTTCTGCTGCATCTGAGTTGGCATCATATCCTGGCGAAGCGGGCCAGAAGTCTTTGGTGTAACCATACCAATCGGTCCAGTGAGCGGTCCTGATGGATTACCGGCAGTCAATGGACCAGAAGTCATTCCCCCTGCCAGTGTACCTGTCAGTCCCTCTAAAGTATTGGATTCAAAAGCACCGGCATCACCCTGAAGGGCACCGCTCTGCTCTCTTTCATTTAACTGTCTTAATTCATCTGTCAGCAGAGTTGTTGCCTGTTCATCCGCTGCAAATGCGTTTGGCTGCTGCACTGGCTGTGGCGCTACTGGCTGCTGGGCCATCTGCATGGAAGGCTGCGCTGCCTGCTCCATCATCTCGGCTGTCAGTACGCTGGTTGCCTCCTCATCAAAAGGAACCTGTGAAGGTGCTGCCTGTGAAGGCTGCTTTGGTTCCGGAGAAAGTCCCAGTCCCTGCTCTGATCTAGGCTGTGAAGCATCACTACGTGGTGTAGCCTGTCCTATTAATTCTGAAGTCAGAATGGTTGTTGCCATCTCATCAGGCCTCTCCTCCTGATCGGTGGCAACAACATCCTGAAATCCATCAAAAATTTCCTGATCTGTCATGTAATTTTCCTCTCTTTCGACAGTGCGGCAATTCCGTCGCACACTTACTCAAAACTATACAATAAAAGAAGGGATTCTTCAATTATCCAGTGACCTGGAATCATGAGATAGGCGAAAAGCAAACCCAGGATGATGCCTGGAATCAGTGAACGAAGGGTGGTATACATGCATTCCATACGAATCATTTGCGTCTTCTGCTTCATGGTCATACCGATTTCTCGCAGGATTTTGAATTCCATCATCCTTTAATTTTTCTCTATAGGTAAATAAATCACTTGTTGGAACAGAATAAGATACGTCATAACCACCCCAGGCGTAATAATCCATTCGCTGAGAAGATTTTATCATGGATGTGCCGCTGCAGAAAACGGCATAGATTAAGATCGTAGAAAGGGCAATCGCTGTGATCGTCATAGCAGTTCTTGCCCCATTGTGTTTTAAATATCGAAATGTAGTTTGTGGGCTGGCTCACTTCGATTAGCTCGCATTCGGATTTCGCTTCACCTCCAGCTTATTGTGTATAAGAAAAAAAACCGCAGTCCTTTCGGATTGCGGTCTTTATATGTGCGTGGTAGAAGATTCGAACTCCCGGCCTTTTGGTCCGTAGCCAAACGCTCTATCCAGCTGAGCTAACCACGCAGGTGCTATTGATTTCAACAGCATATGCATTATAGGGTCCATGCTAATAAATGTCAAGGATATTTATAAATTAATTTTTATGAATTATATCAATATTCTGCCATCTCTTAAAAAGCTGTACGCATAGTGAATAATCCACCAAATACATATTCTGCGTATATCCTTTATTGATGGGGCTTTTAAGAAAATAAAGAATTTACCTCACGCATTTTAAAAGTAAAATCTTTTTTCTGGCAGCACACTGACATGGCAAAACTTTCATCTTCAGCAAAGAAAGTTTTTACAAAATACTCTTTGCCAAATGGACTGTCCTGGAAAGTATAGCCATCAGATTCCACCTTGCCACTATCCCGGTTCACATGGAAAGAAGAAAGTTTTACAGAGATTCCCTGGCCAGTACATTTGAGAAAGCTCTCCTTCTCTGTCCATACCCGGCGAAATTCCTTTTGTGGATTCGCAGCATTTTGAATCCACTCATATTCCATTTGCGTGAACATCCTACGGCTTACTCTCAGCTCTTTATCATCCTTGGTTTCCAGATCGATACCCACAGGCATATCTTCCTGATTGGAAATCGCCAGAGCAAGATACCCCACAGAATGAGAAATATTAAATAAAGGAAGTTTCTTCTCATCTGCTCCATAAAGAAGGGGCTTTCCCATCGGTCCCTTTTCTTCCCGGCAAGACTGAAACTCTTCCTCACTTAGCCCAAGGACCTTCCTTACTAATAAAGCAGCGGCCATACTTTCATATCTCGCCTTTTGATTAATCAGCTTCTCTGCTTTTTCACGACGAAAAGCAGGCAGAGAAGCAAGTAATCTCTGCTCCTCTGCCTGCATAAGGTCGTATTCAATTTTGTATAAGTATACGTTCATTTGAATTCCTGAAACTGCACTATTTTGTGATAATCTTTAACTCCATTGCCTTACTGTAAATTTCGCCCGGATACTTATCAGTAATGGTTACAGTTCCACCAAAATCGGAAAATGTTACTGCAGATGACTGCCCGAATTTGTCATGGTCTGCCAGAATGAATCTGCTACCTGGCTGTGTGTTCTGAATAGCAACCCTCTTGATCAGAGCTTCTCTTACATCAGGCGTTGTAAAACCAAGCTTCATGTTAACTCCATTTGTACCAAAGAATCCTTTAGAAAAATGGTATTTCTGGATATGCAGAATGGCGTCTGCACCCACAATAGCTTCTGTATTTTCCTTCAGTTCTCCGCCAATCAGGAGTACCTTTAGTCCGCGTCTTACAAGACCCTTTGCATGAGAAACTGCATTTGTAACATAAGTTGCATTCTTCTCATGAATAAATTCAATCATCATTTCCGTTGTGGTACCGGAATCAATATATACATAATCGTCTGGAACAATCAGAGATGCTGCATATTCTGCAATCGCTCTCTTTTCATCCCTGTTCATTGTCTCCTTAGCCAGTACAGATAACTCTACCGCATTCGGAGGATTATCCAGAGCCACTGCTCCACCGAAGACCTTAACCAAACGTCCCTCACGACTGAGGAGCGTAATATCTCTTCGAATAGTCGATTCAGACACATTCAGGATACTTCGTAACTCCTGAACAGTGACAGATTTATTTGTATTGACGATTCTTAATATCTCACCCTTACGTTCTTCGGATAACATGGCTTATTCTCCCTTGCTCTTCTTATATTCCGCTACGTCTGTCTCAAGAACAATCTTACGGATAGGAAGTACTCGACCTGGAGATACGGAAAGCTCATCAAATCCCATTGCCAGGAATTCCTTAGTCAATGTAAGATCTGCACCAAGCTCACCACAGATACCAGCCCATGCATTATGCCTGTGAGCTGCATCTACAATCATCTTAAGCATCTTTAAAATAGCAGGATGGTGTGAATCATAGAATGAGTCTAATGTCTGATTCTGACGATCAATTGCAAGCGTGTACTGTGTCAGATCATTTGTACCTACAGAGAAGAAATCAACTTCTTCTGCAAGTTCATCTGCAATCATTACAGCAGCTGGAGTCTCAATCATGATACCCAGTTCAATATCGTGGTCGTACTTAATATCCGCTGCATCAAGTTCTTTCTCAACTTCTGCAACAATCTCCTTAATCTTCTTAACTTCTTCAACAGAAATGATCATAGGGAACATGATTGCAAGTTTACCATAAGCACTTGCTCTTAACAACGCACGAAGCTGTGTCTTAAATATTTCTGGGCGTGTCAGACAGATTCTGATAGCACGGAGACCCATGGCTGGATTCTCCTCATGAGGCAATTCAAAATAATCTGCCTGTTTATCAGCACCAATATCAAGTGTACGGATAATGACCTTCTTTCCGGCCATTGTCTCAGCTACCTGCTTATAAATAGCAAACTGCTGATCTTCTGTTGGATAGTCGTCTGATCCAAGGTAAATGAATTCTG
Organism: uncultured Lachnospiraceae bacterium; assembly: GCA_900314445.1. GTDB lineage: Bacteria > Bacillota > Clostridia > Lachnospirales > Lachnospiraceae > Eubacterium_Q. The sequence continues at coordinate 28,486 of OMVA01000051.1, read as the reverse complement.
AACGGAAAAGACCAATACCATTTGCATCATTCTTCCTTACAAGAGCAAGGTCCTTTGTGTTTCCGATGTTGGCATAGATGTTAATCTTCTGGCCATCGAGAGTTACATTTTCCTTACCTTTCAGTTGCAGAAGGAGTTCCTTCTTCTCCTGTTCCTTTGCCAGAGCTTCTTTCTTCTGCGCAAGGATTTCTGGATTTGGATCAATGTAAATTACACCTTCATATCCATCAACAACAGCAAGCTTGCCATCTGTATCTTCCAGTGAAATATCACAGGTAACCAGTGCTGGAATTGACATTGTCTTTGCCAGGATTGAAGTATGAGAATTTGCTGAACCGTGAACAGTAACGAAGGCAAGGATCTTATCCTTATCCATCTGTACTGTCTCGGATGGAGCAAGATCATCAGCTACGATGATACCAGGTTCATCACTATCTAGACCGCCACCAGCGCCGCCAGAAAGGATAGTAATCAGACGTTCTGTAATATCCTTGATATCTGCAGCTCTGCCACGAAAATATTCATCATCCATTTCTGAGAACATCAAAGCAAAATTGTCGCCGGTCTGTGCAACTGCGTATTCTGCATTAACTCCCTGTGTCCGAATAATATTTTCAACGGAATCAATATAATCTCCGTCTTCAACCATGAGCTGGTGTGCTTCAAAGATTTCAGCACCGGACTCACCAACTTCAACTACTGCCTTATCATGCAAAGCCTGAAGCTGTTCAATTGCTGTCTCACGAGCAGCTGTATAACGTGCAACTTCAGCATCTAAATCTGTAACCTTAGTACGTTTTACAGATTGTTCTTCTTTCTTATATACATGAATCGGACCAATTGCAATGCCTTCAAAGACACTCTTACCACTGCAAACTATCATGTTTCACCCTCCTGATTATGTATAAGTAATCCGCGGTCCCTGGCACTCAGTTACCTATACTGTTACAAACCCCAATTCATGCAACTGTCCAAGGACAGTCATGAATCATTACCTTTGGTCACTTACAACTTACAGATTTGCTTCCATGAACTCCTTGAATGCAGCACACTCAGCGTCAGCATCTGGGCCATCGAATGAGAAAGTTACTGTATCACCCTGCTTAGCGCCCAGTGCCATAATTCCCATAACACCCTTGAATGCAACTTCCTTACCATCCTTAGCTGCCTTTACAGAACTTCCAAACTGCTTAGAAAGCTTAAAAAGCTCTGTTGCTGGTCTAGCGTGAATTCCGTGAACATCCTTAATTGTATAATCAAAACTTGCCATTTTTGTACCCTCTTTTCTTAATATGTTGACACCGAGTGCCTTATTCTTTTCTTTTTCATTTGCGCCGACCCAGGACTGATTCCCAGGCCGGCTATTTCATTTCTTCTCTTGTTAGTTAACTTTATTACTTCTTACTTTCTTACTTGAAACTTTAACTTTATTACTTCCTTGTTACTTGTAACTTTAACTTTATTACTTCCTTGTTACTTGTAACTTTAACTTTATTACTTCCTTGTTACTTGTAACTTTAACTTTATTACTTCCTTGTTACTTGTAACTTTAACTTTATTACTTCCTTGTTACTTGTAACTTTAACTTTATTACCTCCTTGTTACTTGTAACTTTAACTTTATTACTTCCCTGTTACTTGTAACTTTAACTTCATTACTTCCTTGTTACTTGTTACTTTTCCTTCTTACTTTGTTACTTAATTCCTTAACTCTATCTTCTAAATTTGCTTTAGAATTCCTGAGCTGGCTTCTTAAGAAGACCAAGCAGGATACATGTAATAACAGAACCAACCAGCCAAGCAAGGAGGTACATCAGTGGATTACCGATTGTAGCTACTACGAAGAGACCACCGTGAGGAGCCATTAATGTACACTTGAATACTGCTACCAGAAGTCCTGCAACGCCAGAACCAACAAGAGTTGCTGGGATTACATGGATTGGGTCAGCTGCTGCAAATGGAATTGCACCTTCTGTAATAAAGGAAGCACCCATGATGAAGTTTGTAACTACTGTGGACTTCTCTGCCTTTGTGAACTTCTTAGGGAAGAGAAGGTTTGCAAGTGCAATACCAACAGGAGGACACATACCACCTACCATTACTGCTGCCATAGAGATGTATGCGATCTGCTGGAATGCTGGGTCATTAGATGCTGATGCCTGTGTCAGCATACCTGTACCGAATACGTAAGCTGCCTTGTTAATTGGGCCACCCATATCAATTGCCATCATTGCACCAAGAATCATTCCCAGAAGCCAAAGCATTCCAGAATCACCAATTGCCTGAAGCATGTTTGAAAGGCTTGTGTTAACAACACCGATTACTGGATTCAGGATGAAGATCATGATAAGACCTTCCAGGAAAATACCAACTAATGGATAGATAAGCATTGGCTTAATTCCATCAAGTGCTGCAGGCATTTTTGCACAAATCTTCTGAAGAAGAAGTACGATACCACCAGCAAGGAAACCAGCTGCAATACCACCAAGGAAACCAGATACTGTGTTACCACCTGCCTGGAATCCGAACTTAGCAAGGAACTGTGAGAAGCCACCAAGAGGTGTTGTTGCATCTCCAAGAACAATGTTCTTACCATCTGCGAATACGAAGTTTGCAAGTGCTGCATTACCGTTAGATGCAAGCAGACCACCTGTGAAACCAACTGCAAGGCCTGGACGATCTGCAATAGCGTATGCGATATAACCAGCAAGTACTGGAACCATAAGTCCCATTGCTGTACCACCAAGGTTCTTAAAGAGTGCTGCAAGTGGTGTGATGGAACCGAAGTTACCAGAACCAGATGCACCATAGCCTGCGATTGTATCAATCAGGAATGCGATAGCTACGAGAATACCACCACCTACTACGAATGGAAGCATGTGTGACACTCCAGCCATGAGCCATGTATAAACATTATGAGCTCCGCCACCTGACTTCTTTTCTTCCTTCCCTTCTGCGCCAGAAGCTTCAAATACTGGAGCTTCCCCAGAAACTGCAAGTGCTACCAGTTCATCTGCCTTATTAATACCATCAGCAACCTTTCTCTGGATCAGTTTCTTGCCTGCAAATCTGTCCATTGGAACCTTTGCATCCGCTGCAACAATAACTGCATCTGCTGCTGCGATATCAGCATCTGTCAGTATATTCTTAGCACCTGAAGAACCACGTGTTTCAATCTTAATCTGTATACCTGCCTTCTTTGCTGCCTTTTCAAGACCTTCAGCAGCCATGTAAGTATGAGCGATACCAGTTGGGCAAGATGTTACAGCAACAATCTTTGCTCCGCCATTATCGATACTTGTTTCAGCAAGGCTTTCATCAACTGACTTTCTTTCCTCATCTGCTGCATCAATGATATTGATGAAGTCCTGAGGACCCTTTGCATTGATCAGATTGTTTCTGAAGTCCTCATCCATCAGCATCATAGAAAGCTTAGAGAGAACATCTAAGTGAACATTATCCTTTGTATCTGGAGCTGCAATCAGGAAGAGGATGTTAACTGGTTCATCATCCAGTGCCTCAAAATCAACACCATTCTTAATTACCATAGCAGCAAGACCAGGCTTTGCTACACATGCGCCCTTACCATGAGGAATTGCGATGCCTTCGCCTACACCTGTTGTGCTTTCTTCCTCACGAGCATAAACAAGCTTCTTGTAAGCTTCCTTATCTGTGATCTTTCCAGATTTTGCCATCAGTTCAACAGCGGCATCCAGAGTTTCCCGCTTATTTGCAGGACTTGCATTAAGATCAATTGACTTAATGTCAAGAAGTTCTGTAATTCTCATTTCATATACCCTCCTTTATTCGCGACGCCCTATCGTCTAAATCCCTGTCACATACATATAAAACTGTTTACACCTTAACCATATTTTCACGTCTTCCATCTGACCAACATGGAAGACGTTAGATTCTATTTCTTACTCAACCTGACTGAGTACCTGCATGACTTCTTCCTTTGTTGCCAGGTATTCAGAGAAGGCACTTGCAGAACCTGCAGATACCCCCATACGGAATGCATGGAGCAGATCATCTTCAGTAATCATACCAGCAATAAATCCAGCAACCATTGAGTCACCAGCGCCAACTCCATTTACCAGAGTTCCCTTAGGTGCTTCTCTCATATATACGTTGCCATCCGATGCGATGAATACAGCACCTTCGCCAGCCATGGAAATAATGACATTTTCAGCACCACGTTCCTGAAGCTTCTTTGCATAAGGCACAACGCTTTCGCGTGTTGGAAGTTCAACGCCGAAGATTTCGCCAAGTTCATGATTGTTTGGCTTAATCAGGAACGGCTTGTACTGAAGTACATTCAGAAGCAGATCCTTTGTGGCATCAACCACGATGCGGATTCCACGACCTTCCAGTCGATGCATGATGTCGCTGTACATAGTTTCTGGCATTGAGCTTGGGATGGAACCAGCAAGAACCAATGTGTCGCCTCTCTGGAGACTGTCCAGCTTCTTGAAGAGTTGATCGATGTTTTCCTGCTTAATCACTGGACCCATTCCGTTAATTTCTGTACCATCAATTGTCTTTAACTTCAGATTAATTCTGGAACAGCCTTCATCAATCTTGATTTCATCTGCATTGATTCCGCTTTCCTGAATTCTTCTTGTAATCTCATCGCCAACAAATCCAGCGCTGAAATAAATTGCTGTATTTTCAATACCCAGATTGCTAAGTACGATGGATACATTTACACCCTTACCACCTGGAAGCATAAGTTCAGATGATGTTCTGTTTGTCATTCCCAGCTTGAAATGATCTACTTCCACGATGTAGTCAAGTGAGGGATTAAAGGTAACTGTATAAACCATTTTGGTTCCTCCAAATTCTATCTTCATCCACAAATACTCTGGCCTAATTCATTCTCTTTTCCTATCCTTCCAAATGGAATTTGCATTTTTCTTGTAATGCATTTCATTTTGAAAGTCAGTCAAAGTAAACTTTCTCTTCAGTCATTTTTCTTGACGATTTTGCACGATTTCTAAAGAGCCAAGGCAGAGTTTTGCATGATTTTGCACAACTTATTATTTGATTATATGGTCACAATCGGTCATATTCAATCAGCAGTATTCCCAAAGAAATTAACACACTATTGTGCACTATGCACAATTATCGCCATAATACAGGCCTTTTATGGCACCATCTTGCTATAAATAATAAAATTCAGTCATTTTTCTATGCTCTTTTTTGAAATAAAAAAGCTCTGCATCAATTTAATTTGACGCAGAGCTAAATTCCTTCAAATATTCATTTGCAAATGTTATGGTTTTAATGTCATTTTTATGAAAATATGAAATTATGTGAAATCCGTTTCATATCCATTACTTTAAATCATTTTCCTCAAGTCCATAAACTTCAATCAGTTCCTGATGAGGAATTTCTTTTCCATCTAAAATTGCTTTTTCAAGAATTCCTGTCTCATCATAAACCAGCTTTAAATCAAAGAATTCTTCCGTCTCAAATAAGAGTTTTAAAAAGATACGATCCCCTGGCCATAAACTGAGACCAGAAATTGCTTTCTCTGGAACCCAGTGCAGTTCCCCTTCATCACAATCCTTTACAGCATACTTGGCTTCTCTATACTTCTGTCTGCCATAATCCGTAATCAGGCGAATCTGCTCAGGCAATTCACTTACCTGCTTGGACATAAAATCTGTTTCTTCTTTCAGTTTTTCTGTCTGGCTTTCAAAATTCTCAACCTGCACATCAGTGGCCAGGGACAACTGCATATATTCCACAACGCCCTTTCCATAAATAAATGTGATGACACCACGGTTCTGGTACTTATTAATAAGAAGTCCTGTTTCTTCCAATACTTCTCTTCTCAGGCAATCGTCTGGACTCTCTCCCAGAAGAAAGTGACCGCCCACGCCAATCCACTTGGCATGGTTAATATCATTTTCCTTCTTATTACGAAGAAGCATCAAAACCTCTCGCTTATTTCCTTCCACACTTGCAGTAGGGTCGCCAATCTCATTTGCAAGGGATGGACGGGTAATATAACAAAGGGTTGTTAATTCTGGCTGTGTCTTTTCCATTCTGTCTCCTAAAGATATCTCTTCAGATATCTACCTGTGTATGATTTATTGACCTTAGCCACCTCTTCTGGTGTGCCAGTTGCCACGATGGTTCCACCACCGTCACCACCCTCAGGTCCCAGGTCGATGATGTAGTCCGCCTGCTTGATAACATCCATGTTATGTTCGATGACTACAACGGTATTGCCCTGATCTGCAAACTGCTGCAGAATTTTCAGGAGTTTCTTAATGTCTTCAAAATGCAGTCCTGTGGTTGGCTCATCCAGAATGTAAATGGTATTGCCGGTGCCACGACGGGACAGCTCGGTTGCCAGCTTAATACGCTGGGCCTCGCCACCAGAAAGTGTGGTGGACGGCTGACCAAGCTTGATATATCCAAGACCTACATCCTGCAGGGTCTTAATCTTTCTAAGAACAGATGGTACGGAATCAAAGAACTCAACCGCTTCATCCACTGTCATATCCAGCACGTCGTAAATGGTCTTGCCACGGTAACGGCACTGAAGAGTTTCATGGTTATATCTCTTTCCGCCACAGACTTCACAAGGAACGTAGATGTCTGGCAGGAAGTGCATTTCAATCTTGATGATACCGTCGCCCTTACAAGCTTCACATCTTCCACCTGCAACGTTGAAAGAGAATCTTCCCTTTTCAAAACCGAAGGCCTTGGCATCCTTTGTGCCGGCAAAGAGGGTACGAATCATATCAAATACGCCTGTGTATGTGGCGGGATTGGAACGAGGGGAACGACCAATTGGAGACTGGTCAATATCGATGACCTTATCCATAGATTCATAGCCTGTAATATCCTCATGAATACCTGGTTTTACACGGGCATGGTTGAGATCACGAAGAAGTCTCTTCTTCAGAATCTCATTAATCAGGGATGACTTACCGGAACCAGATACACCAGTAACAACGGTAAATACTCCCTTAGGAATCTTAACAGTAAGATTCTTCAGGTTATGTTCCTTGGCTCCCTTAATGGTTATAAATTCCTTTGAAGTTCTACGCGTCTCAGGAACCTTGATTTCTTTTGTATGAGCCAGGTACTGTCCTGTAAGGGACTTTGGATTCTTCATAAGCTGCTCAGCAGTTCCCTGGGCAACAATCTGACCACCATGGCGACCAGCCGCAGGTCCAATATCCACAATCATATCTGCTGCACGCATGGTATCTTCATCATGCTCAACCACAATCAGGGTATTTCCTAAAGACTGCAGACGCTTGAGGGAAGTAATCAGCTTATCATTATCTCTCTGGTGCAGACCAATGGATGGTTCATCCAGAATATAAGTAACACCAACCAGGCCGGAACCAATCTGGGTTGCCAATCTGATTCTCTGTGCCTCCCCACCAGAAAGTGTGGCTGTGGCACGGCTGAGAGACAGGTAGTTCAGTCCTACATCTGACATGAACTTCAGACGAGATTTGATTTCACGCAGAATCTCTGCACCAATCATTTTCTGTCTTTCTGTAAGTTCCAGACCTTCCACATAGTCCTTTAATTTTTCCACTGACATTTCTGTCATATCGAAAATGTTCTTATCTCCCACTGTAACTGCCAGAGAAGACTTCTTCAGTCTCATACCATGACACTCTTCACATGGAATAAATGTCATAAAGGACTCATACTCTTCCTTGGCATTTCCAGAACCTGTCATACGATATCTGTCTTCCAGATTCTGCAGAACACCTTCAAAAGGATGAGTGAACACGTTCTTGGAAGAACGTGTGCTCTGATAGTGAATGGAAATGGAATGTCTGCCAGTTCCATACATAATTACATCTTTTGCTTCCTGAGGAAGATCCTTGTAAGGCACATCCATAGAGAAGTTATATTCCTTAGCCAGTGCCACAAGAAGTGCATGGGTAAAGGACTTTGGATCACCAGAGGACTGAAGTCCAGGTACTGCAAATACGCCCTCATTCAAAGTTCTTGTCTGATCTGGAATAACCAGTTCCATATCGAACTTCTGCTTGTAGCCAAGACCCGTACAAACAGGGCAGGCGCCATATGGGTTGTTGAAAGAGAAGGAACGTGGTTCGATCTCATCAATGGAAATATTGCAGTGAGGGCAAGAGAAAGAATCACTGAAGGTGAGAATTCTGTCTCCGGATGGCAGCACTTCTGCCTGGGCAAGCACATCATTTGCCTCCTTTTCCTTACGTGCATCACGAAGGAAAGCCGTTTCGTCATCGGTGGAAATTTCATTTGCAGGGGCCTTCTTATCAGGCAGGATGTCGATTTTGATGATGCCATCGCTCTGTTTCATTGCTGTTTCCAGGGACTGGGCCAGACGGCTTTCGATGCCATCCTTGCGAACCAGTCGGTCAACAACAATGTCGATTTCATGCTTCTTATTCTTTTCTAAGGTAATTTCTTCATCCAGAGTATACTGGTTTCCGTCCACGATAACACGGACAAAGCCACTCCTCTTGGCTGCAGCCAGCACCTTTTCATGGGTACCCTTGCGGCCACGAACAACCGGTGACAGCACCTGGAACTTGGTCTTTTCAGGCAGCCTCATAATCTGGTCTGTCATCTGATCCACGGTCTGCTTCTCGATGACACGTCCACAGTTTGGGCAATGGGGTGTTCCCACACGGGCATATAAAAGACGCAGGTAATCATAAATCTCTGTAACCGTACCAACGGTAGAACGAGGATTGCGGTTAGTAGATTTCTGGTCGATTGAAATTGCCGGTGACATACCTTCAATCTTATCCACGTCCGGCTTATCTGCCTGGCCCAGGAACATGCGGGCATAGGAAGACAGGGACTCAATATAGCGACGCTGCCCCTCGGCATAGATGGTATCGAAAGCCAGAGAAGACTTACCAGAACCAGAAAGTCCGGTAAAGACGATAAACTTATTTCTAGGCAGCTTCAGATCCACATTCTTCAGGTTGTGTTCTCTGGCGCCCTTTATGGTTATATACTTCAGTTCAGCCATAGTTTTCTTCTTTCTTTTGCAAATGTGTTGCGCGTATCTTTTCATTCATTTATTTCTTTTTAATTCTTTTAAATCTTTTTAATTCTTTATTTCATTTCTTTCCTTATGAATTACCTATCATAATCCCGAAGTCTTACCTTCAGTTCGATTAATTCATCGCGGAGAAGAGCTGCAGCTTCGAAGTTCAGTTCCGTTGCTGCCTGATTCATCTTCTTGGTCAGGCGCTCAATTTCCTTCTGCAGTTCTTTCTTGTTAAGAAGGTCTGGATTCTTACCGATTCTTTCCTTCTTGATTTCTTCTTCGTCAATTCCATTTGTAATGGCTTCACGAATTGCCTTCTTGATGGTCTGTGGTGTGATACCGTGTTCTTCATTGTATCTCTGCTGAATGCCACGACGACGTTCCGTCTCATCGATGGTGGCCCGCATAGAATCCGTGATGGTGTCGGCATACATGATAACATGACCGTCAACATTTCGGGCAGCTCGACCTACCGTCTGAATCAGCGAGGTTTCAGAACGTAAGAAACCTTCCTTATCTGCATCCAGAATGGCAACCAAAGTAATCTCTGGAATATCCAGACCTTCACGAAGCAGGTTGATACCAACCAGCACATCAAAGACACCCATTCGAAGATCTCGAACAATCTCCGTACGCTCAATGGTCTTAATATCAGAGTGCAGGTACTTTACCTTCACATCCATACCACGCAGGTAGTCGGTGAGTTCCTCTGCCATACGCTTGGTAAGGGTGGTAACCAGAACCTTATTTTTCTTCTTTACTTCCTGCTGAATTTCCTTGTAGAGATCATCAACCTGTCCGGCTACTGGACGCACTTCAATTGGAGGATCCAGAAGTCCCGTTGGGCGAATGATCTGTTCAGCTCTTGCTTCCTGATGTTTCTGCTCATACTCAGCAGGTGTGGCAGATACATAGAGAATCTTATCAATTCTCTTTTCAAATTCACTGAAGTCCAGAGGACGGTTGTCCATGGCAGATGGCAGACGGAAACCGAAGTCAATCAGAGTCTGCTTACGAGCCTTGTTACCACCGAACATTCCTCTTACCTGAGGCAGAGAAATATGTGACTCATCCACAATCAGTAAGTAGTCATCTCCAAAGAAGTCCATCAAAGTTGCTGGTGGTTCTCCTGGCTTTCCACCTGAAAGAATTCTTGTATAGTTTTCGATACCGGAACAGAAACCTGTTTCTCTCAGCATCTCCATATCGAACTTGGTACGTTCTTCAATACGCTGGGCTTCCAGTAATTTATCATGAGCCTTGAAGTAGCTGACACGTTCCTTCATTTCTGCTTCAATTTCTTTAATGGCCGCATCCATTTTATCCGGCTGAATGACATAGAAGCTGGCAGGGAAGAGACATTCAAAGTTAACATCTCTCTTTACTTCACCAGTCAGTGGATCAAATTCAGAGATCCGATCAATTTCATCGCCAAAGAACTCTACACGAATAGCTTCTTCGTCAGAGTTGGCTGGAATAATGTCCACAACATCTCCCTTTACACGGAAGGTGGCACGATGGAAGTCCAGATCATTACGGGCATACTGCATGTTTACCAGCTGCTCAATTAAATCATCGCGATCCATCTCCATGCCTGGACGAAGACTCAGCATCATGGACTTATAGTCTTCCGGATTACCGATACCATAAATACAGGAAACAGAAGAAACTACAATAACATCCTTACGTTCAATCAGAGCTGCTGTTGCTGAGTGACGCAGCTTATCAATTTCATCATTAATGGCTGAGTCCTTGGCAATATAAGTATCTGTCTGTGGAACATAGGCTTCTGGCTGATAGTAATCGTAGTAAGAAACAAAATACTCCACCGCATTCTCCGGGAAAAAGGATTTCATTTCACCATAGAGCTGGGCAGCCAGGGTCTTATTGTGGGAAATAATCAATGTTGGCTTATTAAGAGCCTTTATGACATTTGCCATGGTGAAGGTCTTACCAGAACCAGTAACACCAAGCAGAGTCTGTCTCTTCTTGCCCGCATTATATCCATCTACTAATTTTTTAATTGCATCCGGCTGGTCACCTGTTGGCTGATAGTCGGAATGAATGACAAAATGATCCACACTTACTCCTTTTTAATCTCTTACAAACTTTTTTCCAACACTAAATTGTATATATACTAATTAAAAATTAGAATCAACCATTAGTTAAATCATCTTTTTACAGTCAAAAAAATACTGTGAAATGACACCCACAGGGGTCGCATCTCACAGTACTAAATTTTACACAATTATTCTATATGATTTTTATCATTTATTGCAGTTATATGGTATGACAAATATCACTTGATATTTTCCAGCAAAGGGCCAAGCTATGCGGGCATCCCATTTGCACTAGAGCTTGCAATAGTAAATGGCAGCGGACATCTTTGGAACAACAACAGAGAGCACATTGTTCTGTACAACAAATGCCTGGTCATCCAGGGAATAACCGCTCTCTGTAGTGAGCATCAGTCGCTTCATGGTGCGGTTATTATGCACACCCAGTTCACGAACATGGAGCTTCACGTGACGATCGCTGTAATCGTTATTGATTACAATGGTCACTGCTTCCTCTTCATTGAAACGTCCATAGGCAATGAGTTTTGGCTGGGCAAGCAGGAACTTGAGAGAACCTGTAACCAGTGCCTTGTGGCTCTTATGGATAGCAATCACATCCCGGTGGAAGTTGAGCATCTCCTTATCCTCATGTCCCCATGGATAGGTTCTGCGAGAATCCGGATCCGTCCAACCTGTAACTCCGGCTTCATCACCATAGTAAATAGTTGGTGCACCTGGCCATGTCATCTGGAAGGTAACCGCCATACGCATCAATTCTTTATCTACATTCTGATCAGCTGCTTCTGCACCCAAAGTGTTAATACGACCAACACGGTGGTTGGTTCTTGTCAGGAAACGAGAATGATCGTGGTTAGAAAGTTCGTTCATGGCAACATATAAAGAGTTGTACATGAAAAAGGACATATAGTTCCGGATGGAACCAACAAACATATCCGCATTTCCCATGAAGTCGCCACGGAATTCATCGGAATGCTTTTCCAGACCTGTCAGAAACCAGGTAATTGGCTCCATAAAGGCGCCATAGTTCATAATGGTATCCCACTGATCACCTTCCAGCCAAGGCTTTGGATTGCCATAGTGCTCGGCCAGAATAATCGCATCCGGATTTGCCTCACGTACAGCCGATCTGAAATCACGCCAGAAGCGATGATTGTATTCCTCAGAATGTCCAAGGTCAGCAGCCACGTCCAGACGCCAGCCATCACAATTGAATGGAGGGCTAACCCATTTGCGTCCGATATTAATAATATAATCATGCAATTTTGTAGACCCTTCATAGTTCAGCTTTGGCAGTGTGTCATGTCCCCACCAGCCATTGTATGAACCATTATCCGGCCATGCATTTTCGTCATTAAATTTAAAGAAGCTGCGATATGGAGAAGAGGCATCCACATAGGCACCCTTCTCATACTCTGGATTGCTATCGTAAATCTTTTCCTTATCCAGCCACTTGTTGAAAGAACCACAGTGATTGAATACACCATCCAGAATAATCTTCATGCCGCGCTTATGTACTTCCTCAACCAACTGGATAAAGAGCTCATTGGAAGCCTCCAGATTTTCTTTATCCGTAACTCGGCAAATGTACTTGCTGGCGTTCTGATTGCTGTAGTCATTCTCTCCTAAGAGCTGGCCCTCATCTTTCACAATCTTACCGAAGTGAGGATCCACATAATCATAGTCCGCAATATCATATTTATGGTTAGATGGAGATACAAAGATTGGATTCAGGTAAATAACATCCACGCCCAGATTCTTCAGATAATTCAGCTTATAGATAACACCCTGCAGATCACCACCGTAGAAATTACCCACGTCCATCTGTGCAGGAATCTGTCCCCAATCATCCACATGCTGTACATGAGTTCCGCAATAAGTGTACTCATTGCTTTCCACATCATTGGACTTATCCCCATTGCAGAAACGATCCACGAAAATCTGGTAGAAAATCGCACCCTTGGCCCAGTCTGGTGTCTTGAAGCCAGGTACCACCATAAAGTCATAGTCATGGTTAACTTCATTGATAACACCCAGACGATTATAGATGGCAGTCAGTCTGCCTGCGTGAATCTCGAAATAGTAACGTACTTTCTCAGTTACAGAAGGAAGTGTCACTTCATAATAATCAAAAATAGCATCCTGCTCTGCAATGGACATTGGATGCTCCTGTCCATCCTGAATCAGAATTACGGAATCTACATTATTTCTTGCTGTTCGAAAACGAATCCTCAGATCATCTCCTGGTTCTGGTTCAGCAGGATTTAAAAACTGTGGAGTTCCGTCTGTAAAAAGCGCGCCAAAATTCAGGATTTTTGTCGAATGGAATACCTGTTTCAGGAAATCCCATGTTCCTTCATGCTTCATTATAGGCGCCTCCTCTTTCCCTAATTTATCTAGGAGCCCACTCTTGGCCAGTCCCTCACTGATATAGCCTTCGAAATCAGCGCAAATGAACTTGGCATAGGTTCATAGACGTCTATATTTTACAATATTTAGGGGGATTGGGCAAATTTGTGTCGTCAATCTTAGGTTCGCAAAGCGACCATATTGTAAATACCTACTCCGGATCTCGATTGTGCTTTGCTCAACATAATGAAAAAAGGACAACCACGCACGATTGTCCTTTTTTGGAGAAGGTATTTTGTTACTTATGGGGTGTAGCAAAAAACTATATAAATGTATTGGGGGGGTTACAGTGATTATTATACATAATCTAAAAAATATGTCTCGCCAAAAAAAAATTGATTTTCTTGTAATTTTTGTCAAATTTGACTTTTTAGCCAGGTGTCCTTGTGTATTTTTGTAAAAAGAGAAGATTTTTTCCTCATTTCATTGTGAAATAATGACAACGTTTCCGGAAACTCTATTTTATTTTAATAAGAAAAAATTATAAAAACTTAAAAAATCCGCAGATTTTGCTATATACAAAGTCCGCGGATTAATAATTTTAAGTATACATTGGTCTATTTTTATAAAGACATCTTGAAAACTAAGACAAGTTCATTTGCATTAGGCTTCGAAAAGTGCCTCGAACTCAGAACCTGTGATTCTTTCCTTCTCCAGAAGGAGCTTGGCAGAAGCATGAAGGACATCAATATGGTCTTCGATAATCTTCTTGGCTTCCTGATAGCACTGATCCATGATCTTCTTAACTTCTTCATCGATTTCCGCAGAAACCTTTTCACTGTAAGATCTTGTATGACCAATCTCACGACCGATGAATACTTCATCATCATCGCTTGGCTCGTAATTGATAAGGCCCAGTTTTTCTGAGAAACCATACTTCATGATCATGTCACGAACACGGCCAGAAGCATGCTTGATATCCTGAGATGCACCGGTTGTCACATCATCGAAGATCAGTTCTTCTGCAATACGGCCACCAAGAGATACCTCAATATCCTGCAGCATCTTGCCCTTGGTCATGAACTGATTGTCGCCAGATGGAAGCGGCATGGTATAACCAGCAGCACTTACACCAGTAGGGATAATGGAAATGGTATAAACAGGATCCATATCCTTCAGCACATGGAAGAGAATTGCATGACCTGACTCATGGTAAGCTGTAATCTTTCTTTCCTCTTCCGAAACCACACGGGATTTCTTTTCAGTTCCGATACCAACCTTGATGAAGGCTATATCCACATCTGCCTTATTAATAAATGGACGATTATCACGAGCTGCATGGATGGCAGCTTCATTCATAAGGTTCTCCAGATTTGCGCCAGAGAATCCTGATGTTGTACGAGCAATTTCATGTAAATCTACATCGTCAGAAAGAGGCTTCTTTCTTGTATGAATCTTCAGGATTTCTTCTCTACCCTTTACGTCAGGTCTGCCAACGGCAACCTTACGGTCAAAACGACCTGGACGAAGAATAGCCGGGTCCAGAATATCCACACGGTTTGTGGCAGCCATTACGATAATGCCCTGGTTATCTCCAAAGCCATCCATCTCAACCAGAAGCTGGTTCAGTGTCTGCTCTCTTTCATCATGTCCACCACCGAGACCGGAACCTCTGCGCCGGGCAACTGCATCAATTTCATCAATAAATACAATACAAGGTGCATTCTTCTTTGCATCGGCAAATAAGTCACGCACTCTGGCAGCACCAACACCCACAAACATTTCTACAAAGTCAGAACCAGAAATAGAGAAGAACGGAACACCAGCTTCTCCAGATACCGCCTTGGCAAGAAGAGTCTTACCTGTTCCTGGAGGACCTACTAAAATCAGTCCCTTAGGAATACGGGCACCCATCTTGGTATACTTGGCAGGATCCTTTAAGAAGTCAACAACTTCTGCCAGTTCTTCCTTTTCTTCTTCCAGACCAGCCACGTCATTGAAGGTAATGTTTGTATTCACATCCTTCTTGGCACGGCTCTTACCGAAGTTCATCAGCTGGCCATTGACGCCACCTGCTCCGCCGCCTCTTGTGGACATAACATTTCCAGCCATGATAAAGAGGAAAATCATAAACAGAATCGTTACGAAAATATATGGTGCCAGCTTTGAAATTAAACCTGGTCTCTGTACATCAGCCAGTTCATAAGGAAAGCCAGCATCATTCAGGATCTGTTCTGTCTCCTTTACGTCTGAGGTATTGAAACGCAGGATTTCATTCTTTTTCTTAATGGTAACTACACCAGTAGGTACTTCTTCATTTGGCAGGATGATAACTTCTTCAATATCTTTGTCTGCCAAAGCTTTCTTTAATGACGCATTTGTATAGTTCGCATCCACCTGACCATTCACACGTGTGAAATACGCATAAATGCCAAATCCGACAAGAATCAGGATTACATAAATCCAAAGTCCACGTCTAAACTCTTTATTCACTATTCATCTCCCAATTGATCTACTACGCCAATATATGGCAGGTTACGATACTTCTGTGCATAGTCCAGTCCATAACCTACAACGAACTTATCCGGAATTTCAAAACCTGTCATTGCAAGAGTTACAGGAACTACACGTCTGTCTGGCTTATCAAGAAGTGTGATTACTTCTAAGGAAGCAGGATTTCTTCTCTTCATGATATCCACTACATAGCTAAGTGTACGGCCAGAGTCTAAGATGTCTTCTACAATAATGACATCTCTGCCTTCGATGGTCTCATCAAGATCCTTATTGAACTTAACAACACCAGAAGACTGTGTTCCTTTTCCATAAGAAGAAACAGAAATAAAATCTAAAGTAACAGGAATTGTAATTCTCTTTGCCAGTTCGCACATAAAGAATACGCTTCCCTTTAAGATACCGATCAGGTGAACGGTCTTACCTGCATAGTCCGCACTAATCTTCTCTGCCATTTCTTTAATTCTGGCATCTACTTCTTCCTCTGAAATTAATACACTGATTTGATCTTTCATGTTGTGTCCTCCTCGGCTTCTGTATACTCCAAAAGCGCTATTTTTTTCGTCTCTTCTGTAATCTTATATCTCTCAGAAAGTCTATGCCCGACAATCCAGACAATTTCCTTTCCATCTGCAACCACCGGAAGGTATGCTCTTTCCTTTCGGTCAATCTTAAGATCTGTAAATAAAGCGCGTAACTTCTTGCTGCCATTCTCCTGGGTAGTAACAATAAAGTCTCCCATTTGCGGGAAGCGCAACTGCAAAGTAGATGTGATCTTATCATAATCAATCTGCTTGGCATCTTCTCTTCTTAATATCTCGCCATCCGCTGACCAGTCTTCCACCGTCATCTTCAAATTACCAGGGCTTTTCTTGGCCTTTAGTACTCCCGAGGCATCCGCCAGTTTCTGCTCAATAATAATCTCTGTATAGTTCTTTCTGGCTGACAAGTTATAAGGCAAATCCACCTTGGATCCACTTTCCTGCTGAATCAGCCTCAGCACATCCGCCACATGTTTCCTTGTAATATCTTTTCTCTTACCAGTGAGATTCTCAATAATACGAATGATTATTTCTCCCTGAACCATTCCATTTCGAGACACGATATTTTCAATATGCAAATGAGCTTCCGTCGGACGTTCACTGCCCTTGATGCGATCATACTGCACCGGCACCTTGTCCGCCTCGTGCTTAATTTCTTCGTCCAGCGCTCCCATGTTCTTGGAAATCTCTGCAATATGCTGTACAGCGCCTGCGTTGATTTCTTTCAAAATAGGAATGACCTGATGCCGAATTTTATTCCGGGCATAGGACATATCTAAATTGCTGGCATCCACTCGGAATGGCAAATGTTCTTTGCGTAGATACTCTTCAATATCATCCCGGGTCACATTCAGCAGTGGTCTGATAAGTCGTCCTCTAACAGGTCTCATACCCACCATACCAGAAATCAGACTTCCTCTTACCATCTGGAAAAGAACTGTTTCTGCCAGATCCTCCTGATGATGTGCAACGGCTGTCTTATTGAGTCCCTCTGCCAATCTCACCAGTTCAAAACACTGGTAACGAACGCGACGTCCTGCTTCTTCCTCTGTCATGCCCCACTCCTCAGCAAGTTGTGGTACATCCTTACGGAAAGTGAAGAAAGGTACATCCCATTTGTCACAAAGTTCATTGACAAAGGCCTCGTCTTCGTCAGCTGCCTGTCCACGAATCATATGATTCACATGAACAGAGGCCAGCTTCAACTCATACTTCTCCCGCAGGGCAACCAGCACCCGGAGAAGGCAGACGGAATCTGCGCCGCCAGAAACACCAACCACCACACCGTCTCCGATCTGAAGCATGTCCTGGGCACTTATGAATTTTTCGATTTGACTTAAAAATTCCATAAACGAAAAAGAGCGCCTGCACTGAGGTGCTGGCGCTCATTAGTCTTCCTTTTCTTTCGGTCTAATTACAATTTCATCCGGCTTTACAAGTCCGAGCTTATTCTTCGCCTCATCTTCAATATATTTCTTAGTATGCATATACTTTTCTTTTTCCTGAAGATCAACTGTTGTCTGATTTGCTGTATCAAGCTCTGCCTGTAACTGATTTTCTGTTACTGCAAGTTCCTGGCTCTTCTCATGCAAAGAAAGAGCTCGTGCGCCACATACTGCCATTACAATAATAACGATGACAAGCATGAAGAGTGTCATGAGCTTTGACTGACGTCTTCTGGGTTGTACTTTTCTTCTCTGCACTTAGAGCTTCCTCCACGAATAAAACTAACCTTAATGATATATTTAAAGTTTCTATTTTGCAATAGGAAATTTACATAACATTCCTGCTTTGCGCAAAACAGGAACCACACCATAGGAGCACCCTAGGCTGGCAGGTACTTAAACATTTCCCCAGCTTCTTCCTTCTTCACAGTCTCCTGCACACGAAGCACTTCTGCTTTCACTGCCTTATTACCAAAGGAAATTTCAATCACGTCTCCAACCTTTACATCATAGGATGCACGTGCTGCCTTTCCATTCACGCTAACACGACCTGCATCACAGGCATCGTTGGCAACGGTTCTTCTTTTAATGAGTCTTGAAACTTTTAAATACTTATCGAGGCGCATAGATCTTGTCTCCTTATCCTTTTGCAAATGGACTTTGCATCTACCTTCCTGCAAATGTGGCTCTAGTCTTAGCCAATCCCATTTGCACGCAATTTCTGTTTTCTATACTCTACCATAGAGAAAGAAAAATGACCACGGGGCAGGCCCGTGGTCATCGGTTTCTAAAATGCTTTCTTATTAAGCGTTAAGAGCATCCTTGAATGCCTTACCAGCCTTAAACTTAGGAGCCTTTGAAGCCGCAATCTGGATTGACTTACCAGTTGATGGATTGTGGCCTGTACGAGCAGCACGGTTAGAAACTTCGAAAGTACCGAAACCGACAAGTGAAACCTTTTCTCCAGCCTTAAGTGTTTCTTCAACAGCTTCAACGAAAGCCTTAACTGCCTTCTCAGAATCTACCTTTGAAAGACCAGCCTTCTCTGCTACTGCTGCAACTAATTCGCTCTTGTTCATTTTGAAATCCTCCTATAAATACGTTCTTTCTTCGCCCCAGTTTTAGTAACTCGAACGCTTGTTCTGTTATATATGATTAAACCCCCTAAGTCAAGCAATTTTCTCAAAAAATATACGCATTGCTAATAGCATTTTGAAGTATTTGTATGAAAAACAGAGAAAATTATTTAATTATCAAAAATCTGGTATTTTTTGTCATTTTCTTCCCGTCAACATTGCGTACTTTTCTCTGCAAATGAAATTGCGACGGATCCCGGATAATCCCACTGTTATTTAGTTTACGTAACTCTTTCTTTCCCCTATAGACAAAAAAAGATGCGAAATTTGCTTGACAAATCCCGCATCTTCAAGTTCATAAATTTGATATTTCATCGAGCCCCAGGAGCCCGGTCGCAATCAATTCTCTAGTTTGCAACTGTGATTGTGTAGCTAGCTTCGAATGTCTCACCAACCGGGAGAGCATTGTCATATTCACGCTCTGCAATATCTCCATGGAAGTCAGCAGCATCTGCACGACCATACCAAGGCTCAATGCAAATGAATGGAGCATTCTTCTTAGCAGGTGACCAGATACCTACCAGTGGTGCATCAAATGCAACCGTAACAAATGGAATCTTCTTGCTGTCGCAAAGAGCAACAGAATGAATATCCTGATTTTCGAAGATCATTGCATCATTGTCGAACATCTCTTCTGTAACAGCCACGCACTTGTCATCTGTCTTCAGTACATTGTCACGAGATGCCACAAGTCCATTTGCATCCAGGAGTGAGTACTTCAGGTCGCCAACCGTGTCGAAGGAAATGAACTCATCTGTCTTTCTTTCCTTACCGCGTGGAGGGCACATGAATGCTGGGTGTCCACCGATGTGGAAATGCATTTCCTTGTCGTCCAGATTTGTTACACGCCATGTTGTCTTAACTGTGTAACGATCCAGAGTGTAGATGATTTCCAGGCGGAAGCGATATGGGTAGAGATCCTCAGTTGCTGCGTTGGACTCCAGAACGAATGTAATCTCCTTACCATTCTTCTGCTTCTTCATATCGAAATCTGTATCACGGGCAAAACCATGCTGATTTAATTCATATTCCTTACCATCAACCACCAGCTTCTTGTTCTGCAGAGAACCAACAATTGGAAAAAGAACCGGAGCAGTACGCTTCCAGTATTCAGGGTCTCCGTTCCAGAGATAGTGCGCACCGTTTTCCTTATTCAGGATGTCGATGAGCTCAGCACCGTGCTGGCTGATTGTAACCTTCAGGTTCATGTTTTCCAGATAAAATTTTTGCATGTCTGCCTCCCTTAGATAATTCATTATCCTCAAGCAAATATACCGTGCTTTTCTTGTGTCTCAACTTCAGACACCTACGCAGTTCATTTGCATAAATAGCGATTCATATAGAAATCTTCCAGACTCTAGTTCCGGTTTCTTTAGAAATCTCTCAGACTCTTGTCCCAGTTTCTTTAGAAACCTTCCTGGCGACGCATCTTGCGGGACTCTGTGCGTTTCAGGGCGCCTTCCCACTCAGCTCTTTCCATTTCATTCTCAATCTTCAGGCCATAAGGAATATCAATTGGCTTTCCGTCATGGTCGATGCAAACCTCTGTGAGATATGCGCGATTGATGACATGGCGCTTACCCGTTTCAATATCTTCCACATAAGAATCCACACGGACTTCCATGGACTTGCGTCCAACGTAGGTAAGTCTTGCACGGATTACAACGATATCATCCGCAAATGCGCCACGTTTAAACTGCAGATTATCCACAGCAGCTGTGGTGATAAAACAACCGCAATGGCGAGCTGCCACAACACCAGCTGTCTCATCGATCCATTCCATCAGGCGGCCACCGAAAAGTCGGCCGTATCCATTTACGTCTTCGAAACGAACACACTTACAGAGTTCTGTCAGTGAATCGTCTACACGCTTGTAGCCCTTGGCATAAGTATATTCTGTTTTGTAATCCTCGTAGTTGTCCATAATTACACCTCGTTATTTCTGCAGAATATAATAATTGTCTGCAGGTGGTGTGTCAATCTGTATAAAACGGCAGCCACTTGCACGGCTGGCAGATTTTTTCTTGCTATCTTCTTTTCTATCTACCCGGCATCTCTTTTGGCTTCCCCTTACTCGTCCTTCAGGCTGCCCTTCTCCACATTCTGATTGATGATTTCCACAATCTTCTGATAAAGAGGCTCAGAGCCCGGTCTTGTTTTCTTCTGGCGGTTCATAACCTGGGATGCCGCAACGCCATGCTCCATCCAGTTCTGCCCTCCATTGGAATTATTTAAAAGAATAGGCTGGAAATTGTCCATGGCATGAACAAACCTTGCCTCTGCTGTCTCATTTTCTTCAAACTCTTCGAAGATGGCCTTCAGTTCCGCACCCTGCTCCTCAGGTAAGAGGGCAAAGATTCTGTCCTTGGCTTTTGCCTCACGTTCCCTCTGGGTCTTCTTGCCTGCTTCATCATAGGCATAGGTATCTCCAGCATCAATTTCCACAATATCATGAATCAGACACATCATCATGGCATGAGCCATGTCGAATTCTTCATTGGCATATTCCTTCAGAAGGTAACACATCACTGCCATATGCCAGGCATGCTCTGCGTCATTCTCCTTACGACCATGATTGGTGAGACTGGTCTGTCTGGTTACCAATTTTTCCTTATCGATTTCCAGAATAAAATTCATTTGTTTTTCCAGGCGTTCCTGCTGATCTTCCACGGAAGGTCCAGAAGTTTTTTCTTCCTCTTTGGGAGCTCTTACATAAGTCACAAGCTTTTCATCACAGGCGCCAAAGCTTACATAATTCTTTCGGGCCTGATTCAGGCTAATGCCATTGTTGGCACCTCCTTCAAATCCTGGCTCCTCTTCCGAAGCCTTGTCACGTTCCCAAAAGCAAACAGGACAGATTTCGCCAGAAGCATTTTCTTCTAATGTATAAAAGCCGCAACATGGGCATTGATATTTCATTTACTTTCCTTCTCTCTTCTTGAAAATTTCTAAAAGTATTTCAAATAACCATAGTGGCGAAACTACTGGCGGTTATAGTAATCAATGCCGCCGCTTGGTTTGAAATATGTACGAATATATCCATCTGTAGAAAGCACGACAAACTCATTTGTAGATTCCAGATAATAAACATAATCTCCATCATCCGCTTCTTCCTTATGAAGGGAATTAGGATTGTTGATGACAGCACTGGCACCCTGCTCATATTCCTGAGCATTGGCATAAGAAAACTCCGCACCGTGCTTTGCAAAATGCTGATTCAGATACTTCTCATTTCGAAAAGTATAGGATGGTCCCACAGGAGCAGATTCCTGGGAAGATCCTCTCACATCTTCCTCGGTGGAAACAGTTCCCGGCTGACTTTCCTCCGTGCTTGCCTGGGGGCTGGTCTTGTCCCCATTAATCAGTTCATCAAAGGAATGAAGCTCGATGGTGCTTGCCTCCGTGTCTTCCTCCTTACTGCCGCCAGCAATAAAATCCTGCATGCTCTGTCTCTCACTTGTGGCATCGGACTTCGTGGCATTGATAATTTCCACACTGCTATCATCCTGGCCAATTCCAGACGGACTGGAATCATGCACTCTCCAAAGACTCACCAGTCCTAGAATTGCACACAGAGCCAGCATTATAATCCATAAAAACTTCTTGTCTTTCATTTTCTTTCCTCATTAATTCTTCATTAGAAATACACTTGCGTCAATCAGCGCCCGCGTTTACAGTTTAACATATGCAAATGAGATGTGCAGATATTCTCTTCCATATCCATAAGAAGTATTTGCCTTCTATCGAACACTTGTTCTATAGAACCTTCATTCTGGGGAATGCTTGTTCTGAGGAATACTTCTTCTACTGAATACTTATTCCATTTATAAAATATCAAGCGAGGGAACATGTCATACACAAGTCTTAACGATTACCTGAAAACTGAATATGGAAGAAAGCTTTATAAGCTCTCCCTGTCCTCAGGCTGCAGCTGTCCCAACCGTGACGGCAAATGTGGCATAGGCGGATGTATTTTCTGTTCCGAAGGTGGTTCCGGAGATTTTGCGAGTCTCGCTCTCACTCCTGTGTCCCAGCAGATTGAAGAAGCAAAGGCCCGAGTTGCCGGAAAGTTCAATCCCCATAAGAATACATCTGCGGCAGAGACGGAAAGCCTTCCTTCTTACATTGCTTACTTCCAGTCTTTCACCAACACCTATGGAGATCCTGAGAAGCTTCGTTCCATTTTCATGGAAGCTATTTCTCATCCTGACATTGCCATCCTTTCCGTCGGCACACGTCCCGACTGCCTGCAAGCAGAAATCCTGGAATTGCTGGCAGAACTGAATCAGATCAAACCCGTCTGGGTGGAACTGGGCCTCCAGACCATGCATGAAAAAACAGCCTCCTTCATCAACCGTTGCTATCCCCTCTCCGTATATGAAGAAGCAGTGAAGAATCTCAACGCTCTTGGCATCAAGGTGGTAACGCATCTGATTTTAGGACTGCCCACTGGAAAAGTTAAGGCAATCCCTGCAAATGAGATTGGCGACGATGCTTCTAGTGAAAACAGGATTCAGGAAAGTGGCCTCATAGAAAGTCAGGAAGAAATCCTGGAAAGTCTTCGCTACGTAGTAAAGACAGGAAGCTGGGGAATTAAACTCCAACTCCTTCATGTACTAAAAAACACAAGACTGGCAGACTACTACAGCCAAACTCATTTCCACACATATTCTTTAGAAGAATATTGTGACCTGCTTTTGAAATGCCTGGCAGAAATTCCAAAGGATATGGTGGTGCATCGAATCACCGGTGACGGTCCAAAGAAACTTCTTATTGCCCCTCTCTGGAGCGGCGATAAGAAGAGGGTGCTTAACACCATAAACGCTGCCATACGAAAAGTAGATTCTCCTGCCAAGCAGTAACCCCTATCCGACAAACTAAGCCAAAAAAGAGACCCTTCATTTCTGAAGAGTCTCTTCGCAAAAGATCATATATATTTAAATATACAGTGAATTATTCAGCGTCTTCTGCTTCTGCTGCTGAAGCTGTTGCTTCTGAAGCTGTTGCTGGAGTTGCTTCTGAAGCTGTTGCTACAGTAGCGTCTTCAACTGTTGCAATTGTAGCGATTTCTGTAGTTGCAACTGTTTCTGTTGTTGCTTCTGACTTACCACATGCTGTGAATCCAAGTGCTGCTACTCCAAGTGCTACTAAAACTAATGTCTTTTTCATTTCTAGTTCCTCCTAAAAAAAAATACAAGGGGAACTTTACTACGTTGGTCAAAATAAAGCAAGTACTATTTTCTACATTTTGGTTTCCTGCACAATTCAATTGAGCACATGACCAAGTCTGAACGCCTATGAATAGTCGCTTTGCATATTTTAAGAGTAAATTTGTGAATTTTTCAATTTTTGAGCATTTTCTTTGATTTTTGTCAAAATCAATCATTCTTATGTAAACTAGTTTTTTCATTTTTATGCCTCTCAAGAAGTCATCAGCAATTGGTACATACTGCCACCCAAAGATTAATTTCTTGATCAATTTTTCATGTCCCATCTGAATTTCAGTTTGAAAACGATTAACTCTGATGCTTCAGATAAAAGATTGCAAGCTGAGTACGATCCCGGATTTCCAACTTTTCCAGAATGGTGGAAATGTAATTGCGAACCGTTCCCGCTGACAGGAAAAGCTTGTCAGAGATTTCCTGATTGGAAAGGCCATCTGCCACAAGCTGAATGACTTCATATTCCTTTTCTGTAATGCCTGCAGCAGCGTAGTCGAAGGACTCAACCCTCACAACCTCATTTACAAAGCCCGATTCTGTGCCTCTCGAATTCGCAAAAGGATCATTAATCTCGCCTCGTCCTCCTGCCATAATTTCAGGAAGCTTATCCACCACAGCACCACCAAAGACAGTCTGTCCTGCCAAAGCTGCCCTGAGAGATTCCGGTAGGGACTTGTATTCCTGCTTCAGCAGGTAGCCCCTGACGCCCAGCTTCAAAGCCTTCACGATATATTCTTCATCAGAGAATGTGGTAAGGAGTAAAATCACCGCAGACTTGTCCTTAGCCAAAATTTCACTTGCCGCATCCAGGCCGGTCATGTCCGGCATACGAATATCCATAAGAAGCACATCCGGTTTCAATTCTTCATATAAAGTCACAGCTTCCCGGCCGTCGTGGCCTTCGCCCACAACCTCAAATTCTCCCGCGGCTGTGATAATCATTTTCAGTGACATGGTGATAAGTTCATCATCATCCACCAGTAAAATTCTTTTCTGATCTGCCATAATTTATCCCCAATTCCATTCTTTCACTAACACTTCTATCATCCACATCATGCAAATGAGATGCACGGCAAGTTCATTTGCAAAGATTTTTTTACTTGTTCACAACAGGAATTCGCACAAAGAGTTTGAAGCCCTGATCCGTATAAACATGAAAGGAGCCGCCCAGTGCATTCACGCGGTCCCGAATGTTGAGCAGGCCAATACCACTTCCCCGCCGGTCATCTGTCTCCAGAATTTTCTGAACCTTTCTGGCATCCCCTTCACTCACCTTTCCATCATCGGATACCGTGAGTTGCGTATGACCAAAGGACTGATGCAAAATCACTTCCACCTGATGGCCACTGGAATGATGGGCGATATTGGCAACCGCCTCACGCAGGATACCCAGCAGAGCAAGTTTTGCTTCATTTGCCAGCAGCATTTCCGCATCGATATCGGTGCTAACTTCAAAGTCAGATTCTGGAAGTTCCTTCACAATCTCAGCAACTGCCTTGTTAATATCGATGGCATCATCATGCAGGTCATGCACACTTTCACGCATTTCCTTCATGGCATCATTCAAGGTCTGGTCCAGCATGTCCAGCTGGGGCGCAATATTTTCATCGGAATTCACAGTACGAATGGCTCCCAAAAGAAGAATTCCACGGCTCAGCATATGTCCTACATGATCATGAATATCCCGGGCAATTCGATTACGCTCGGTAAGAATTGCAACATGCTCCCTCTCCTCAGTTTCTGCAGCCAGTCGTCTTTGCTGCTCCCGCAGAGTTCGCTCTTTTTCATGTCCCAAATCTTCCGTCTCGTGTAACTTATTTCGATACATAAGCAGCTGTTGAATCACAACGAAAAGCACGGCATCCACAATGATAAAGCAAGCCAGAATGCAGACGCGACCGGCAATTCCATTTGCAGGGGGCCATATAAAAAGACCGGCCAGGAAAAGCAGAAATGGCGCAAAGTTGAGCCACTTTTTCCATAAATAACCGGCTTCTAAGAGAATCAGAAAAAAGATGGACATGACGACTGATTGAGTCGTCACGCCATCTAAATTTTGCAGAACTACGAGTTCTAAAGCTATGACAAATGGAATGATTAAATCATAGAACATATCTTTCCTTTTTCCGTGCAACCACAAAGCCCGCTCCCATGAAAAGCAGGGCAAAAAGCAGCTGCATAGCAAGCGATCCCACCAGACCGCTTCCCCATATTTCACTAACTTTCGCTGTATCAATCTGCTCTGTACCCGAAACGTACCAGTAAACAGGCAGGAAATGTGCAACCTTCAGCACAGACTCTGACATAAAATCACGAGTAACAAATACGCCAGAAATAAAGCTCATGCCCAGGAAAACCATGTTAGAAACCAGTTCAATGACACCCTCATCCTGTGAGATTGTTCCCAGGAAGAATGCAAATGAGATGCCCACTACCATAAGGGCTGCGCTGTTAATGGAATAATACCATATCTTACTGTAATCTGCTTCATTTCCAAGGAAAATACAAACCACTAAAATCATGGCCAGAAGTACCACAAGGCCAAAGGTTGTAATGGCTAAAACCTGCTCCAGATTCTGACGGAAGGAACTCATTGGACTGACTGTAATTCTTGCCATCAAGTCCTTTTTCTTAATTGATGAAATGATTGTTGCAATGCCAATGGACAGAATCATCATCATGCTGTAGGCCATAAAGGCATACATGACTGCCATCAGGGAATGTCCTGTTTTATCATTTGCCTTTACCATTTCAATTTCAGGTTCTGCCTTTTCCATATCATCGGTGGCATTGGCAATGGCCTCTGTTTCTGAGAAACCAGCATTCATATAGATTGTGACATTCTTAACAAAGGTGTTGAACTTTGTATACATGAGCGTTGAAGATGCTGACTGACCCTTGGACAAAAATTCTGCTCCACTCTCATGGCAGGCAAGTACATTTGCCTCAAATCCAGAAGGGATAAGAATGGCATCGTCGTAGATATCGAATCTTACATTATCATTTAGTTTCTTCAGGTCATCCTCTGTACTGGCCTTAACCTTTTCGATTTTATCCGTCTGGGAGAAGGCTTCTGCAATGCCACGGCTGAGCTCGGAATCGTCCTGATCCACCAGGGCGATTACCACCTGATGTGCTTCGAACATACTGTCCATGGATTTTGAATTCTGCCTGGCAACAATGCTGCCGAAGACTGCAAAGACCACGAAGTAAATAATCAAGGAGGTCATTTTGCCTTTGATTGTTTTAAGTAATGCCTTATAAACTACCATAAGATCTCCTCCTTAAGAAAAGTGAACTAAGAACCACACAGCCCAGAGTCATGCAGGCCATGATGATTACTGAATTCCAGAATTTCTGATCCGCGCCATAATTGCAGAAGCGATAGATGCTTTCTACATATACAGCCGCTGGATTGATTCGATTGAAGAAAGGACATTTCTGCTCAACAATGGCACGAATATTTCCAACCATAAGACCTGAGAAGAAAGAACAAATCATGGAAAATGCGATTGGAACACCAATGAGCAGACTTTCCCTTTTGCAAATTGCAGCAATCAGGGCACCACAAGAAATTCCCATTGCAGAGGCCAGGAATGAAAGAGCAATAACAACCAGAAGATTGCCACCAAAATGAATTCCCAGCACATAATTGATGTAGAGAATCACAATGGTATCTGCCAGTCCCTGCAGGATGGTACAGGCAAGAAGACCAGCAAATACGGCAGTCATCTTATTTGTAGGAGAACATTCAAAACGCTTTCCTCTCTCTGACATATTTGCACACATGCCCTGCAACATAGCCGTGCACATCCAGGAACCAAATAAGGATGCCATGGCAAGGAGCGCATAGAAGTAGTTTACAAATGGAGCCACATTCTTATTGAATACTTTCTGGCTGATGAAGTCCTGATTATCATTTATCAGTTCATCCATTACCGTCTGAATATTTTCAGGATGTTCTTCCATCACTCTCTTCACCATAGACTCGCTGTTCTGATAAGACTTGAGTACCTGAGAAAGGATGGTGGCGTCAATTCCATTTTCCGTAATTTTCAACTTAATCTCAGTTTCAGTAGATGCTGTGCTTACCTCTGTAAACGCTTCTGTGCCTACCTTTGCAGATGATTTAGCAAGTGCCTCTGTAGAATCTGCACCTGTAGAATCTGCACCTGT
>OMVA01000085.1 GCA_900314445.1 uncultured Lachnospiraceae bacterium | reverse complement strand
AAAGGATTTACTAATGGATAAGAATATCGAAACTATGCTCATAGAGTGTCATATCTTGATGAGTGAAGCTCTTAAAGGATATGAGGACAGAGCTTATATAAGTAATAAGCTGTTTGAGATTAGACAATATCGTAATAAACTTCCTGAGAGTGTATATGGAAAGATCAATAAATTCGTTGATAAGTATATTGTCCCGATGGCATATGATACGGATTTCTGGTCTTTCATAGAAAAGGATGAAAGCTGTGGTTCGTACAACAAAGAGAATCATTTTATTATTGATTCTGACCGCTCGCTTGAAAACATTATCTTTAGAAAGTACAACCATGTTCATGATTTGCTTATGGAGTTAAGTAATTTCATGTCAGAGGAATTCAGCTTAAATTACGATTAAGTTATGTCGGGGGATGGGCTTCCATCCCCTGTTTTAGAAGAAAGGCAGAATATGATGGAAAATAAAGATTTTAACGAAAGAAGGCACAATAGAAAAAAACAGGAGTGCAGATTTCATCTTGGCATTCAACAGTTTTGGAATTATCCGATAATCAATCTTCTGTGGATTCTGTTTGCAGGTGGTGTGGTGCTGATGGTAATTGCAGAAAAAAGATTCGTTACAAATATGGAAGTATACCCATTGTTTGAATCGGTGTTTTCTGCGTGTATGACGATTATGCTTGTTATATTTCCTGTAATATGTGCAATCGGATTGATTCAGTTAGTGGGCTTCTGTTTTGCGATTAGGGATGAAGCAGATATGGAGATAGTATTCGGAGATAAACGAGATGTGAAAAATCAGCCGCCCATACTTTATTACAAGAAGAGGGACAGAAAGTCTGGTGTTACTAAAAGAGAATTCTATACGACCATCCCGATGGAAAGATGGAAGGAAAAGAAGGATGCAATTTGTGACAGGCTTGATATTCATATGATAGGCGATATCACATATGGCGGTAAAAAGCATAATAGAGGAAATCAAATCTGTTTTGAATCAGCTTCTGGAAGAATAACAGCAGAAAGGGAAATCATGTATGATGATGAATTCTGATTTGGTTCTTGGCTATGATTTTGATAAATGGTATGGCTATGGAGTTAAAGAGCCTGTAATAACTGATATCTCACCTAAAACAAACAGCCACACGCTCTTATGTGGAATGTCAGGAAGCGGAAAGAGTTATGCTGAAAATATCTTGATTGCTCGGATAGCCAGTACAGAGGCTACTGTTTATTTTTCGGATTTCAAGCAGGATGATAGCTTCACATTCCTTAGAAACTGTCCTCGATACTATCCGTACGATAAAACGATAGAAGCTCTTGAAATAGTCTATGATACTCTTCATAAAAGGCAATCGGGAGAAGATAAATCAAGAAGTCCTGTAACGCTTGTATGGGATGAATATATGGCGAATATCCTTGCTATACAGGGGATGGAAAAGAAGAAGGCAGAGGATATCATGCGCAAGGTTTCAGAAATATTGATGCTCGGGCGTTCTTTGGGAGTTAGGCTTGTTATATCGTGTCAGCGTCCAGATGCCGCCGCTTTTCCATCAGGTAGCCGCCTAAATTATGGAGTTATACTGATAGTCGGTGCGCCGATCAGAAGTATATACGAAATGCTTATCCCGAAAGAATATATCGATGAAATAGGCGATAGAGCTTTTAAGAGGGGCGAAGGGGTTGCATTGTTACAGGGTTCGGAATTGCGTTTTATAAAAATACCAATGGTTCGTGATATGGAGAAGATGCAAAAAGTCTGTATTGATGCACTCACCCGAGAAGAAAGCCCCGTTGAGGGCGGCGGCGAAGCCGCAAGCCCTCAAACGGTCGGCTAGTATTACCCGACCATTTGAACAAACGTGAAAAAGCTCAATAACTGCAAGGGTTTGCAGCTTGTTCACGTAGTTGCACAAAAAGAACAAAGGGGGTGATTGTAATAGATACGCAATCCTTCATGTATCAATTAACGATTAACGCTCCTCTGGATAAAGGCTATACACATGAGCATATAGTTGAAGTCATCAGAAGCAATTTCAAAACGATAACGTATTTCTGCATGGCTGATGAAGAAGGCTCTATGTATCATACTCACGTATTTGTTGTATTTACTTCAAGAGTACGATTCAGTATGGTGAAGCGTTATTTTCCAGAAGCGCACATCGAAAGATGCAGGGGGTCAGTATCGGACAACGTAAACTACATAAAGAAATCTGGTAAATGGGAATTAGACGAAAGTAAGCAGGAAAAGAAGATTGAAGGCACATTTGAAGAATATGGAACACAGCCGCCCGACAGCAAAGGTAAAAGAAGCGATATGTCGGACTTGTATCAGATGGTTCTTGATAATATGACTAATGCCGAGATTCTTGCAACAAATCAGGATTACATTTTACAGATAGATAAGCTTGATAAAATCCGTACTACCATCCTGACGGAGAGATTCAAGGAAACGGTACGGCTCGATTTAGAAGTTATATATATCAGCGGTGCGACAGGCACAGGAAAAACAAGAGGAGTTCTGGAAGGAAATGGTTATTCAAACGTTTACAGAGTTACGGATTATTTGCATCCGTTCGATGGATATACGTGTCAGCCTGTAATATGCTTCGATGAATTCCGTTCTTCCCTCAAATTAAAAGAAATGCTCCTGTACTGCGATATATACCCAATAGAATTGCCGAGCCGCTATGCAAACAAATTTGCCTGTTACAATAAAGTCTATATAGTTTCAAATTGGTCTTTGGAAAAACAATATCCTGAGATTCAGAGAGAGGATGAAGAATCGTGGAACGCATTTCTGCGAAGAATCCATAAAGTGATTATCTATGATAAATCAGGAAAGCAGACAGAATACAATTCCGTTAAAGAATATCTGGATAGAAACAATGGCTTTATTGAATACACAGGAGAAGATTTACCTTTTGATTGAAAGGGGTGTCAGACATGAAAAAGGAAGTTCCCATCTGGGAAAAATCAAATCTGACATTGGAAGAAGCGTCTGCATATTTTGGAATCGGAATAAACAAATTAAGAGATATGACGAATGACCGTAATTGTAAGTATGTTATCTGGTGCGGAAATAAACGTCTGATAAAAAGAAAACTGTTCGATGAATACTTAGAAAAGACGTATTCAATATAAATGTTCAGAGATGTATGTTTTTGTAGACAAAGAGGACACGCCTGCTATAATGAAACCAGACGTGTTCTCTTTATTTGTCAGGAAGGAGATTTTATGGCGATAGAGAGACGCAAGGATAATAAAAACAGGGTCTTAAAGGAAGGAGAATATCAAAGGTCAAACGGAACGTTTGAGTATAAGTGGAGAGATAAGCGAGGAAAGAGACATTCCATATATGCTAAAACGCTTGATGAACTGAGAGAAAAGGAAATTGATGTTCTACGTGATGCTCTGGACGGAATACGGGCAGACAAGAACGATCTGACCATCAATGACTTATATTTTCGGTGGGTGCAGTTAAAGAAAGGCTTAAAAGCAAACACTTTTCATAATTATCAGTATATGTATAAGCAGTTTGTTGAGCCTGATTTCGGAGAGATGCACATAGTCGATTTGAAGCGGTCAGATGTAAGGGCTTTTTATAATCATCTGGCAGACGCACAGCACCTGAAAGCTAATACCATCGACAGCATCCATACGGTGCTTCATCAGGTTTTGGAGTTGGGTGTTGAGGATGAATATCTTCGCTACAATCCTTCGGATAATGCTTTGAAGGAATTGAAGAAAGCTCATAATCACGATACGGAGAAAAGAAGGGCGTTAACCGTTCCTGAACAGAATCTGTTTGAGGACTTCTTATCTCAAGAAGGTCAGTATCATAGATGGTATCCGATTTTTACCGTTATGTTATGGACAGGAATGAGGGTTGGAGAAATCACAGGGCTTCGTTGGGAAGATATTGATTTGGAAGAAGGTACAATCAGCGTAAATCATACCCTTGTGTATTTTGACAGGGGCGGTTCCGACAGATGCGGATTTGCTGTTAATACTCCAAAGACAAAAGCAGGAGAAAGAACAATTCCGATGCTTCCTAAAGTGAAAGAAGCTTTCATCATGGAAAAAGAGTATCAGGAAGAAGTTGGGCTTTCCTGCAAGGCGGTAGTTGACGGATATACAGACTTCATCTTTATAAACCGTTTTGGAGATACACAGCATCAGGGAACACTTAACAAAGCACTTCGCCGTATTATAAGAGATTGTAATTATGAGGTCTTGGACAATGGCGAAAAGGATGCGGTTACTCTTCCTAGATTCAGCAATCATTCACTTAGACATACGTTCACAACCAGAATGTGTGAAGCAGGGGTTAATATCAAGGCGATGCAGGATATACTCGGTCATGCGGATGCAGAAACAACCTTGCAGATTTATGCAGATGCTACGAAGGAATTGAAAAGGGCTGAGCTTATCAGTTTTGAGGATTACTTCAACGCTCTGAAAGAAGCACAGGAAGGTTAAATCTGAGCTTACGACCAACTTACGACAGATTTACGACCACTTATAAAGAGATATATCGATTTATATAAAAACGGTCGAAAAGAGAAGCCTGTAAAGTATAGATAGAAAGACATACAAAGGGCTATAAAAAATTGGGAAGCATCTCCCTACATTGAAGAGTATCTAACATATACGCACAAAAATCGATTTTTAGCGATTTATAG
>OMVA01000047.1 GCA_900314445.1 uncultured Lachnospiraceae bacterium | reverse complement strand
TGCAATCCTGCTTGTTGTGATTGGACTAATCGTGTACACACTGCTTAACCCAGTGGACATGGCAGGATTAGAAGGGTATGAGAGTAAATTCTATTCAACTCCAATTGCGCTTCTTCCACCAATAATAGCAATAGCGCTTGCGCTTGTTACTAAGGAGGTTTATTCATCACTGTTCCTTGGAATTGTGAGTGGAGCACTTCTTTATTCTAACTTCAATGTTGAGCTGGCACTTAATACCATGTTCTTCAACGAAGATGGAGGAATGCTTTATAAGATAGCGGATACATTCAATGCTGGTATCCTCGTATTCCTTGTTATGCTGGGAATTCTTGTTGCTCTTATGAATAGAGCAGGTGGTTCAGCTGCATTTGGTGTGTGGGCATCAAAACGTATTAAGACTCGTATAGGTGCGCAGGTTGCCACAGTTGTTCTCGGAATGCTCATTTTCGTAGATGACTATTTCAACTGCCTTACAGTTGGTAGTGTAATGCGTCCTGTAACAGATTCTCATAAGGTATCCCGTGCTAAGCTGTCATATATCATTGATGCAACAGCAGCGCCTGTCTGCATTATCGCCCCTATCAGTTCATGGGCAGCAGCAGTTACATCTTCTGTATCTGAAGATGCAGATATAAATGGATTCCAGACATTCATAAGAACTATTCCTTATAACTATTATGCGCTTCTGACACTGGTTATGATGTTCGTTGTAATCTTCAGACGTCTTGATTATGGTCCAATGAAGAAGCATGAGCTGAATGCATACAAGGGCGATCTTTTCACAACTGGTTCAGCTGGAAAGGGTAGTGATGAGAAGTATGAGATAAGCGACAAGGGTATTGTGCTGGATCTTATTCTTCCTGTAGCAGTTCTGATCTTTGCCTGCATTATGGGAATGGTTTATACAGGTGGCTTCTTTGACGGAGTTGATTTTGTAACTGCATTTGCAGATGCAGATGCTTCAGTTGGTCTTGTATTCGGTGGTATTATCGCTATCGTATTTACATTCTTCTATTACATGCTTCGCGATGTAATAAGCTTTGGTGCATTTATGGAATGTGTAGCTGATGGATTCAAAGCCATGGTTGCTCCAATCCTTATACTTACATTTGCCTGGACACTTTCAGGTATGACAAACCTTCTTGGTGCTAAGTACTACGTTGCTGATCTTGTTGCTGGTTCTGCAGCAGGCCTTCAGTCAATGCTTCCAGCAGTTATCTTCCTGGTAGCTCTTGGACTTGCATTTAGTACAGGAACATCATGGGGAACATTTGGTATTCTTATTCCAATCGTTATGGGAGTATTCCCAAGTGGAGAGATGATGCTTATTTCAATCTCTGCATGTCTTGCAGGAGCTGTTTGTGGTGACCACTGCTCACCAATCTCTGATACAACTATCATGGCTTCAGCAGGAGCGGAGTGTAATCATATAAATCACGTTTCAACGCAGCTGCCATATGCACTCACCTGTGCAGCTGTATCCTGCGTTTCTTATATAATCGCAGGCTTCGTTCAGAATGCAGCCATCTGTCTTGTAATAGGTATAGTTCTGATGGTAGTTACACTTCTCGTTATTGAAAAGTTTATTGGCCGCGAGCCAATCGACAAAGGCGAGGGAGTTGAAACTGTCGACGCAGAGTAACCCCGACAATTTATAAAACAAGTCACTGGGGACAGATCTCTGGGCTCGATTCCAACGGAATCGACACGACTCGTACCGAGTCGAGCCCTGGGAGTCAATGAGATCTGTCCCCAGTGACTTATTATGTGTAGATTATGTTAAATCAATTGACATAATATTGTATAATTTATATTATGATATTGAGAGACTGTGCAGTTTTTTCAATGAATTTTAGAGAGAGGAGTGAGCGGATATGAAGAAGAATCGTGGATTTACTTTAGTTGAACTGATCGTTGTATTAGTTATTCTTGCTATACTTGCGGCTGTCCTTGTTCCTGCACTCCTTGGATACATTGATAAGGCAAAGGAAAAGGAAGATATTAATCGAGCAAAGGCTTGTTTAGATGCAGCTCAGGGTGGCTTTGTTGAAGCATATGCAAAAGATAAGCCTATTGATGAAGCCTATAATGTATTAGGACTTCCTGTAGAGAAAAATCATGGTAGTTATAATGATATTGATGCGACTGAAAGCGATGTTGCAAAGCTTGTGAAGAATTGCACGGATGAGGATCCATATATTTTCATGGTTGCGACTGGTAGTTGCGCAGATCCTAATAATAGTAAGCATGATCTGTATACTGTTTATTATGCATGCTATGTCAGGGAGAAAGACTCCAGACCTTATTATTACTATAATGGTGCGTGGACAAAAGAAAATCCTACGGCTGGAAATAGAAAAGATGTTTTCGAGCAAGTTAAGGGTAAAGGCAATAAACTGAAAATGAAAAACAAAACTATTATCACCCAGTATTATCTGTTGTGTAATAAGGATAATAAAACACTAGATGGAACATATGCTGGTAATATGAAAAATCTATGGTATTATTTAAAAGAATATCTTGAAAACAAATATAAATAATCTTATCTAGGAACCTGCTTCGGCAGGTTCTTTTTTTTGTTCCTCCTTACAAAAAGCATCTAACAAGTAACAAAATGTAAAATATACTTGACAAGATGTAACCTGATTGGTATTATCTGTATCAGAACAAGAAAAATAAAATTTGTTTAGGAGGTAATACAAATGTCAAATTTAGGATTTATCGTGGGTATAATTGTATGTGCAGCATGTATATTAATTTTAACAGCTGTTATTATCAAAATAGCTCATACAGATGGACAGAAACCAAAGTATGATGAGAGGCAGATGATGGCAAGAGGAAAAGGTTACACATATGCATTTTACACTGCAGTATTAGTTGCTATAATACCTTGCTTCTTACCAGAAGAGATTAAAGTATTTTTAGGTGATATGCTTTACTTCACGCCGCTGCTAGCTGGAATACTGGTTCATATAACCTATTGTGTATTCAATAATGCATATCTGGAAATGAACACTGAACCAAAAAGATGGATTTCAGTCTTTACTTGTATAGGAATCGCAAATCTGCTTATAGCATTTGCAAACTGCCGAGAAGGTTTTGTAGAGAACGGCTCCCTAAAGACAGGGGTTCTCAATCTAAGCATGGGAATAATTTTAGTGATCATCATGCTAGAAATATTAATCAAGTCCAGGCTTGATGCAAAGGAGGTCGATGACGATGAAGAATCTGAAGCTTAAGGCCGCCCGAGCTGGAAAAGATATGTCTCAGGCTGATCTTGCAGCGGCTGTGGGTGTATCAAGGCAAACAATCAATTCAATCGAAAAAGGCGATTATAACCCAACCATTAAGCTATGTCTTTCTATTTGTAAGACTTTAGGCAAGACTCTTGATGAAATATTCTGGGACGATGAATGAAATGAATAACATTTTACAACAAATAAAATGCATTTTGCGACAAAAGTGCCAAGTTAAAATTTGTTTGTTATAATATCGAACATGTGAATGTTGAAATGTAATCTTAAGGAGGATGAAAGAATGTCACTGGTTGTAAAGAATCTTTACAAAAAATATGGAGAAAAGGTTGTAGTTGATGATATCAGCTTTGAAATGCCAAAGCCTGGTGTATACGCACTGCTTGGAACAAATGGTGCCGGAAAAACTACATCCATAAGAATGATACTTGGAATGCTGGATAAGGATGGTGGCGAGGTTACCTGGGATGGAAAGCCACTTAACTTCGATACCTGTAACATCGGTTATCTTGCAGAGGAAAGAGGACTTTATCCAAAGTATACACTTGTTGATCAGATCAGATACTTTGGAGAGCTTCGTGGAGTTGATAGAAAGACTGTCGACGAGCGAATTAAATATTGGGCTGAGCGCCTTAAAGTAGAAGAATACATCTATCCTGAAAAAGCAGCTGAGCTTCTGGAGAAGTAGCAGTATGAAGGCAGGGTAAGATATGATGAAAATGGAAATGCAATCAGTGAAGATTTCAGTGCTCCAAAGAAGGGTAGAAAGAAGAAGGCTAAACTTCAGAGCCCTGACCAGTTATCAAAGGGTAATCAGCAGAAGATTCAGTTCCTTATTGCAATGATCTCTGAACCCGATCTTCTTGTTCTGGATGAGCCATTCTCAGGACTTGACCCAGTTAATACTGACATCCTCAAAGAAGTTGTCAGAGAGCAGATTGCGGCTGGAAAGTACATTATCATGTCCAGCCACCAGATGGAGGTTGTTGAAGAGTTCTGTACTGACATTACAATCCTTCATAGATCAAAGGCTGTTGTATCTGGAAATCTGAATGAGATAAAGAAGGAAAGAGGTAGAGTTAATCTGAGCCTGAAGGTTGAACAGGATATCTCTTCATATATAAAGGATGCAGGTGTTGAGCTTGTTTCTGAAAAAGAATTTGAATACACTCTTAAGGTTACTGGCGACGAGCAGGCCAACAAGCTGCTTAGTAGTCTTATCAATGCTGGTATATCAATCGTTAAGTTTGATCTTAGTGAAATGTCACTTCATGAGATTTTTGTAAATGCAGTTGGTGAAGGCGAGGAGTAGAAGATGAATAAGAGAGAGAATATTTACAGTCTGGAGGGATTCAGTAAAGTATTTAAGTTTACTGTCAGACAGACTTTTAAGAATAAGGGATACTTGTTATCCTTCGTAATTTTCGTTCTTGTTATGAC
This sequence comes from uncultured Lachnospiraceae bacterium, assembly GCA_900314445.1. Classification (GTDB taxonomy): domain Bacteria; phylum Bacillota; class Clostridia; order Lachnospirales; family Lachnospiraceae; genus Eubacterium_Q. Next base: position 1,475 of record OMVA01000047.1, on the reverse strand, counting down.
ACTTATGGGACCTCTTCAATATCTTGGTCAGAGTGCAGGACAGGGCGCAGCTGAAGATAGCATGAACTTTAATTCTGCAGACGTGGATGTAGATAACATTTATATCTATGATCAGCTGGGTGTGATCCAGAACAGTGATAATGTTAAAGATCTTTATGAATCCCGTGGAAAAGATGACGATAAAGAAGCGGGAATAACAAGTGATAAGATTTATGTGGAAGATGCGACAGATGCATCTGAAGATTCTATTATCAGTGGACTTAAAAAGAAAGATGTTGCAGTTGTTATAACTGCAAGTGAAACAGGTTATAAGGTAAATGGAATCATAGCTGATGATTCTGATGTTGAGATAGATGACCTGGATGGCATAACAGAGGTTATTAAGGACGATTTTGATACAAAGAGATTTGAAGATAATGATGTAAAAGCAGAAGATGCACAGATGATATTCTCAGGTGTTAATACTGATGGTGTTACATCTGAAACAGAGTATCTTAGCAAAGAGTCCAAAGCTATTTCAGGACAGAAGTATATGTTCTACATGCTGGGCTTTTCAATGATAGTCTTCATCGTAGTTTCAATGTCAACATCTTTTATCATTACATCTGTTACAGAGGAGAAGCAGTCGAAGCTTGTTGAGAGTCTTCTTGTAAGTGTAAGACCTATGGCACTTCTTCTTGGTAAAGTTTGCGGAATGATGAGCTATGTTGTTCTGCTCCTGGTATGCGGAGTTATTGGTTCAAATGTATCCGGTTATGTTATGAGAAATGTATTCAATATCACAGAGGATAAATTTTCAAATAGAGGATTTGATTTCTCAATATTCAAAGACTTTGGTGTGGTAGGCGGAGTTGCACTTGTACTTTCAATAATACTGGCGTTCCTTGCATTTGGTATGATCAGTGGACTTTTTGGAAGTACATGTAATAAGACAGAAGATATGCAGAATGCAACTGGAAATGTTATGACAATTTCTATGATAAGTTATTTTGCAGCAGTTGCAGCTGGAGGAATGGATAATGATATAGTAAATAAGCTGATAGCATTAATTCCACCATTCTCATATTTCGCAGCACCAGTTACTTATGTGACAGGTAGAATAAGTGCACCAATACTTATTATTTCATATGTAATTCAGATCGCATTGATAGTTGGAATAGTAGTTATCGCGGCAAAGAGTTATCGTAATCTCTTACTCAGTGATTCAACTACTCAGAAGCTTAAGACAATATTTAAATCAGCAAAGGGTTAAGGAGGTTAGAAAAATGTTTAAGAATTTCGATAAAGTTTTCAAATTTACATTTAAGAATCAAACCTCTACAAAGGGTTATAAATATGGAACGATTATAACAGCGCTTATACTCTTTATTATCCCTGTTGCTATATTTGTTATCAGTGGTATGGCTCTTGATGATAAAAAGGATACTCTGGAAAGCTGCGGAGCTGAAAGAGTTTATGTGGTAGACCCAGAGGCG
>OMVA01000050.1 GCA_900314445.1 uncultured Lachnospiraceae bacterium | reverse complement strand
ACTGAAGGCCGATGGAGGGGTTGCAGGTGGAACTGTAAGTGGAGCCGCAAGTGGAGCCGCAAGTGGAACTTTGCAGCAGTCTGCCAAGGTAAGTAAAAATAAGCACCTGGCTTGGAGAATCTTCCGCGATGAGAGTGAACTACCTACCAATTCATCATAATGCGCATATTCAAGAACTGAATAGTGAAACTGGTCATATTAATTATGAAGAACTATTTGATGAACAGAGAGAAGATATTTTTTCTTATAATGAGGAATTTGCAGATGCAATACCTCAAAATGAAAATGGGTTAGAAAAGTACTTAGCAGATAATGGCTACATATCAACGTCAAAAAAGACCAGCTATGGGAAGTCAATAGAAAATACAGAGTTTTTTAAAGAAAATGGGGGATTGGATGCTTCGGATTACATTTCAATTCATTCACGAAAACACATGTATGATCCTGATACTGTATCTACACCTAAAAAACTCAATATGGAAAGGATGTTAATGTTGGAAAATTGTGTGAAGATACTATTATGAAGCCGGATGAAGTAATTTATAATAAAGATCAAAATGTAATGATATACAAGAAAGAGTACCCTTTTAATATTAGTACGAGTGATACACCAACTGGTACACACAGAGTGTTTATTCCATTAAATACGCAAGGTAAGAAGACCATTAGAATGAGCCAATTTCCGTTGGTTGGAGGTAATTGAAATGAAATATGCAATTGAAATAGCTCTGAATAGAATTATTCCTAAAGAAATAAAATCAATCATTGCAACCCAAAGGACACTGGATATATTAATTGATGGTGTAACGGAAAACTTTGTAGTTATTCCGATGGACGAAATGTTAGAAGTATATAAAGAACAGGAAAATTTATTTGATTATGATGTCATTCCGTTTGCTATTTTAGATGATGATTATTTATGTCTATATTATCAGAATAATGGAATTTCAATTATTTATTGGAGTTCAGAAAGAGCACTAGAATCAAAGAATATGGCAATCTTTCAATTATATTCATCTTATGAAGATTTTGTAAAAGATTGCATCACAACTAATCCTCCCCACGGGCAGGCTTAAATCCTAGTCTCACTACCAGACATTTAACAGAACTTCTTAGGTTCATAAGGTTTACTATCCCGTAACACGGCATAAATTACGGTGGTAAGCTTTCTTGCTACAGCTCCTGTGGCAGTTAAGTGATGTTTACCTTGGTCACGTTTCTTTTTGTAATATGCATTCAACGGACTGTTATGGAAAGAACAGGTAGTTGTAGCGAGAAAAATGGCATGCCGTAAGTAAGGTGAACCCCGTTTGGACATGTGATTATGAGTGCTGCTAAATTCACCGGATTGTCGTACAGTTGGATCAATACCTGCAAAGGCAACTAAGGCAGATGAACTCTTAAATCTGTTTATATCACCGATTTCAGCAAGAATGGTTGCAGCAGCAATCATGCCTATTCCGGGAATGGTATGAAGATAACAATCAAACTTCTCGTAGTACTCAAGAATCTGGCAGTCAAGAGCTTCAATCTGCTTATCAAGAAAATTCATTCTGTCAATGAGCTGTTTTAACGGGAAAGAGAAAGCATCCTGTGCTATCTTAATACCAAAGGTATCAGCTGCAGCATCTTTGATGGAAATGGCTTTAGCTCTGGTAAGTCGGTTGTGGCTCTTATCTTTTATGATTTCAAAGAGCTCATCTATTGGTGCATTCTTAATATTCTCAGGGGTGAGATACTTTTCCAGAATGCCCATGGATGTGCTCACCCAAAGAGAAGAAAATTGTTTTTCGTACTCTGGGAAGATTTGTTCCATAATTGTGTCGATTCGGAGCTTAATTTCAGTTCTGGAAGAAATGACAGAATCACGATAACGACATAACTGACGCATGGCAAGGATTTTTTCATCAGCCATGGAAGTAGTCCCAAACTGACCGAAACGTATCACTTCTGCAATTAAAAAAGAGTCAATTGAATCGTTTTTGGTTTGTCGTATATACATTTTTCTTAAAGAATCAGACTGGATAGGATTGATTACATAGATGGTATATCCTTTTGCTTTTAGAAATGAATAAATGGGATACCAGTAATGACCTGTAGCTTCCATGCCAAATACACAAGGGGAATTACCGATGTTTTTAAAGATAAAGCTCATAAGAGAATCTGCACCTTTGTGTGTAGTTGCAAAGCGAAGAGAAGGGCCGATTTGTTTGCCTTCAGGTGAAACAATGGATGCTTCATGATGATTTTTGCCAATATCAATGCCTACGATGTACATAATTGAAATCCTTTCTTTTATAAATTATAAGTAGATAGAATCCTCACTTCAATGCGGGTTACAATCTGGTTAGATATACGAAGTACAGCACATATGCTGCCAACATCCAGCTAATACGCAAAATCCTGCAAAGCAGAGGGAGCAGTCTCAATGAACGAAGTCACAAGTGCTTCAAGAGTGGTGACGCACACCTCTATCTATTACAGGATAATTGTGAAATAGGAATAAAAGAAAAGCAATAGATAGAAAAAGACTGCTTTGATTCCTATGTGTTTAGCATACCAGAGTGAGATTCAATCACAATTTAACGATGCTTTTTTGGAACGTATGGAAAGCTATGGTGATGATTTTGATGATAGCGTGTGCGACTCATTTATGGAAACATCAGGCATTTATGCAGAGAGAGCAGTAAAAAGTGGTGCGTGCAAATCAGCAGATGACTACTATAGTATGTATATTTCACGCGATTATAAATATTCATCTGAGTTTGTGGAAAAGGTTAAAGAACCATATATCAAAAGTGGTGCCTCTTCGTTAGTGAACCAAAGGGATGTAAAAAATGCATTTGATTTAGAAAGGTTCGGAAGTACTATAGGACGTCAAGAAAATGGTATATTTGTGACGAGTTGTAGTGAAGATAGTGCTTTGATTTATGACACAAATGGAGAACTGAAATCTAGTTCGAACATTGAAGAGATAAAAGGGTTAGGTGCAGGAAAGTTCGATGAAGGAGTATATCAGTATGAATATGATAGTGAATTTGTACGTTCTTGCGATAGTAAGGGATTAGTGAGAGTTGTAAATGGTGATAATCCAGGAGCGAATTCACTAAATATTCCGGGGTGTCAGACGTGGGCAGGAGAAGAAATTGGTAATTCAGAAAGTGAATTATTGATGCCATCTGTAGATGTTAAAGGGTATTCTTCAGATGACGTGTTCTCATCTATTTCGGAAAAAGGATATTTTGAAATTAAAGATCCAATTGTGTTGGACCAAAATGGTAATCGTATACAAGTAACAGGAAAATTTAAAATTAAGAAATTACGGTGCGTGGTATGGAATATAAAAAACCAAATCAAAAGATGATAGAGCAATATTCAAAGAAATATTTGAGCGCAAAAGGAATAGGATCTCCAAGATTATGCTATCTAGGCAAAGCGCCTCACTATCGTATCAAAAGTAGAGATTCTTATATTAGGTCATTGACAGACCCACAAGTATTTCTACTGTATGTACTATATCCTCGCTTTGTTGATGGAGATACGGAGATAATAAATGAAGCAAAAAAGATGATGAAAGAATTTGCTGAAAGTGAGAAACCAGAGGAATTCTATCAAGCGTTTTGTTTTCTTTGTGATGAGAATGGTTTCAAGAAAGAATACGAAAAAATACCATTTCAAATATTCGATGAAGAAATTTTAACTATTATGAAATCTAGAATTCCTGTAATGAAGAAAAAACTTCAAGAATATAGGGAAGATGATTTTGGGAAATATATAAGTACTATGTATGATACGGTAATTGCGATAATTGAAAATAATCCCTTCTTTATGGACTGATGCATGTTTTTTTCTTATTATGCCAAATATTTTAATTAGTTTTGAAAATCATACATTGAATGGTAAAAGTATTCTCACTTATTAGGTTAGGAAAATAATTTTTAGAATCACCCGTAGATGGGGCACATTTTTGGAGTAATAATAAAGAAGCTGCTGGTAAAGTCGCTCAACAAAATGGCGGAACAATTATGGAACAAACACCAGGAGGGCAGATATTTGATGATTGGAAAGGATTGTCAAGTATGTATCCTGAATGGGAAACAGGTAGTTCGAAAGATGCTAGGCCGATTTGGGTAGCTCTATCAAAACAATATGCAGGGCAAGTGAAGGGATCTGCTACATATGTACATCCAGAAAATACTTATGGATCTATATGGTTAAATGTTGAAAAACCTATGCTTGATTCGAACGGCATAGAGTATAAGGAGATTTTTGTATGCAAAATAGTGAAGCATACCTAGAATTCATAGACGATTTGAAAAAAGAAGGCTTTCAAAAAAAAGATGGATATAATCCCAAATTACTTAAAGAAATCTATGATTGGGAACGGTCAGATGTAGAGGATAAGATATGGGTGAAATTTCATGAAAATGATGGAAGCCTTGTGGATTTTTTACCGCAATTAAAAAAATATGATGGAATTACAGCGTTGAAAAATTGTAAATACTTGAAAAATATCCCTAGTTTTGCGAGCGTAAACACCGCACGAGTTTTGTATGAATGTACATTAGATTCAAAGTATTTGTTTATTATCAAGGATAATATTAATACCGCTAAAGATAGCATGGAATATGTATCGATACTTGTCCGCTGTACTCCGTCAGCAACATGGAAGGAATTGTTGAAGGAAATTTATATTAATAGTAATGATAACATTAATAGAAATATTGTGATTTGGGGGCTTTTGTATTCAATAGGAAGGCTGAAAGAAATCGGTAATTCTGTTGAAATTAGGGAAAATAGAGAACTCATTAATAAGTTTAGAGTAGATGACAAGGAGCAAAGAATACAATTAGTAAAGCAATACTTCGAATAGTTAAAAGATTTCCATCACATAAAGTACAGAAAATGTTGGTTGGACAAAGTATGAATCATTACAGGACGTAGTTGACGGATATAATCAAGGTAATGGAAACCCAATTAGTATAATAGGTATAAAAGATGAGTAAGAAATCTGATAAAAGACAAATTATAGTGGTATTTGTGACATTGTTGATCACTATCATTTTCGGTGGATGTAAAAAAAGTCAGGGAGATTGTAATGTTGTAACGAACAGTGTAGACAATAGTCTGGGGCACAACATCTACACATGTAGTAATAATGGTAATGAAATATATATAGATGGAAAAGAAATATATAGGGTTATTAATGATAATCGTTCTGAATTGATGATAACCGCACAAGGGAATATTAATTTTATAGGAGTGAATGGCAATTATATATATTATGCAACACAAGACAATAAATTGTATTCAATAGAAATTACATCTAAGGAAGAAAAATGTATTGATGATAATATTACAATTTTAGACATTGAATCCTATAGCGATTATGTGTATGTAGTATTTGTAAATCCGGAATTAGATATGACCAGCATCAAAAAAATAGGAAATGATAATACCGTTGAGATAGTGAATGGTGCCGAAGAAGAAAAACTAATCCAAAGAGGGTTGTATGATAATGGTCTATGGCCTGTTTTTTGGGTAGATGAAGATAGATTTATAATATATGGCATTGAGTATCAACAGAATGAGATGGATAAAAACAGAATAAATTATGAAAATATTGGCAATAGTTATTATCCTCCAGTTACCTCGGTAAGGTTTATGATACAGGAAGCCGAATGGGTATACATTCTTTATAATTTTTGTGAAAATCCTAATGAACCTTCGAATTATGATGCCAAATTACATCTTGGCAATGAAATTGTAAAATTAAATCTGATAACGGGTGAAACAACTACTGTTTATAAAAATACAGATAGGTCTATACAAGTTGGAACATATTCTGTTTATGATAACAAGATATATACAATTAACGGAAAAAATGTGTTGTGTAGTAAATTAGATGGTTCAGAAGAAAAACTTGTAGGAACTCTTGATGGATATAATAGTGTCGTATTTGAATATCTCAATCATAACGCATACGTATATGATCTAAATGGCAATTTGATTGGAATATATTAAATAGAGTGGTCGTCAAAGAGGAGAAGTATTATGGGGGAAATTAAACTAAACAAAGTGAGCTACGATGCATGCGTATCTGAGCTAGATGCGGCAAGAAAGGAAATAGAAGTGAATGGAATAAATAGTGTCGATTCAGGAGAGAATAACACTATAGCAATTGACACTTTTATTACTATATTTGAAAACATAAAAAATGCATAAGGCAGTATACATGGACGTTGGACAATTTAGTGGATTCTTTAAATAATGCTAGTAACGTTTTATATGAAACAGATCAACAGGTAGCTTCTGAGATAGAGGAGCAATAAAGAAGGGGTTAAGTGAAAGTAATGGTGTATACATATAGTACAGAGATTAAAGATGAAATAGTATTAACTGCTTTCTCAGTTAGAGATTCAGGGGAGGTTTTCTATTACAAGTTTAACTTAGCAAATTTTAAAAAAGAAACAGGTTTACTGGGTAGTTACAGATTGCCAGCAGTTTCATCAGGAAGTCCGGCTTATTCAGCATCTGGTCTTGCACTATCCCTAGCAGCGAAGAAAAGGCGTAAAGAAACAGTAAAACAATTAGCAAAGCATGTTGAAGAAGCACGCTTATTGAATAGAATAATACAAGAAGGTAAAGAAGAGTATGCTGGCTTTCGGATAGAGAGAATTACATCTATTCGCGAGACATCAAATCATGCGATTTTACACTGTAAATACAAGACGGCATATGGTCCTGAGCAAAATGAATTTGTAAAAATTAGAAAAAATATATCAGGATATGTTTCCTTGATATCAGCTTGTAAAAGATTAATGGAGAGAACTAAGGATATATGTGCTCGCTGTGGATCTTTTATGGATAATGGAGTTTGTCCGAGCTGTGGTAGTCATGATGTGATGAATGAAGTAACAAGAAAACAAATAGGAACCCAAATTGGTGCTGTAATTTCTTTTATTATATTTCTTATTTGTTTCGTCACAATGCTTTTGTTTTCTGGAGAAGGTCAGGAACTGATACATAATATAATGCTTATTCTTTCAGGACTCAGTGTTATGGTTTGCGTTTATCTGGGATACACATATTACTTAAATATAAAATAATAATATATTATTGGAGAGTCGTGTGGTAATATAACAATGCGCAGATAATATTTGCGCGTTGTTAATAATACATTCACGATATTTGGAGGCAAATATGGGACAGATTACAGTTGAAAAGAATGTTGGCGGTAT
>OMVA01000049.1 GCA_900314445.1 uncultured Lachnospiraceae bacterium | reverse complement strand
GAAGGCCTGAATATTTGGAAGGTAATAAGGATAAATACAATTGATAAAAAGGAAACGCAGTTCATTTGTACAAATGGACTGCGTTTCCTTATTTCCTGCTATAGGGAAAAGATTGGTTAAATCCGCGTCAAATCCCCCCTTTTCATTGACAATTAAGGTGCTTTCGCCTATCCTTGTACTGATTTAAAAGGTCTATCCGGAAAGGAAAAAATAATGAGAATTTATAATACTTTAGATCGCAAAAAAGAATTATTTAAGCCAGTAAAGGAGGGTAAGGTCGGCATCTATGTTTGTGGACCTACTGTTTATGATTATATTCATATCGGAAATGCTCGTCCTATGATCGTTTTTGATACACTTCGTCGTTACCTGACATACAAGGGATATGAAGTAAATTACGTTTCAAACTTCACAGACGTTGACGATAAGATTATCAAGAGAGCCAATGAAGAAGGTGTTCCTTCTATTGAAATCTCTGAGAAATACATTGAAGAGTGCAAGAAGGATATGGCAGAACTGAACGTTCTTCCAGCAACAACACATCCACAGGCTACTCTTGAAATTCCGGATATGATTGCCATGGTTCAGGAACTTATTGAAAAGGGACATGCTTATGAAAAGAATGGCACAGTTTATTTCCGTGTTCGTTCATTCCCAACATACGGTAAGCTTTCTCATAAGAATATTGATGATCTGGAATCTGGCCACAGAGATGAGAGCCATGCTCTGAAGGTTACTGGGGATGATGAAAAGGAAGATCCACTTGATTTCGTTCTTTGGAAGCCAAAGAAGGAAGGGGAACCTGCATGGGAGTCACCATGGGGCGAAGGCCGTCCAGGCTGGCATTTAGAGTGCTCAGTAATGTCACGTAAGTACATTGGTGGAACTCTGGATATTCATGCCGGTGGCGAAGATCTCATTTTCCCTCATCATGAAAATGAAATAGCACAGTCAGAAGCTGCGAATGGACAACAATTCTCTAAGTACTGGATGCATAATGCATTCCTGAAGATTAACAACGAAAAGATGTCCAAGTCACTTGGTAACTTCTTCACAGTTCGTGATATTACAAAGAAGTACAATGGACAGGTACTCAGATACTTCATGCTTTCTGCCCAGTACCGTACACCACTGAACTTCTCAGCTGATCTGATTCAGTCCTCTGCCAATGGACTTGACCGAATCTTCAATGGTGCTGAAAAGCTTCGCGATACCATGGAGAAGGGCAGCAAGGCTCCAATTACTGCAGAAGAGCAGGCAATGCTGGATAAGGAAGTTGCAGGCTTCGTAAAGCAGTTTGATGAGGCTATGGATGATGACTTAAATACAGCGGATGCAATTTCAGCTATCTTCGAACTGATTAAGTTCTCTAATTCAAATGTAAATGAAAATTCAACAGCTGCATTTGCTGAAGGTATCTATAAGGAACTTAAGGTTCTTTCAGAAGATGTACTTGGAATTAAGCTGGAGCGTAAGGCACAGGTTCTGGATAGCGATATCGAAGCACTGATTGCTGAACGTACACAGGCAAGAAAAGATAAGAATTTCGCAAGAGCTGATGAAATCCGTGATGAGCTTCTTGCAATGGGCATTGAACTGAAGGATACAAGGGAAGGCGTTAAATGGATTCGCAAGTAATAAGCTCAACCTATTCACCTCTGGCCCTTGCTTATATTGGCGACTCTGTATTTGATCTTCTGATTAAAAGAAGATTTGTAGAAAAGTCCAATATGCAGCCAGAAAAGTATCATAAGAGAGTGACTGCTATTGTCTGTGCCAAGTGCCAGGCAGCCTTCATGGATAGTAAGAAGGACCTTCTTTCTGAGGAGGAATTGGAGATGTTCCGCCGTGGAAGAAATGCAAAATCACATAGTAAGGCTAAGAATGCCAGTCTTGCAGAATATAAAAAAGCAACTGGTTTTGAAGCCATGATTGGTTACCTCTATTTGTCAGGGAGAACGGATCGCTTAGAAGAAATAGTAGATGCCATTATGGAAATGGCAGGAGAAATGAATGAAAAATAACGATTATTCCAAGAAGTTAAAACCATATAAGGGTAAGGTTGATCCTAAGAAATTCAAGAAGCCAAGCCAGGGTCAGATTGATGACTATAGAAAGAAGCATGGCTATGAGGATAGAAAGTCAGATGGCTTTGCTGAAAGTCAGGCAAATGAGATTGACGCCGACGCAGATGACTACGCAGCTGAAGAGAAGGATGGCGAAGAAGTTCTGTCTACACAGGTAGAGGGTAGAAACGAAGTTCTGGAAGTAATCCGTGCAGGAAAGACCATTGAAAAGCTTTTCGTACAGGAAGGCATTTCTGATGGAACCATTGCCAGAATTCTTCAGGCAGTAAAGGGCACTGGAGCAAATGTAACTCCTGTTTCTAAGGATCGCCTGGATCAGATTTCTGAATCCGGACATCATCAGGGTGTGATTGCCAGAACAGCTGCATATCACTATTCCGAGATGGAAGATATTTTCGCTCATGCTGAGAAGAAGGGGCATGCACCATTCGTATTTATTCTGGATGGCATTGAGGATCCTCATAACTTAGGCGCAATCATCCGTACAGCAAACCTTGCTGGTGCTGATGGTGTTATCATTCCAAAGAATAGAGCAGTAGGAATTACTCCAACGGTTGTTAAGGCCTCTGCTGGCGCCATTGAATATACCCCCGTTGTAAAGGTTACAAACATTACAAAGACGATTCAGGATTTAAAGGATAAGGGACTTTGGTTTGTATGTGCTGACATGGGTGGTGAAACCATGTATAGACAGAACCTGACAGGCCCAATTGGTTTGGTTATTGGTAATGAGGGTAAGGGTGTTTCCCGTCTTGTTAAGGAACAGTGTGACTTTATTACATCCATTCCTATGGACGGTGATATTGATTCCCTGAATGCATCTGTTGCAGCCGGTGTCCTTGCCTTTGAAATAGTAAGACAGAGAATGGCTAAATAGTTTTTGTTTGATAAATCTATCTGGGTTGAATCATTCATCTAATTTCATTAAATGCTGAATATAGTATGAATATTATTCTTAATTATCAAGATTTATACAAAAATATAAATTTGCTAAGTTAGTGATTTATCTATTCAATCCTGTATAATATCAATATTTAAGCAGTTTATAGCAAATCGGTATCATGGAGAATGCTGCTGATTTGCTATTGTATTTTATACAGAACTGTGCTATATTTCAGCAATCATAATATGATTTTATGTAAATCTAAAGGAGAGCCAGTAATGAAGAAGAACTTTTTAAAAAAGACAGCAGCAATTCTTTTAAGTGCAGCAATGTGCACATCTATGGTAGCTTGTGGAAGTGGCACAGGCTCAACAGCAGCAACAGCGGATGATGGTCAGAAGACTTATACAGTTGGTGTTGTTCAGTATGTTGACGATGCTTCTCTCAATCAGATTGAGGAGAATATTGAGTCAAGACTTGCTGAACTTGGCGAAGAAAAGAATGTAAAGTTTAATATTCAGTATGAGAATGGTCAGGCTGATGGTACAACTCTCAACCAGATCGCAGCAGATCTTGTAGCTGATAAGGTTGATCTCATTGTAGCAATCGCAACTCCAACAGCTCAGATCATGCAGGCAGCAACAGAAGATGATCAGATTCCAATCGTATTTGCAGCTTCTTCGGATCCAGTTGGTGCAAAGCTTGTTGCTTCCATGGATGAACCAGGCGGAAATATTACAGGTACTTCAGATGCTCTGAATACAGAAGCAATCTTTAACCTTATGTTTGCTCAGAATCCTGACACAAAGAAGGTTGGTCTTCTTTACTCTAAGTCAGAAGATGCATCCACTCAGGCAATTGCTGATGCAAAGGCTATTCTTGACGAAAAGGGCGTTGAATACGTTGAAAAGACAGGTACAACAGTTGATGAAGTTTCATCAGCAGCGGATGCCCTGATTGCTGAGGGCGTTGACGCAGTATTCACTCCAACAGATAACACAATCATGAAGTCTGAACTTGCAATCTATGAAAAGTTTAACGAAGCAAAGATTCCTCATTATGCAGGTGCTGATTCCTTCGCTCTGAATGGAAGCTTCGTTGGTTATGGTGTTGATTACGCGAACCTTGGCCGTGAGACAGCAAACATGGTTTCTGAAATTCTTGTAGATGGTAAAGATATTTCTACAATGCCTGTTAAGACATTTGATAACGGTCTTGCTATGATTAATACAGAAACTTGTGAAGAACTTGGCTACGACCTTTCAGAAGTAGAAGCAGCATTTAAGCCTTACTGCACAGGAATTAAGGAAACTACAACTAAGCAGGAATTTGATGCAGCAACTTCATCTGATTCAGATTCCCAGTAGTGCAAATGAATTTGGCTTAGAAATTCATTTTTCTAAATGAATTTTCTTTACTGTCATGGTGACGGAAATTCCATAATATGGTACAATTCACAGCGGTGTGCTCCTGGCATATCGCTGTTTTATTTATACAAAAATGATAAGAGGTTGGTTTATGGAAGGCTTTATTACCGTAGGAATTGTTCAGACTGCGCTGGAACTGGGAATGATCTATGGCCTGGTTGCTCTGTCTTTATTTATTTCTTTTAAAATTTTGAATATTTGTGATCTTTCTACAGATGGTTGCTATACGTTGGGATGTGCTGTTTCTGCCATCGTAACTCTGGCAGGTCATCCAATTCTTGCAATTTTTGCAGCTATTGCTGCAGGTGTACTTTCCGGATTTGTTACAGCAATTCTGCAGACCAAGTTTGGTGTGGAAAGTATTTTAGCTGGTATCATCGTAAACACTGGTCTTTATTCCATTAACCTTGCGGTTATGGGATTCAAATCCAATGTGGCTGTATTTGGTACAGATACTCTCTTTTCCCTAGTTAAGGGACTGATTCCCGGCGCCTTCTGGGCAGAGTGGTATAAGCTCATTACAGTAACTGTCATTGTTCTGATTGCATGTTTCCTGATCTGGTGGTTCCTGGGAACTCGTCTTGGTCTTTCAATTCGTGCAACGGGTGACAGTCCAGCCATGGTTCGTGCATCCTCTATTAATACAGGATTTACAATTGTAGTTGGTATGTGCGTGGCAAATGCATTTACCGGTCTTGCTGGTGCTTTAACTGCTCAGTATGACAAGTCCGTAGATATTACAAGAGGTACTGGTATGGTAACAGTAGCCCTGGCCTCTGTTATTATCGGTGGTATTTTCTACAACAAGGGAAATATGCTGAAGAAGATAATTTTTGTGGTAATCGGTTCCTGCATTTACAGATTTATCGTATCCCTTGCCCTGCGTCTGAATGTGCCAACTGAATTCTTTAAGCTGGTATCTGCTCTTATCGTTGCTGTAGCTATCGCAGCACCATCTGCCAAGAAGATGCTGAAGTTGAAGGGACAGAAGAGAAAAGCCAGAAAGAATCGCCTTGCCCTGGCAAATGGAATTGGTGAAGAAAATTCTACTGCAGCAAATGAGAAGGAGGACTGAGAAATGTTAAAGATTCGTAAAATTTCTAAGACCTTCAACCCGGGTACTGTGAATGAGAAGAAGGCAATTACAAACCTGAATCTTACCGTTCAGGATGGAGACTTTATTACCATTGTTGGTTCCAATGGTGCTGGTAAGTCTACACTATTTAATGCAATTTCCGGATCTTTCTTTGTAGATGAAGGAGCCATTGATCTGGACGATGAGGACATCACATTTGTACCAGAACATAAAAGAAGTCAGTATATTGGACGACTTTTCCAGGATCCGCTTATGGGAACAGCGCCTAATATGACAATTGAAGAGAATCTTTCTGTTGCCTACTTAAGAGCTTCCCGTAATAAAATTATTTTCAGCCGGGTATCCAGGAAGGAAAGAGAACTTTTCCGTGAGAAACTTGCTCTTTTAGGTATGGGACTGGAAGACCGAATGAAGAATCCTGTGGGGTTACTTTCTGGTGGTCAGCGTCAGGCTCTGACTCTTCTTATGGCAACTCTGGTTACACCAAAGATTCTTCTTTTGGATGAACATACAGCGGCTTTGGATCCTGCCACGGCCGATAAGGTTCTGGAACTTACTAAGTCCATCGTAAAGGAAAATAATCTGACATGCCTTATGGTTACTCATAATATGCATCAGGCTCTGGAACTGGGAAATCGAACTCTTATGATGGATAAGGGTAATATTGTTCTGGATATTCGTGACCAGGAGAGAAGTGGCATGACAGTAGATGATCTTCTGGAGAACTTCGCAAAGGTTTCTGGTAAGAATCTGGATAATGACCGAATTCTTCTGTCTGGGAATGAGTAAGATTTTTATAGGTCATTCCTATTTTATGAACGCATTGGAATATTTGTGGGGAATCTGTTGGTGAAAGCTGACAGATTCCTTATAAATACAAGCTCTA
Organism: uncultured Lachnospiraceae bacterium; assembly: GCA_900314445.1. Taxonomy (GTDB): domain Bacteria; phylum Bacillota; class Clostridia; order Lachnospirales; family Lachnospiraceae; genus Eubacterium_Q. The sequence continues at coordinate 19,389 of OMVA01000049.1, read as the reverse complement.
TAAAGCTTTATATCCTAAAGTTTTTGTAGACCTGAATGGCTTGTTATGGTATAGTAAATCTCATTGAACGCCGTCATAGCTCAGTCGGTAGAGCGCAACATCGGTAATGTTGAGGTCGCCGGTTCGATTCCGGTTGGCGGCTCATCTGGCTGTAAATCATTCTCGATTTACAGCTATTTTTATATATCTTGGTAGCAGACTTTAAGAAATGGAGGTATGTCCATGATATTAGATTTGTTTATGCAAACAGGATTTAAGTCCTTTTTCTCTGGCATCCTGATTCTTATGCTTGCCATGGCAGTTATGATTATATATATGGCTTTCAAGAACCAGAAGTTAAATCGTGAATTACAGGAATTAAAATCCAAAGGCCTGGGTCGTAAGAGTGCAACTGACCTGATTCTGGAATCTGCAGATGCGGATGAATATGGAAATAGTGAAGAGGAATCTGAATCAGAGACTATGGTTTTAACATCTGATCAGAATCTGGAAGGAACTTCTGACGATACCGCTTCTGAGAATTCGTCTTCCAGAGAAAACTCTGCTTCTGAAACAATGGATGGTTTTGAAAATCTTGATGAAAAATCTTCTGTAGAGGAAGTGACAGAGGAAGAGATTCTTCAGGGACAGGAAGCAAAAGAGCCTGAGAATATAGAAGAAGCTGAATCCGAAAAAGTAGAAACTGAGACAGAAACAAGCAAACCTGATGAGAAAACTCCTGAAAACTATCAGGAAGAAATGCAGAATCAGGGACAGGCTTATGAAGAGGAAGCAAAGCAGGTAAATGAACTAGGTTCAACAGTAAAGATTAGTCGTAACAAGGGCTACGCTGTGAATGAGGATACTGGAGAAATTATCCTGGAACATGCGGAAGATAATAATGTTGGTAAGAACATTCCACATCTGGAGGAAGAAGAATCTGACTATGTACAGGATGCACTGAAGTCAAGACCATTTGGCATTGATTCTGCATTTGAAGTAGTTAGTCCGGATGATGAAAAGGCTCTGGCTCTCTCGGAAGAGGAAGAACTTTCTGAAGAAGAAAAGCAAAGACTTGCAGAAGAAGCTGCAGCAGTTAATCGCCTGGAAGAAGAAAAGGCAAGACTGGAAAAGCAAAAGGCAAAGATTGAAGCAGAAGCAAAGGCTCTTGCTGAGCATCAGAAAGAAGTGGAAGAAAAGGAAAAAGCGGAAATTCGTGATGGCTTTATGCAGCTGGCATCCAAAGGACAGGATGAGGCGTCTACAGAGGATCATGGACCTTCCGTTATTCTTCCAACTATGGATGATGATTGACAATCGGGCGCTATGCGTTATATTGGTCTAATAACTTCTATGGAATGAGATTTACGGAGCAATCTTTACTTGCTCTGATTAAAGATAATGGAGGGTCTGAAATGGCAGACACAGAAGAAATCAAGAAGAATGAAGAAGGAGAAGTTAAGACTTCTAAAAACTTCATCGAACAGATTATTGACGAAGATTTAGCAGAAGGAAAGTATTCTAAGATTGTTACTCGTTTCCCACCAGAACCAAATGGTTATCTTCATATTGGTCATGCAAAGTCTATTCTTTTGAACTATGGACTTGCTAAAGAATATGGCGGTGTATTCAATCTTCGTTTTGATGATACAAACCCAACAAAGGAAAAGACTGAATTCGTTGAGTCTATTGCTAAGGACGTAGAGTGGTTAGGCGCAGACTTCCATGGGGATATCTATTTTGCTTCTGACTATTTCGATAACATGTACGAAATCGCTGAGAAGTTCATCCAGAAGGGAATCGCTTATGTAGATGATTCTACTGCCGATGAAATTCGTGCTATGCGTGGAACACTGACAGAACCAGGTGTAAACAGCCCATACCGTGACAGATCTGTTGAAGAAAACCTTCAGCTTTTCCGTGACATGAGAGATGGTAAGTTTGAAGATGGTTCTAAGGTTCTTCGTGCAAAGATTGATATGGCAAGCCCTAACATCAACATGCGTGATCCTATCATCTATCGTATTGCTCGTATGTATCACCACAATACAGGTGATAAGTGGTGCATCTATCCAATGTACGACTTTGCTCATCCAATCGAGGATGCTGTGGAAGGTGTTACACATTCCATTTGCACACTGGAATTTGAAGATCACAGACCTCTTTATGACTGGGTTGTTCGCGAAGCCGAATTCAAGAACCCACCTAAGCAGATTGAGTTCTCTAAGCTTTACCTGACAAATGTTGTTACTGGTAAGCGTTATATCAAGAAACTTGTGGAAGATGGCGTAGTAGACGGTTGGGATGATCCACGTCTTGTAACTCTGGCAGCTCTTCGCCGTCGGGGCTTTACACCAGAATCTCTGAAGATGTTCATGGAACTGGCTGGTGTATCTAAGTCTCAGTCATCATGTGATTATGCAATGCTTGAATATTGCATCCGTGAAGACCTGAAGCCTAAGGCTCCACGTGTTCTGGGTGTTCTTGATCCAGTGAAACTTATCATTGATAACTATCCGGAAGGACAGATGGAGTCTCTTCCAATTGATAATAACTCGGATGATCCAAATGCAGGTCAGCGTGAGATTACATTCTCTCGTGAGCTTTACATTGAGAGAGAAGACTTCATGGAAGAACCTCCTAAGAAGTACTTCCGTATGTTCCCAGGAAATGAAGTTCGTCTTAAGGGCGCTTACTTCGCTAAGTGTACTGGTTGTGTGAAAGATGAAAATGGCAACGTGGTTGAAATCCATGCTACATATGACCCAGAGACACGTCTTGGCGACTGTGCAACCCGTAAGGTTAAGGGTACTATCCATTGGGTTAACGCACTTGACTGTGTAGACGCAGAAGTTCGTCTTTATGAGAATCTCATCGATGAAGAAAAGGGTAAGCTGAATGAAGATGGTACTCTGAACTTCAATCCAAATTCTCTTACCGTTTGTCCAAATGCCAAGCTTGAAAAGAGCCTTGCAAATGCGGAGCCTACAAAGGCATTCCAGTTTATCCGTAATGGTTACTTCTGCGTAGATTCTAAGGATTCTAAGGAAGACAAGCAGGTTTGGAATCGTATCGTTGGTCTTAAGTCATCTTATAAGCCAGCAAACTAATAGAATGCATATAGGCGGGTACACGTGTTGTTCCCGCCTGTTTTTTAAAATAATTCCGGCAAATGAGATGCGCATTCCCTTTGCCGGAATCCGGTTAATTGTTTAAGAAAAGGGGAAAGCCATGAGTGAGAAATTAACTGAAATTAGCAGCCGTGAATTTGCAAAGAAGCTTTCTGCCAAGGTTTCTGTTCCAGGTGGTGGCGGTGCTGCAGCTCTTGTGGGAGCTTATGCGGTTGCTCTTTGTTCCATGTCAGCCAATTTTACCACTGGCAAGAAAAAGTATGCAGAATATGAAGATGATCTGCAGAGAATTTTGAAGCAGGGAGATATGCTTCGTGAAAGATTACTGGATTTAGTGGAAGAGGATGAGGCTGCATTTGAGCCTTTATCCCGGGCCTACGGAATCCCAAAGGAAGATCCAGAACGTGCAGGAAAATTAGAAGAAGCCACTTTGGTTGCCATTCAGCCACCTCTTAAAATGATGAGAGTTATTGCAGAAAGTGTGCTGCTCTTAAATGAGATGCTGGTGAAGAGCTCTGTACTGATGGTGAGCGATGTTGGCTGTGGCGCCATGCTGGCAAAGGCGGCGCTGACATCCGCAAGTCTCAATGTATTTATCAATACAAAGAGTCTCCGGGACAGAGATAAGGCTGCAGAAATTGAGGCAGAGGCAGATGAATTGCTTTCTGTTTATGCTCCTATGGCGGATTCGATTGTGGATGCAGTTACAAAGAAGCTGAGAGGATAAAAGCTTCCTGAAAAAATAGTGCGTTTCCTGTGGGTATGGAGGATGATTTATGGCTAGATTATTATTGGGTAAGGCAGTTGCGGATGCAATTGATGAAAAGACAATTGTTAAAGTGGAAGAGTTAAAGGCAAAAGGAATTCAGCCTACTCTTGCTATTTTACGTGTGGGAGAAAGAGAAGATGATCTTTCCTATGAACGGGGTGCCACAAAGCGTTGTGAAAAGACAGGCGTTGCCGTGAAGAATGTGGTACTTCCTCTGGATGTTTCCCAGGAAGTTCTTATGCAGACCATTGAGGACTTGAATAAAGATAATGGTGTCCATGGGGTTCTTATGTTCAGACCTCTTCCTAAGACTCTGGATGAAAAGGCTGCCTGTCAGGCACTGGATCCTGCCAAGGATGTGGATGGAATCACCAGTGGTTCCATGGCTTCCATTTATGCTGGTTCTGGAAAGGGCTTTGCCCCTTGTACTGCTCAGGCTGTTATTGAAATGCTGAAATATTATGAAGTTGAAATGTCTGGAAAGAAGGCAGCGGTCATTGGCCGTAGTCTTGTTATTGGTAAGCCAGTTTCCATGCTGCTTATGAATGAAAATGCCACAGTAACTGTATGCCATTCCAGAACAAAAGATATGCCATCCATCGTAAAAGACGCAGACATCGTTGTTGCAGCTCTTGGCCGTGCAGAAATGATTACAGCAAATTACTTCAATCCAGGACAGGCGGTTGTTGACGTAGGCATTAACTGGAGTCAGGAAAAGAATAGATTAGTCGGTGATGTGGCTTTTGATGAGGTTGAATCAATTGTTGATTCTATTTCACCAGTTCCAAGAGGTGTGGGCTCAGTTACAACAGCAGTTCTGATTTCTCATGTGGTGGAAGCTGCTCTTCAGGCCTAGAGAAAAGGTGTATATATTTTTCTATGGGCAACTCCTTTGCAATAGGAATCTATAAAAGAATAAAACATAAGGCTTTCTGACGAGTGCGGAAAGCCTTTTTTAATAAATTTAATTGTCAAAAATGTGTCGATTTCTTCACAAATTTCTTTTGAAAAAGGGTTGATTTATTTGCCTAATGACATATAATAAGAACAATGTTAGCACTCATATTAGTTGAGTGCCAAAAATTCATTCAATAGGAGGCACATAAAAATGATTAAACCATTAGGCGACAGAGTTGTTTTAAAGCAGGCAGAAGTTGAAGAGAAGACAGCTTCAGGAATTATCCTCACAGGTAATTCAAAGGAAAAGCCAGCGTATTCAGAGGTTGTAGCTGTAGGTCCTGGTAAGGAAGAAGGTGGTAAGCTGATTCCTGTTAATGTAACAGTTGGTCAGAAGGTTATCTATTCTCAGTATGCAGGTACAGATGTAACTTTAGGCGATGAGAAGTACACAATCGTTAAGGCAGAAGACATCCTTGCAGTAGTTGAATAAACTGACAAATGAACTTGTTTAAAACAATTCGTTTGATTTTAAGAAAATGAAGCCGGCAATTCCATTTGCTGGCAGTAAAAATAATTGGAGGCATAAACACAATGGCTAAAGAAATTAAGTATGGCGCAGAAGCTAGAAAAGCACTTGAAGCTGGTGTCAATCAGCTTGCAGATACAGTAAGCGTAACACTGGGACCAAAGGGACGCAATGTTGTTCTGGATAAGTCTTACGGTGCACCACTTATCACAAATGATGGTGTTACAATCGCAAAGGAAATCACACTGGATGATCCATTTGAAAACATGGGCGCTCAGGTTGTTAAGGAAGCAGCTACAAAGACAAACGATGTTGCTGGTGATGGTACAACAACAGCTACAGTTCTTACACAGGCTATGATCAACGAAGGAATGAAGAACCTGGCAGCAGGTGCAAATCCTATCGTTCTTCGTAAGGGTATGAAGAAGGGTACAGAAGCAGCTACAGCTGCAATTTCTGATCTTTCTGAGAAGGTAAATGGTAAGGACCAGATCGCTAAGGTTGCAGCAATTTCTGCTGGTGACGAAACAGTTGGTCAGCTTGTTGCTGATGCTATGGATAAGGTTTCAAGCGATGGCGTTATCACTGTTGAAGAATCAAAGACAATGAAGACAGAACTTGACCTGGTACAGGGTATGCAGTTCGATCGTGGTTATGTTTCAGCTTACATGTCAACCGATATGGAAAAGATGGTTGCTGAACTGGATAACCCATACATCTTAATCACAGATAAGAAAATTTCAAATATTCAGGATATCCTTCCACTTCTTGAGAACATCGTAAAGACAGGCCGTGCCCTTCTTGTAATTGCTGAGGATATTGAAGGTGAAGCTCTTACAACTCTGATTGTTAATAAGCTTCGTGGTACATTCAATGTTGTTGCAGTTAAGGCTCCAGGATATGGTGATCGTCGTAAGGATATGCTTCAGGATATCGCAATCCTCACAGGTGGTACTGTGATTTCTGCAGAACTTGGTTACGAGCTGAAGGATACAACTCTGGAACAGCTTGGTCAGGCTAAGTCTGTTAAGGTTACAAAGGACAACACAACAATCGTTGATGGTTTAGGTAACCAGGCAGCAGTTGATGAGAGAACAAATGTAATCAAGGCTCAGATTGCTGAAACCAAGTCTGATTTCGATCGTGAAAAGCTTCAGGAAAGACTTGCAAAGCTTGCTGGTGGTGTTGCAGTTATCCGTGTTGGTGCTGCTACAGAAACAGAAATGAAGGAAGCAAAGCTTCGTCTGGAAGATGCCCTCAACGCTACACGTGCAGCAGTTGAAGAAGGTATCATCTCTGGTGGTGGTTCTGCTTATATCCACGCTATTAAGAAGGTTAAGGATCTTGCAGATACTCTGGAAGGCGACGAGAAGACAGGTGCAAAGATCATTGCTAAGGCACTGGAAGCTCCGCTCTTTAAGATTGCTGAAAATGCAGGTCTTGAAGGCGCTGTAATTGTAAACAAGGTTATGGAAGCTGACGATAAGATTGGTTTCGATGCTTACAACGAAAAGTTCGTTAACATGATTGATTCAGGTATCATCGACCCAGTTAAGGTTACAAGAACAGCTCTTCAGAACGCTACATCTATCGCTTCAACACTCCTTACAACAGAGTCAGTTGTTGCTGATATTAAGGAAGCTGCCCCAGCTGCCCCAGCTGCCCCAGCTCCTGGCATGTACTAAAATAAAAGAAGCAAAAATTTGCCTGGCAAATGAGATTTGCTTTTATAATCATAAAGGTCGCGGAAGAAATTTCGCGGCCTTTTTTGTATAATGCATATAGGTATCCGCTATTGGTTATAGACAGGATGCTTTAATATTTATCCCTGCAAAGTAGAGCAAGAGGTTTGTTTATGAATGTTTCTGAAGAAGAAAAGAAAATCTGGAGACAACAGGATGCCAGATTTGATGAGTTTCTGGGTCGAATAGGTCAGTCCACTTTTCGTAATTCCTTTCATTTAAAAGAAAAGGACATTGCCTATATTGATGATAAGGGCTGGGATAAGATTAAGTCCCATTGTAAAGATTTCATTCATAAGAATGAGGGCAGGGCGAATAATCCCAGAGATGGAAAACAGACACCTACCAAAGGACATCCGGTTTTTATTGCCCAGCACGCCACAGCTTCCTGCTGCAGAGGCTGTATCAGGAAGTGGCATAAGATTCCTGAAAACAGGGACTTAAGTCCGGAAGAAGAAAAGTATCTGGTTACGCTTATCATGGCCTGGATTCATAAGGAATATTTGCATTTTAAGAGTAAGGATGCAGGACAGGTCAAATCACAATCTGCCAAGAAGATTGAAGAAAAAAAAGATGACCAGTTATCCATATTTGACTTTATGAATAGTAAGAATTAGGGAGAATCCATATGAAAGTAAATGCCAACACAAAGAAGCTGCTGATTGAGCTTGCCACAAAAACAAGAAATAATGCCTATGCGCCATATTCACATTATCTGGTGGGAGCAGCCCTGATTACCAATGATGGAAAAATCTTCACTGGCTGTAATTGTGAAAATGCATCCTACGGACTGACAAACTGTGCAGAAAGATCTGCTGTATTTCGCGCTGTGGCAGAAGGATATAGACATATTGATGCCATAGCTATCGTAGGTGGACCATTGGGCGGGGAAATGGAATTTGCATCTCCTTGCGGTGCCTGCAGACAGGTTTTGGCTGAGTTCGCAGATAAAGAAAAGGATATGGAAGTGATTGTGGCCAGGTCTGTGGAAAACTATAAGGATTATCAGCTTTCTGAATTACTTCCAGCAAGCTTTAAACTATAGGTTTTCGTAGTAAAGGAAAAATTGTGATAATTTCATTTTCAACATCCTTTTGATAGCAAAAGTTAAGGTTTTGTCTTATTATAATTAGGGCAAAACCTTTATCTTTGCCAAGATTATATTTAGGAGCAGTTCATTTGAATAATTTAGAAAATTTAAAAGCTTATAAGATTCTTCAAAAAGAAGAGTTAAAAGAAGTGAATGGCACAGGTTACGTGCTTGAACATATTAAAACTAAGGCCCAGGTTGCCGTGGTAACTAACGACGATGAGAACAAGGTATTCTCCATTGGCTTCCGTACACCACCTACAAATTCCAAGGGTATTCAGCATATTATTGAACATACCGTGCTTTGTGGTTCTGAAAAATATCCGGTAAAGGATCCCTTTATTGAACTGGCCAAGGGAAGTCTCAATACCTTCCTCAATGCCATGACTTATCCGGATCGTACCATTTATCCTATTGCATCCCTGAATGCTCAGGATTACCACAATCTTATGGATGTATATCTGGATGCGGTATTCCATCCAAATATTTACAAGTATCCGGAAATCTTCCAGCAGGAAGGCTGGCATTATGAAATGACAGATCCAAAGGATGATCTCACCATTAATGGTATTGTTTACAATGAAATGCGTGGTGTTTATTCTTCGCCAGATTCTTTACTTTCCAGTGCGATTAATGAACTTCTTTTCCCAGATTCCATTTACTCCAGGGATTCAGGTGGTGATCCAGAGCTTATTCCTGATTTAACAAGAGAAGAGTATCTGGAATACCACAGGGATTATTATCATCCATCTAATTCCTATATTTACCTTTATGGAGATATGGATGCAGAAAAGGAACTGGATTACATTGATCAGGAATACCTGTCAAAGTATGACTATAAAAAGATTGATTCTGAAATTAAGCTTCAGGAATCCATTCACGGTCCTAAGGAACTGGTGTCTTATTATCCAATTTCAGAGGAGGACCAGGAAGATGATAGAACCACGCTGACTTACAACGTAATTCTGCCTACAGAAGAACTGGATAAGAAGGTACAGCTTGCCTTTGATATTCTTGGTTATGTATTAACCACTGTGCCAGGTGCACCATTAAAAATGGCACTGCAGGATGCAGGACTGGGTTCCGAAGTTGACTGGTCTGATGATTTCTCTTCCAGACAGGCTGGGCTTTCCATTACCTTAACGGATTCCTCTCTGGATAAGCAGGAGAAATTTGTTGAAATTATCAATAAAACTTTATCCGATATTGTAAAGAATGGTCTGGATAAGGAGACCCTTTCAGCTGCCATTAATCATTATGAATTCGAACATAAGGAAGGGAACTTTGGACATATCCCTAAGGGGCTGTCCATTGGTCTGGCAGCTTATGCCATGTGGATTTACGATGCAGGTAAGGCGCTGGATGTATTCTCCATGGACGAATGTTATGACTTCTTTAAAGAGAATATGGACAAGGGCTACTTTGAAAAACTGATTCAGGATTATGTCCTAGATAATGACTTCAAAGCCTTTGTTGCCAATGTTCCGAAAAAGGGATTGAATGAGGAAAAAGAAGCTCGTCTGGCAGAAAAGCTGGCCAAGCTTAAAGCATCCTTGAGTCAGCAGGAAGTGGAAGATATTATAGCCAATACAAAACATTTAAAAGCCTATCAGGCAGAAAGCTCCAGCCCAGAAGACTTAAAGAAGGTACCTCTTCTTCAAATCTCGGATATTGGCAAAAAGGCAATGAAACTGAATAATAAAATTGTAAAAGTAGCAGACACGGATGTGAATGTACATGATTATTTTACAAATGGTATTTCCTATGTTTCCATTCTTATGCCAATTGATGACTTCACATTAGAGGAGTATCAGTACCTGGCACTGGATACTATGATTTTTCAGGAAGTAGATACGGACCAGCATTCCTTCGCCCAGCTGTCAAATGAGATTGACAGAGAAGTGGGTGGTCTTGGCTTTGATGTGGCTGTGGCACCTATTAAGAATGTGGATTATATTTCTCATTTTGTTGCTGCCTTTAAGGCCTTGGATTCTAAGGTGGATAGTGGATTTCAGTTAATTAAAGAAATTATATCCACATCTCATTTGGAAGACCTGGACCGTGTAAAGCAGATTATTGCAGAAGCACTTAGCGCAGGACGGGTCTCACTAGTTGCTAGTGGCCATACAAATGCCATGCGTAGAGCCACATCCTATATTTCCAAGTCTGCATTTATAGATGACGCCATGTCTGGAATCGAATTTTACTATTTCCTCCAGAGAGTGGATAAGTTATTGAAAATAAATCCGGAGCAGGTGGTGGCCTCTATGAAGGCTTCCCTTGCCAAGGCTCTTCGTAAGGAAAAGATGTTAATCTCATTTACCTCTCAGTTAGAGCCAGAGGCTTTGGAAAAATCAATTCGTGATTTTTCAAGCATTCTTTCAGATGAGAAGATTGGTGCAAAGAAGGATGTGAAGCTGGTAAAGAAAAATGAAGGCTTATATGCAGCCTCCCAGGTTCAGTATGTGGCGTGCTCTGGTAACTTCCGTGATGCTGGCTTTGATACCAATGGAGCTTTGCGAGTTCTTCATACCATTTTATCTTATGACTATTTGTGGACTCAGGTTCGTGTTCTGGGTGGTGCCTACGGATGTATGTGTACCTTCCCAAGATCTGGTTATTCATCCTTTGTAAGTTACAGAGATCCAAACTGTAAATCTACTTTAGATGTTTATAAGGGCGTTGTGGATTATGTTCGAAACTTCGATTGTGACGAAAGAGATATGACCAAGTACATTATTGGAAGTATTGCCAAGATGGATGCACCAATGAATTCCAGAGCCAAGGGCAATTTCTCAAACGCAGCTTTCCTTACAGGTGTTACAGACCAGGATTTACAGAAGGAAAGAGATCAGGTACTTGCCTGCAAGCCAGAAGATATCAGAGCCCTTGCACCATATATGGAAGCAATTATTTCAACCGGTGCTGTGGCGGCCATTGGTGGTGAAGATAAGATTCGTGAGAATAAGGATTGCTTCCTTAGTATTAAGAATTTATTTGGAGATAATGAATAGGAGATAAATATTGAAATCAGGATTTCTTGCAATTTTAGGTAGACCCAATGTTGGTAAATCCACCATTATGAACGCTTTGATTGGACAGAAGATTGCCATTGTGTCCCCTCGTGCCCAGACAACACGAAAAAAGATTCAGACGGTTTTTACGGATGATCGAGGACAGATCATTTTCCTGGATACGCCAGGTATCACAAAAGCGGAAACAAAGCTTGGCGAATACATGGATGATGAAATTGAAGAAACAGTGAAGACGGCCGATGCTGCCATGTGGATTATTGAACCATCCACCTTCATTGGTGCAGGTGAAAGAAAGATGCTGTCTCTTCTGGCTAAGTCTCATAAGCCTGCCATGATTGTTATTAATAAAGAAGATCTGGCTGAAGAGAATAAGATTGCAAGAACCAAGGAGACTTACAGTCAGGCTTATCAGCAGGCAGTTTTAGAACTTGGTAAGGCCAAGGATATAGAGGCGGCAAAGGATGTAAAAATCCTTGCTTGCTCTGGTAAGGCTGGACTGCATATGAAAGACCTGATGCAGGCTATTTTTGATTTACTGCCAGAAGGACCTCTTTACTATGATCCGGATACTTTAACAGATGAAACAGAAAGAGAAATTGCTTCGGAGTATATTCGAGAAAAGTGCCTTCTTTTCCTGGATAAGGAAATTCCTCATGGTATCGCTGTTGAAATCATGAAGATGAAGGAGAGAACCACAGCAAATGGGGAGCCTATCGTTGATATTGAAGCTTCCATTCTTTGCGAACGGGAATCCCATAAGGGAATTGTTATCGGTAAGAAGGGGGCCATGCTGAAGAAGATCGGTTCCAATGCCCGCCACGACATTGAAGAAATGCTGGATTGCAAGGTGAATCTTAAACTTTGGGTTAAGGTAAGACCTGGCTGGCGTGACAATGATATGAACTTAAAGAGCCTGGGTTACAATAAGAAGAAATAAAAGTAGGGAAGAAATATTGACACCACAGAATCAGATTACAGTGAGAGGAATTGTACTGGATTCCTCTGTGCTGCGTGAATTTGATAAAAGAATCGTTCTGCTCACACCAAATCTTGGACGAATCACCGTATTCGCCAATTATGCAAGACGGGAAAAAAACGGAATCAAAGCTGTCTGTCAGAAATTTGTGATGGGCTCTTTTGATGTTATTCGTTCCGGTTCTGCCTATAAACTGGTGGGGGCACGAATTGAGGAATACTTCCCGGGGCTGCTTACAGACCTGGATCGACTGGTCTATGCCTCCTATGCAAATGAGTTTGCCGAGTATTTCACCAGAGAAAATGTGGAAGCGAAACACGAATTGAATCTGCTTTTCTATACCTATCATGCCATTCTGGAAGGAAAGCTTCCTTTAGAATTAATCCGCAGGGTCTATGAATTAAAGATGTTGCAGATTGCAGGTTATGGACTGGAAGTGAACGAATGTATAAAGTGTCACGAAACAGAAGGGCTTGCATTTTTGGACTTTTCCTCTGGAGGAGTGGTGTGCCAGGATTGTGTCAAAAAGGGTAGGGCGAATTATGATGCCAAAGTGAGTCAGGAATGCCTCTATATTCTCCAATATGTTTTTTCCAGAAATCTGAAGGAACTTTACCGGTTTAATATTAATGAAGAAACCCTGAAACAAGTGGAAAAAATTACGGATTTATATGTGAAAGAGCACTGTACTTACCATTTCAAATCCCTTGATATTCTAAAGCCGTTCATGTAGAATACATCATGTTTGTGGGCTAGTTTCCCATATTTTATAATTTGATAGTTAACTTTGATTAAGAATTAATAAAAGGAAGATATAATTCATTATGAAATCATTAAAATCCATGAAGAAAATTATGGCGGTTGGCATGATTCTCATGCTGGTATTTAGCCTTGTGGCATGTAAGGGTAAGAAAGTTCCTGTTACAACAGAAGCTCCTGACTATACAAGCACAGTTACGGAAAATACCTTACGTTTCCATGCAGATGGTTCCATCACGGAAATCGCTGTAGAAGATTTTGCAGAAGCTACAGCAAGTCAGGCAGAGATTGAAGGCTTTGTTCAGTCTGAAGTGGATTCCTTTAATCAGACAAAGGGTCTTACAGCTGTTGAACTTCTTGAGTTCAAAATGGAAGGCACAGTAGCCAAGTGTGCTCTGAAGTTCCAGGATATTAATGTTTACAATGAATTCGATCATATCGATGTAACTCTTTCTTTGTTTAATAGAGAAGAAGCAGATACATTAACACGTGCTGAAATTGCCAGTGCTACAGAAGCTGCACTTGCCGCTTCCAAGGCTGCAAATTCAGTGGCCACAGCCACAGTAAGTGATGAGGAATTAGCAGAAGCTGGTTTCTCTGCTGAAGATGTTGAAAATGGCAATCTGGAAACAGAAGCTCAGCAGCAGGTGGATGATTTAACAAGTGCTTCTGCCACAGATGCAGTAGCTACATTCACAGATGCAAAGGGTAACACAGATATTAAGTCAGACGACATTACAGACGACAGCCTGATGATGGTTATGACAGGTGCTCCCTTTGTATTAGAGTTTGAAGATGGCGCCTGCCAGTACTACAACCATCACGCAGTACTTAACGGTAATGGTAGCGTTACAACAGATGGCCAGGGAAATGCTATTGTGGTATTCTCATTTAATTACTAAGGTTCTTTCAAATGAGTTGTGCGTGCACAGTTCATTTGCATATATAGAATAAATTTCTTTTGAAATTCAAAAAATATGAAAGAGGCGAAAGATATGGAAAAGTCAGAAAAGACAATGGAAAAAATCATTGCTCTTGCAAAGTCACGTGGTTTTGTTTATCCAGGTTCTGAGATCTATGGTGGTCTTGCGAATACCTGGGATTACGGTAACCTCGGTGTTGAACTGAAGAACAATGTAAAGAAAGCTTGGTGGAAGAAGTTCATCCAGGAAAACAAATACAATGTTGGTATTGACGCTGCCATCCTGATGAATCCTCAGACATGGGTAGCTTCTGGTCACCTTGGTTCATTCTCAGATCCTCTCATGGACTGTAAGGAATGTCATGAAAGATTCAGAGCAGACAAGATCATCGAAGATTTTGCATCTGAAAATGGCATCGAACTTGAGTCTTCCGTTGATGGTTGGTCTAATGAAGAAATGGAAAAGTGGATCGCTGATCACAATGTTCCATGTCCAACATGCGGCAAGCATAATTTCACATCTATTCGTCAGTTTAATCTTATGTTCAAGACATTCCAGGGTGTCACTGAGGATGCTAAGAACGTAGTATATTTAAGACCGGAAACAGCTCAGGGTATTTTCGTAAACTTCAAGAATGTACAGCGTACATCACGTAAGAAGGTACCATTTGGTATTGGTCAGATCGGTAAGTCATTCCGTAACGAAATCACACCAGGTAACTTCACATTCCGTACAAGAGAGTTCGAACAGATGGAACTTGAATTCTTCTGTAAGCCTGGTACAGACCTTGAATGGTTTGCTTACTGGAGAAACTTCTGCTATCAGTGGCTTCTTACACTTGGTCTCAAGGAAGAGAACCTTCGTCTTCGTGACCATGATCAGGAAGAACTTTCGTTCTACTCAAAGGCTACAACAGATATCGAATATGCTTTCCCATTCACAGACTGGGGCGAGCTCTGGGGTATCGCTGACAGAACTGACTATGACTTAACACAGCATCAGACAGTTTCTGGCGAATCAATGGAATATTTCGATGATACAGATAACACAAAGTATGTACCTTATGTTGTTGAACCATCACTTGGTGCAGACCGTGTAACTCTTGCTTTCCTTTGTGAAGCTTATGATGAAGAGAATATCGGAACAGAAGAGAAGCCTGACATGCGTACAGTTCTTCACTTCCATCCAGCTCTTGCACCTGTTAAGGTTGCAGTATTCCCACTGTCTAAGAAACTGAATGAAGGTGCTGAAAAGGTATTTGATCAGCTTACAAAGAACTATAACTGTGAATTTGATGACCGTGGTGCCATTGGTAAGCGTTATAGAAGACAGGATGAAATCGGTACTCCTTACTGTGTTACATACGACTTCGATTCAGAAGAAGACGGCGCTGTTACAGTTCGTGACAGAGACACAATGGAGCAGGAGCGTGTTAAGATCGCAGATCTTGATGCCTATTTCGCTGAGAAGCTTGCTTTCTAATAGAGCTTAAAAACACTCGCCAAACTCATTTGCAAATGGGTTTGACATAGATTAAAAACTTACGTCGCTTGTGGAATTCTGCATGCGACGTAAATTCATGTTAAAAACATATTGAAAATGGACATAAAATGCGGTAAAAATTGTATGGAAATTTATGCGTATTGCTTGATTTTCGTATACAACATTGTGCGCATTTATGATACAATATTTCCATTCACGGTGAGTGCCTATTTGCAGGGCACATTATCGTAGTAAAAACTTTTTAGGAGGGATTCACAAATGGCAAAATGGGTTTATATGTTTAGCGAAGGCGACATGACCATGAGAAACCTGCTTGGTGGTAAGGGTGCTAACCTTGCTGAAATGACTTCAATCGGTCTTCCAGTACCACAGGGTTTCACAATCACAACAGAAGCTTGTACACAGTACTATGAGGATGGACGTAAGATTAACGACGAAATCATGGCTCAGGTTATGGAAGGCGTTAAGAAGATGGAAGAGATCAACGGTAAGAAGTTCGGCGATCTTCAGAACCCACTTCTTGTATCCGTTCGTTCAGGTGCTCGTGCATCAATGCCAGGTATGATGGATACAATCCTTAACCTTGGTCTTAATGATGAAGTAGTTGCAGCTATGATCGCTGGTAACCCAGATCCTAAGTTTGAAAGATTCGTATATGACTCATACAGAAGATTCATTCAGATGTTCTCTGATGTAGTTATGGAAGTTGGTAAGAAGTACTTTGAACAGCTTATCGACAAGATGAAAGAAGAAAAGGGTGTTAAGTTCGACGTTGAACTTACAGCTGCTGACCTCAAGGTTCTTGCTGAACAGTTCAAGGCTGAATACAAGAAGCAGTTAGGTGAAGACTTCCCTTCAGATCCTGTAACACAGTTAAAGCTTGCTATCGAAGCTGTATTCCGTTCATGGGATAACCCACGTGCTAACGTATATCGTCGTGATAACGATATCCCTTACTCTTGGGGAACAGCTGTTAACGTAATGCCAATGGTATTCGGTAACCTTAACGATCAATCTGGTACAGGTGTTGCATTTACACGTGATCCTGCAACAGGTGAAAACAAGCTCATGGGTGAGTTCCTGATCAATGCTCAGGGTGAAGACGTAGTAGCTGGTGTTCGTACACCAATGCCAATCGCTCAGATGGAACAGGAATTCCCAGAAGCATATGCTGACTTCATTAAGGTTTGTGATATTCTTGAAAATCACTACCATGATATGCAGGATATGGAATTCACAGTAGAAAACAAGAAGCTTTACATGCTTCAGTGTCGTAACGGTAAGAGAACAGCTCCAGCTGCTCTTAAGATTGCCGTTGATCTGGTTAAGGAAGGTCACAAGACAGAGAAGGAAGCTGTTGCAATGATCGATCCTCGTAATCTTGATACACTTCTTCACCCACAGTTCGATGCTGCTAGACTTAAGGCTGCAACTCCACTTGGAAAGGGCCTTGGCGCTTCTCCTGGTGCTGCATGTGGTAAGGTTGTATTCACAGCTGATGACGCTGTTGAATGGGCTGCACGTGGCGAGAAGGTTGTACTTGTTCGTCTTGAGACATCTCCAGAAGATATCACAGGTATGAAGAGTGCACAGGGTATCCTCACAGTTCGTGGTGGTATGACATCTCACGCTGCTGTAGTAGCACGTGGTATGGGTACTTGCTGCGTATCTGGTTGTGGCGATATCAATATGGATGAAGAAAACAAGAAGTTCACACTTGCTGGTGTTGAATTTGTTGAAGGTTCTGAAATCTCTATCGATGGTACAACAGGTAACATCTATCAGGGACTTATCCCAACAGTTGATGCAACAATCGCTGATGATTTTGCAACAATCATGGGATGGGCTGATAAGTATAGAAAGCTTAAGGTTAGAACAAACGCTGATACACCTGCTGACGCTAAGAAGGCTCGTGAACTCGGTGCTGAAGGTATCGGTCTTTGCCGTACAGAGCATATGTTCTTCGAAGAAGACAGAATTGCTGCATTCCGTGAGATGATCTGTGCTGACACAGTTGAAGCTCGTGAAGCTGCACTTGCAAAGATCCTTCCATACCAGCAGGGAGATTTCAAGGCTCTCTATGAGGCACTTGAAGGAAATCCTGTAACAATCAGATTCCTGGATCCACCTCTTCATGAGTTCGTTCCTCACGAAGTTGCTGAACAGCAGAAGCTTGCTGATGCAACAGGTAAGACACTTGAAGAAGTTCAGGCAATCGTTGAATCACTTAAGGAATTCAACCCAATGATGGGTCATCGTGGATGCCGTCTTGCAGTTACATATCCTGAAATTGCTGCAATGCAGACAAAGGCTGTTATCCGTGCAGCTATCGAAGTTAAGGCTGCTCACCCTGATTGGAACGTTAAGCCAGAAATCATGATCCCTCTTACATGCGAAGTTAAGGAACTTAAGTTCGTTAAGGACGTTGTAGTAAAGACAGCTGACGCTGAAATCGCTGCTGCAGGCGTTGAGATGGAATATGAAGTTGGTACAATGATCGAAATCCCAAGAGCTGCTCTTACAGCTGATGAGATTGCTAAGGAAGCTGATTTCTTCTGCTTCGGTACTAACGATCTTACACAGATGACATTTGGTTTCTCACGTGATGACTCAGGTAAGTTCATGGGCGCATACTACGATGCTAAGATCTTCGAATCTGACCCATTTGCTAAGCTTGATCAGAAAGGTGTTGGTAAGCTTATGGATATGGCTCTTAAGCTTGGCCGTCCAGTTAACCCATCACTTCATGCTGGTATTTGTGGAGAACATGGTGGAGATCCTTCATCAGTAGAATTCTGCCACAAGATTGGTCTTGATTATGTATCATGCTCACCATTCCGTGTACCTGTTGCAAGACTTGCAGCAGCACAGGCAGCAATCGCTGACGAGCAGTAATAGCCAAAAGATAATGCTTACTTGTTAGGCTATAAGTTCGTAAAGTTAATTTATTAACGAAATAGCGAATCAATCCCGAAAGGGTAGAGGCGTATCGCAAATGCGGTACGCCTCTTTTGCTTGTAAGGGAACTATATATAAAACTTCCTGGTTTAGTCCATGACCTGCCATCAAAAAATTTCTGTTAAGTTGTTGTAAATAATAACATCACGGTATTTAGCATTCATATGCTTTCTCCAATAATAAATGAATATTATAAAGGATAAATGTGTCAAAAATACGATGACTATTGCGATTGTTATTGCAAAAAATGGCTCCAATAAGCCATAAAGCCTTGAAAATAAAGACCTCGTGATGCTGTCCCTATTTTGGGACAGCTAAGTTGCTATTATTTAATCATAGAAAGAAAGCAACCAACTTATTCAGGAGGTAAAAGCCATGCTAGTTGTGCTATGTATATTGATTTTCCCATTTGCAGTGTTGTCAGAACTTATGAAAATGAACAATGGCGGTGGTCGCCGTGGAAGGAGGAGATGGTAATGATTACATATGAGGAAGCTTTGGAGATTGGAAAACATAGGAAGCCTAATGCGGATACGTGCGTTGAATACGAGACAGCATATATGTTTACGGCTGAGGAAGATGCAAACTACATTGGCGGCTATGGGCACTGTGCAATAGTGGTTTCTAAAGAAGATGGATCATTTCTCGTATTGTCTCAATTTCTGATGAAAGGGGAAGATGAAATCAAAGAAACACGTCTTAGAAAAGAATGAACGTATGTAGAACCGGCAGATTACTTTCCTAAAGAAATCCGGAAAAAGTATTTTGGAAAAGATGATGAGATGGAGTAAAGGAGGTATTCATCATGGCAAAGCAATATTTCACATTAACTGGATGCAATCACTATTTTGGTAACGACTTCATGAAGAAGGGGATGAAGGTAAAGCTCAAGAAAGAGCCTAAGAATGAGTATGATGCTGAGGCTATTATGGTCAAGATGAAGGGAATAGGCAAAGTTGGCTATGTAGCTAACAGCGCTTATACGGTTAAGGGTGACACTATGAGTGCTGGAAGACTGTATGACAAGATTGGCAAGAAGGCTAAGGCAAAGATTGTCTATGTGATTCCTGGTGGTGCGATCTGCAAGTTGATTGAGGA
>OMVA01000048.1 GCA_900314445.1 uncultured Lachnospiraceae bacterium | reverse complement strand
CTTCTTTGTTTCCTTCTTTGCAGAATCTGTAGCTACTTCCTGCTTTGCTGTTGTCTGCTTTGCTGTTGTCTTTTTTGTTGTTTCTTTCTTCACAGTACTTTCCTTCTTTACTGTATTTTCTTTTTTAGCAACCTTAGTACCTGTTGCACTTCCCTTTGTGGACTTATCCTTTGTAGCCTTGGTAGTTGCTGTCTTCTTTTCGTCAGAGTCTGTCCCCTCAGAACTCTTCACAGACTTTTTTGCAGTACCTGTCTTAGTAGTCTTTTCAGCTACCTCTTTCTGCTTACTCGTCTTCCTGACGCTCTCTACCTTTTCTGTACTCTTCTTCGTTGAATCCTTAACTTCTGTCTTCTTAGCCACAGTAAGTCCCTCCCTACTTTCAACTTTACTAACACATTATCTTCATGGTCAGATTCGAACTTTTAACTGCATAATCTTATTTTTTCTTCTTGCGAGTTCAATCGGATCGATTGCTGCGCCTTCCTTTTGCAATTTTTCAACATTTCCAATCTTGATCTTGATAATCAAATCATTAATCGCCCTCTGGCGTTGTTCTGGGTCCATTTCAAAAGAAAATTCACTGTTGAACATCGAACTTGCTTCTGTCTGAACATCCACATCTTCAAAGTGGTTAATAATATCCGCAGCTACAACCTTCTCACCTGCATCCGCTCTTTGGAACACATACTCCGCAACCTGTGGAACAAGGCCAGAAGTAAAATCCTCCAGGGATATAATGCCCTTCAGTTTCCCAAAGAGGCTTTGGTCATCAACCATCATTGTAAGCAATGTCTTTTGCGCTTTCTCATATGGGTCTTTTTTCTCCCGATGAGAAGCCTGTTCCCTTTGGGCACGAGGTGCGCTTTCCTCATACTCCTTCTGTCGCATATTGGCAACACCGGCTGTTGTTACCAACCTCTTCATCTCATCTCGGTTAAACACATATTCCTGAGATACCGATTCAATGTAATTACCACGTTCCGTGATGTCATCGATACCTGCAAGAATGGAAGCAGTTGCTTTCATGAACCTGGTTTTTTCTTCTGGATCATTAATATCATACTGTTCCCGAAGCTGATGAATCTCAAATATTCTACCGGTAATGGCATTCTTAATTCTCTCTTCATAGGCTTCAGCCCCCAGATTCTTTAAGAATTCATCCGGATCTTTATAAGGTTTCAGGTCAATAATTCTTTGAGAAAGACCCACATTTCTTAAAATGCCGATGGCACGTTTCGCAGCATTGATACCTGCTCCATCGCTGTCATAGGCAAGATATACTTCACTGGTATATCTTTTAATCAAAGCCGCCTGATTTTCTGTAAGTGCAGTTCCCAGAGAAGCAATGGCATTATCAAAGCCAGCCTGATGCTGAGAAATGACATCCATATAACCTTCGCAGAGAATCACACCACGTCTTCTGGAATGACGTGCAATATTTAAACCGAAGAGATTTCTTCCTTTATCAAAGATCTCTGTATCTTTCGTATTAACATATTTAGGTTTGGCATCTCCAAGTACACGGCCACCAAAGCCAATAATTTTACCATTGATATCCAGGATTGGAACCATAACACGGTTCCAGAATCTGTCATGAGGTCCTGTTCTTTCATCAAAATCCACAAGGCCTGCATCCCTCATTAAATCATTGGTAAATCCCTTACCCTTCAGATATTGATATAAATCATCTCTCTGTAGGGCTGCATAACCCAGTCCGAATTTATGGATAGTTTCATCCGTAAACTTACGAGTATCATGATAGTACTTAAGTCCCAGTTCCCTACCACGATCTGTTCTTGTCAGAAGTGCGTAGAAGTAATTGGCTGAAGTTCTATTTACCTCGTAAAGCTGCTGTCTATGACTAATTACTTTCTTTTCTTTTGCCGAAAGCTCACGTTCTGGTAATTGCACCCCTGCTCTCTTCGCCAGGTCCTGAACCGCTTCTGTAAATGAAACATTTTCATATTTCATTTTCCAGGTAATTACATTTCCACCAGCATGACAACCAAAGCAATAATACATTTGCTTATCCCGGCTGACATAAAAAGATGGTGTTTTTTCATGATGAAAAGGACAACAGCATTTCCATTCGGAACCCGACTTCTGGAGGCCAACGGATTCATTAATGACATCAACGATATCATTTTTTTCTCGAACCTCATTTATAATTTCATCAGGATAATACAAGTTCGTCCACTCCCTTTAAGTATAACTTCAATTTTCAAGCCTATTTATTCAGCGTACAAATACTTTATCACATAGCCTTCAGAAATACATGGAACCTATAGTTTAATATTTCTGCCATGCACGTGGTAAATAAATTTCTTTGAACAAATCCACCGCATAATTGTCGGTCATACCAGCTATATAATCACACACCGCTCTTTCTGGAGTTGTGCCTGCATGTATCATTTCAATATTTTCTCTAGGCAGTTTTTCCAAATGCTCCATAAAATAGGTATAGAGTATTTCAATGATTTCAAATGCCTTGGATTCCTCACTCTTTACAAATGAGTTTGTATAAAGTGCATCATACATATAAGAACGTAAATCCATTAAAGCCTTCCATACCTCATTGGAAAGCCTTGCTTCCGAAGTATTGGTGGAATTCTTTACCATATCATAAATAATAGTATTGATACGATCTCTGGTAGAATGGCCAAGTACATTTGTACAAGCGCTCGGCAGATTCTCTTCAATCAGAACACCCGCACGAATACCATCATCAATATCGTGATTTACATAGGCGATTTTATCAGACAAACGCACAATGCTTCCTTCAAGAGTCGCAGGATGCTTTGCTGTTTGATGGTTCAGGATTCCATCCCTTACCTCCCAGGTAAGATTGAGTCCCTTTCCATCTTTTTCTAATACTTCAACCACACGGACACTTTGTTCGCTATGAAGAAATGGCTTGCCGCTGACCTTTGTCAGTGCTCTTTCTCCCACATGTCCGAAAGGTGTATGTCCAAGATCATGGCCTAATGCAATGGCTTCCGTCAAATCTTCATTACAGCGAATGGATCTGGCCACGGTTCGGGCAATTTGAGAAACTTCAAGTGTATGGGTCAACCTGGTTCTGTAATGATCCCCGTAAGGCGCAAGAAAGACCTGAGTCTTATGCTTCAGGCGACGGAAAGATTTTGAATGAATGATGCGGTCTCTGTCCCTTTGAAATACTGGACGAAGATCACATGGTTCCTCATAAACCTCTCTTCCCCTAGAAGAATCACTAAATGTAGCATATTCTGAAAAACGTTTATGCTCTTCCTGTTCAATATACTCTCGAATCAGCAATGCAAATTCCTTTCTGCATTATGCAAAGAAAAAGCCAAACACCCCATTTGCCAAAATAAAACAAGAATTAAAGTTTAATTTTACTACGTGATTTCAGTACGTTATTCATATGTTCAATACACGCATCATCAAAATCAAGAATCACAATTACTTCTTTTCCTTCTGCTTTTGCAAAAACAGCAACCAGTTTCTCCGGTTCTTTGCCCACAAGCTTATATACCTTCTTAGGGTTGTTTTCATGACCATTGCGGTCAAGTTCATTCTGCACATAGGCAGAATCTGCATAATCAAAGGAACGAATATCGGTTTCCTGAATTGACAAAATGTGTTTACGGCTTGACTTCATTACAATTTTTGCAACATCAATGTCGCCGTTCGTTAAGGTGTATTCATACTCCATGTTCTTCATTTTGAATGCCATAACAAGCCAAAAAATTCCAAGACCTGCAAGAATAATTCCAAATCCAAGGAACAGGAACATAGTAATAGCAGTAATGATAACCAGAATGCCGCCAAGTGCATTTAAAAGCCAGCTTTTGTCTGGACAAGCATCCACCAGGCGCTCATTAAACTGTTCTTTTTGTGAAAACATATCTATTTTGCCTCCGTATGATTAGTCTTCTGTCTTCTCTTCAGAGTCAGATTCTTCATCTGCACTTTCATTTTCCTTTTTTGCCTGATTCTCTTCCAACTTATGAAAGTATTTCATAATGGAAATTGAAGTAAAATAACAGATTGCACTGACATTAATTAAAATCCAGAAGTACCAAGTGTAGTACATCAGAGCTGGTCTGAGGTAATACATAATTGGTAAAAATACCCAGAGGAAAAAGATGCGGAACCAAAGACCGAGCTTGGACACACAAATCAACATGGCATTCTTAATATAATTCCATGTTGTATTTTCATATCGGGCAATTAATGGAAATACCATTGGAAGTTCGAATGTAAGAAGAAGCATTCCAAAACCAACAATAACAACCTTTACATTTGCTGCAGTACCAACAACTCCAACTGTTGTGGCAAAGAGGTAGTAAAGAAGAGCAAGAAAAATCAGATTAATCAGCCAAACTTTAGTCGCAGCCTTAAAATTACTTTTGAAGTATTTAATATATTGCTTTCTTGCTACCCCTTCCTTATTCTCAACCATCTTCAGTGTTACCGAGTACATGGCTGTAAATGAGGCACCAATGGTAAAAATTGGAATACTTGTGATTATGAATAAGAGATTCAATACAAAGAGGTCACCGAACTTATCGCAGAAATTGAAGAATTTTTCTTTTGCTCCTTTTGGAGTAGGAACATAATCATCATTCTCTTCTGCTGCTCCATATTGAGTAAGAGCCTCTTTACTGAATTTGTTATAGTCGTTTTCTACTTTAGAAGTCTCTAAAACTTCAGAATTCCTTTTAGAATTGTTCTTTTTATCAACTGTCTTCTTATTTGTTTGCTCGTTATTTGCTGACATAATTATCCATCCTAAATTAATTTAGACATACTAGGTTATTATAGCTGAAATTAGGGGAAATATCTAGAGATTTTCAAGGAAAATGGGTATAGTAGTAAATTTTTCATAAAACTTAGATAACAATTGTGAATAAAAACATGGAGTTTTCACTTTGCTCGTTGCCATAAAGAAAAAGGCGAGTATGCATAGCATACTCGCCAATAATTTCACATATTGATTTGGAATATGATCAACCCTTTACAGAACCAACTGTCATACCACCTACGATGTTCTTAGAAAGAACCAGGTAGATAATTACAACAGGAAGAATTGCAAGTGCGATGAACATATAAACTTTACCCATATCGAACTTAGAGAAGTCTTCAGATCTCAGCTGAGCAATCAGGATAGGAAGTGTCTTCTTATTCTGTGTCTTAAGTACCAGCGCAGGAATAAAGTAGTTGTTCCAGCTGGCAACGAAAGAGAAAATTGCCTGTACTGCGATAGCTGGCTTCATCAGTGGAAGCGCAATCTTATTGAAGATCTTGAATTCTCCAGCACCATCGATACGTGCTGATTCCAGAAGTTCCTTTGGAAGTGAACCATCCATGAACTGCTTCATATAGAAGAATACAGATGGTGCTGCAATTGCAGGAATAATCAGTGGAATTGCATTATCATCAAGTTTCATCTTACGAATCAAATCCAGGAAACCAAGAGCTGTTACCTGTGTAGGAATCATCATGATAGCAAGAATAAATGTAAAGAAGAATTTCTTTAATTTAAAGTCATATGCATGAATTGCAAATGCAGTCATTGTAGAGAAGTATGTTGATAATGCTGCTGTAATAGAAGCAATGATCAATGAGTTCAGAAGACCATTGAACAGAGGCAGATGGTTATCTGAGAATACACTCTTAACATTCTTAACTAGAGCTGTACCAGGAATTACTGTGAATCCCTGCTTCAGAGCTGCGTTAGAACGTGTTGCATTTATAAATAATACATAGAACCAAAAAAGGCAAATAAGTGTTGCAATAGCAAGAACAATGTATGAAAGAACACGTCTTGTATGAACGCTAACGCCCTTTGTTTTTTTCTTAGTTTCGTTCATGTTCTTTCCTCCTACTTGTCACCCTTCTGATTGAATTTAAATACGATCAAACTCAGAATACCTGTGATAATGAACAGATATACAGAAAGGGCACCGCCGATTCCATAGTTCTTAGAATACAGGTTTTTATTCAGGTACATGATCAGTGTCATTGTAGATCCAACAGGTGAACCTTCACCACTAGTAAGAATCTGTGGTACATCGAACATCTGCAGACCACCAATCAAAGATGTGATCATTACGTAAATAAGGATAGGACGAAGAAGTGGCAGTGTGATTCTAAAGAATACCTGAGTTGATGTAGCACCATCAACTTCAGCTGCTTCGTAAAGAGAAGTATCGATACCAAGCATACCTGCCAACAGAAGAATTGTTGTATTACCAAACCACATAATGAAGTTCATTAAGGCAACAAGACCTCTAGCAGTTCCAACGTTTCCGAGGAACTTAATGTTCTTTGAAATGACGTGCATATTTAACAGCATTGAGTTAATAGGACCACCATCAGAGAACAGTGTGAAGAATAACATTGCGAAAGCTGAAGCCATGATCAAGTTAGGCAGATAGATAACTGTCTGGAAGAAAGGCTTACCCTTTAATTTTAAACTTGGATCTGAAAACAGCTGTGCAAGTAAAAGTGAAACAATAATCTGCGGAATGAAACCAGCAACCCACATGATCATAGTATTACCAAAGTATTTGAAAATATCGCCATGTTTCAGTAATTCAACATAGTTTGCCATACCTACAAAGTTAGGACCTACTTCTGAAAGTCCCTCGATGTAATGCTCGAAGAAACTGTTGTAGATAGTGGAAATAAGTGGAATTAACTGGAAGATAGCAAATACAACAATGAAAGGAATCAAGAAAATGTAGCCCCAGATATTATATCTAACTACATTACTTGTTTTAGCACCTTTACTCATGTCGACACCTCCGCTACACCTTATCTTTATTTTTTTCTAAAAAAGCGTGTCTGCCCAATCATAACCAAACAGACACGCTCATATTAACTATCCTTTAAGATACCTTAGCAGATGTCAATTATTCAGCCTTAAGTGAAGGATACTTTGTCTGAACATCCTTTACGAATTCAGCATAAGCTGAATCGTAATCTGTCTTACCGTCGAAGTAATCCTTGAACTTAGCCTGGATAGATTCGTTACAACCCTGATCGTAGCTAGAGATGTTTGACATATCTACCTTTTCAGCACCAGCAGCAAGCTGCTCGTATGGGTTCTGACCGCCAAGAAGATCGATGTTACCCTCGTCTGATGAAGCAAGCTCAGCAAGAACTGACTTAGAGTTTACGCAGTCCTGAGAGCCTGTAGCAATTGCCTTCATAACCTCAGGATTTGTTGTCATTTGTTCCATGATGTAACGGATTGCACCAGGGTTGTCGTTACCAGCTGCAGCACAAATCCATGTACCACCCCAGTAGAATGACTGAGGACCTGCTACGAAGCCCCATCCACCGTTATCAGCAACTGATTCATCATCATCTGTTGTGTCATATGCCATACAGAAGTTGAAGAACCAAGCTGGTCCAAAGTAAGCAAATACCTTACCATCTGGATAGAAGCCCTTAGACCAATCATCACCCCAAAGGTCATTAGTTGTTGTCTCGTTAGCATCAACTTCTGCCTTAGAGTTGTCGATCCAAGCCTTGATGTTGTCATCGAGCTGGATAACGCCATCATCTGATACCCACTTCTTTGTTACGTTGTTAGAGTAAACACGGTATGTGTCATTTACGGAAGATGTCATGAGGTAACCAGCATCTGCCATCTTAGCTGCTGTCTCCTCATATGTAGCCCAGTCCTTAACAGCTTCCTGAACGTCAGCTGGATCGTCAGAACCGATAACTTCCTTAGCGATCTCTCTGTTGTAGATAAGACCAGCTGAGCAAGCCTGCCATGAAAGGCCACGAAGAACTCCGTCACCATCAGTTACGATGTCCTTTGTGTACTGATACTGATCAGCGATTTCGTCATCTGTGATGCCGAGATCAGCGATTGGCTCAGTAACTTCTGTGTCAGAGTTTACATACTTAAGAGCATAGTCAGCTTCTACAAGGAAGATATCAACCTTGTCATCAGCAGCTGCATCAGCATTTCCTGGAAGAACTGTATCCAGGTTGTTCTGGTAAGCATTTTTATCAGATGGAGTCTGAGTGAACTTAACTTTGATGTCACCATTAGGTGTTGTAAGAACACCACCAGCAAGGCCATCTTCTGGATCATTTGCCTTGTAGTTTGGAAGATAATCTCTAAGTCTCTCAGAAAATTCTGCGTTCCAAACCTGGATGTTCAGAACGGAACCATCATTTGAGTAATCAATCTCAGATGCTTCCGTTGCTGTAGATGCAGATGCATCATCTTCTGTAGCTGCAGCTTCTGTTGCTGCCTCTGTTGCTGCTTCTGTCTCTGGTGCTGCTGTTGTTGTTGCGTCCCCGCCGTTTCCACAAGCTACGAGTGATAAGCCCATAGCTGCTGTAAGAGAAAGTGCGAGTGCTCTCTTAAACTTTTTCATCAAAAACCCTCCTTTAAAATGTTTGATAAGTTTTGTAAACTATCTTGCCTTCAACCTTTCAAAATTTCCGATCATCATCGCATGTCCGAAACATGTAACCCCTGAACATCTATCCTGTCAGGAGAAGTTTTGAAGTTTTCCGCCCTTATCACTTTTGACAACAGTTTAAGTACTGTTATACAGTTTTTTTCGCATTTCTTGCGATAGTTGAAGTATAGTATAAATACATAAATAATGCAAGCAAATTTTTGTTTTTTTTGTACACTTTTTTGTGAAACCCCTATAAAAGTGCACAAAATATAAGTTTTCTGTCCGTAGATTTTTCACAATCAAATTAGATTTTTATGATAGTATATATGTTAATATATCACAATACCAATATTTCAAAAGGAGACGCTTTTGTATGAAAGACCCCGATAAAAAGGCACTTCCCGAGGATGCCATTAAGCAAACTCTGGGAGAACATTTCAAAAATATACAAAACGCACAGGTAAACGATGGTAATCCTGACAGGGAAAATAAAGGTAAAATATCTAAAACGAATTCCACTGTAAAAAATGTACAAAAAGATGATAAAAATCTTCAAGATGAATCAGAATCTTTTGTTGAAAATGAATATGAAGAAGAATTTGATCCCATTAAGGACTCCCGTCTTTCAGAACATGGAACTTCTCTTTCTCAAAAACTCAAACTAAGAAAAGCAAGGACCCAGGCAATCACTAAAGACATGACTAAGTCCGAAAAGTTCTCTTACTACACAGAGTACTATAAGTGGCCTGTAATCATCGCCCTGGCCCTGGTAGTTGCAATCATCTACCTTGCCCATACAATTTCCCTGAAGTCAAGACCCGTTTCTCTAGCATACGCCTTCCTAAATCCAGGAAATGCCACAGATACCAAGGTAATCGACGACTACCTTCTGGATCAGGGCTTTGACGATAGTTATCAGGTTGTATTAGATAGTTACTATGTTACAGAAGAAGAATACTTATCCGTTGCCGCTCGTGGCGCCACAGACGCAACTTACCTGCAGTTACCAGAACTTGTAAAAGACGGTGAATATGATTTCATGATTACCGACGCCAAGGGTCTGGATTACGCAGCACGTAACGATGTTGCTCTTCCACTGTCCCAGTGTCTATCTGACCTACAACTGAGCAACTACAAGGAATATCTGGTACAGGCAAAGAGTCCGGAGGCATCCACAACCACTGACGCACTGAAAAAGGTCAAAGACTACGGTGTAAAGAATTCCACCTCTGCAAATGAACTTGGCAACAACACTGGCATCTATGCCCTGAATATCACAGATACGAACTTTGCCAAATCTCTGAATACAGAAGCCAATCAGGTATACCTGATTATCTGCAGTGATAAAGAAGAAAACCTGGAACGTACCAATAAGATTTTGGATTTCATTTTCCAAAACTAGCATCCTCTTTCTACTTAACAAAATAAGCAAATAAAAAGCCGACCACATGGTCGGCTTTAGTTGTTTATTAATCTTCGTTGCCATCGAAGTTCATAATCTGACGCTTTCTTGCCATTTCATCATTTGCAAGGTAATCATCATATGTTGTCTGCTTATCGATGAGACCAGTATCTGTAAGTTCCATGATACGGTTAGCTGTTGTCTGGATAAACTGATGATCCTGTGCAGCAAAGAGAATAACACCAGGGAACTTAATCAAAGCATCATTAAGAGCTGAGATAGATTCCATATCCAGATGGTTTGTAGGTTCATCAAGAATCAGTACATTTGTAGCCATGATCTGAAGCTTAGAAAGTAAACATCTTACCTTCTCACCACCGGAAAGAACCTTAACCTTCTTCATACCATCTTCGCCACGGAAAAGCATTCTTCCAAGGAAGCCACGAACATAAGTAGCATCCTTATCTTCTGAATACTGTGTAAGCCAGTCAGCAATAACCAGGTCACTGTCGAATTCCTTTGTATAATCCTTAGGGAAGTAACCCTGAGATGTTGTCACACCCCACTTGTACTCACCCTCATCTGGTTCTTCTTCACCAGCAAGAATCTTAAAGAGTTCTGTTGTAGCAATTGTCTTTGGTCCAACAAAAGCAATCTTATCTTCTCTACCAACTGTAAATGAGATGTCATCCAGTACTTTAACACCATCAACCGTCTTAGACAGATGAGATACAGTAAGAACTTCATTACCGATTTCTCTTGAAGGTCTGAAATCGATGAATGGATATTTACGGCTAGATGGCTTAATGTCATCCAGTTCAATTTTTTCAAGTGCCTTTTTACGTGATGTAGCCTGCTTAGACTTAGAAGCGTTAGCAGAGAAACGAGCAATAAATTCCTTCAGTTCCTTAATCTGCTCTTCCTTCTTCTTGTTAGCTTCCTTCTTCTGACGAACAATGAGCTGTGAGGACTCATACCAGAAGTCGTAGTTACCAGCGTAAATCTGAATCTTTCCATAATCCAGGTCAGCTGTATGAGTACATACCTTATTCAGGAAGTAACGGTCATGGCTGACAACGATAACTGTATTTTCAAAATTAATGAGGAATTCTTCCAACCATGCAATAGCATCCAAATCCAGGTGGTTTGTAGGCTCATCCAGAAGAAGGTTATCTGGGTTACCAAAAAGAGCCTGGGCAAGAAGAACCTTGACCTTTGTATTATCATCCAGTTCGCCCATGAGCTTGTAGTGATCTTCTGTAGCAATACCAAGACCATTTAAGAGTGTCTCAGCATCAGCTTCTGCATTCCAACCATCCATCTCGGCGAATTCGCCTTCCAGTTCAGATGCACGCACACCATCTTCCTCAGTGAAATCTTCCTTGGCATAGATAGCATCCTTTTCCTGCATGATGTCATAAAGTTTCTTATTACCCATGATAACTGTAGTAAGAACTGTGTATTCATCATACTTAAAGTGATCCTGCTCCAGAACGGAAAGTCTTTCATTTGGATCCATTGTTACATTACCAGATGTTGGTTCCAGCTTTCCTGAAAGGATCTTCAGGAATGTTGACTTACCTGCACCATTGGCACCAATAAGACCATAGCAGTTGCCAGGTGAAAATGTAATGTTAACTTCCTCAAACAGGGCCTTCTTACCAAACTGAAGGGAAATGTTATTAGCACTGATCATAATTTAAAAACCTCATATTTCCTATAATTATTATTCTAGTCCATCACGAATCCACTTATTATAGTAGAAAACAAATCCGTGCGATTTAACCTTATACCATATAATGATATATTTCTGCAATCTTTACGTGATTTATTTCGTTTCTTTCGTTTCTTTCGTTTCTTTAAGTTTTGCCTGACGAGCTTTGTTCAGTCTTTCCTGTCTCTTTTTATCTGCCAGACGTTTTTCCTGTAACTTCTTGTCATCCGCTCTCTTCTCTGCTCTTATTTCAACAGCTGTTTTTACACTACTTCTCTTTTCTGCAACTGCGCTTTTCTCAGAGCGTGAAGTTCTTACTGCCTTAGTCTTTTTGCTAGCCGTTTTTCCTTCCGTCTTACCACTGACCTTTTTTTCTTTTTTCGCATGTGAAGTGCCTTCAAAATCCGGCATTTCATCAATTAATTTTTCAATCAGACGCTTCTTGCTGTAAATATCATAACCCAGCAGGTAAATGAACTGCATTTTGGTTAAATATTCATCCTCTTCCGAAGCGAATTTCTGTTCTGTGATTTGCAGGGCTTTTGCAGCACTGGCTTCAATATTGAAGTACTGCGATTTTTCCATCTCAAAAGTTGCCTGATAAATATCGTACAAATCTCGATCTGTTGCATCTCCTTCAACCAAAGGTGCCAGTAATTTCTGAATATCACTGATAGATATTACATTTTTCAAATAATAAATATAGATCAGAAGAATCAGATGTTCTCTTCCATACTTCTTCTTTTCCGGAGCTGGAAGTAAATGATTCTTTGTATAATTATTTATCATTGTCTTTGTAAGAGTCTTATCGTCATCATGTCTAAGATTGTTCTTCATATGCTGATCCATAAAGGTCGTAACCTGATCCATATAAAGATCAATATCAGGAATATCCTCAGGCAAGACAAAGTCCAACTTTAAAAGTTGTCTTAAGGCCTTTTTCTGTTCCAGTAGTTTTTTATCCATAAGCAAATTTCACTTTCCTCTATTTGCAAATACTTACCCTACACTTGTACCACCAGTCATGGGTACCATTATCACATCATGTAGTAATGAAAACCATATGTGAGAATAACACACTTTACAGCGAATCTCAACTATATGCAAGTTTTAAAAGGCTCCGGCAGATTTTGCCGGAGCCCAAGGAATAATATTTTCTTCTTAAAATTCTTTCTGACTATTTTCAGTCAGCATACGAATCTCAACTCGTTCAACACGATTACGATCCATTCGAGTCACTTCCAGCAGAGCCCCTGCTGTTCTCACCTTATCCCCTTCTTCTGGAAGTCGGTCCAGACATTCAATTACAAGACCACCCACCGAATCATAATTATCGGATTTAAAGTGGCTATGCAGGGCATCATTCAGATCATCCAGTTTAACAGAGCCTTCCACAGAAACACTGCCGTCAGGTTTCTTCTTAATCAGTTCATCTTCATGATCATCATATTCATCCCGGATATCACCAACAATCTCTTCAATCAGATCTTCCATGGTAATAATACCTGCCGTGATTCCATACTCGTCCAGAACAATACACATGTTACTGGAAGAAGTTTTCATATCTTTAAATATCTGGGCAGTACGTTGATATTCATATACGTATGCAGGTTTCCGCATCAGGTCCGCGATTTTGATTTCCGAAGGATCTTTCTTCTCCCTTTCCATCAAAAGGTCCTTAATGTTCAGGACACCAATAATTTCATCCTTGCTTTCCCTATATACCGGCAAGCGTGAATAGTTCTCTTCTTCAATAATCACAAATAAATCTTCAAAGCTGGCTTCAATATCTATAGCAACCATGTCCGCACGAGGAATCATAATGTCTTTGGCAACCGCGTCACCAAAATCCACCACATTATTGATCATGAGTTTTTCATCCGCCTCAATTACTCCCTCTTCTCGACTGACATCCACCACTTTTCGCAGTTCACTTTCTGTCATCTGATCAGGATTTTGATTGGGATCAATGCGAAAGATTTTAAATAGCAACAGAGAAATATGATTCAGAATCCAGATTACTGGAGTAAGAATCAGCATAAACACAGATACTGGTTCCGCAAAGGCAAGAGACATCTGCACATTATAGAGTGTGGCAAGACTCTTGGGTGTGATTTCACCAAAAATCAAAATCAAAAAGGTCAAAATTCCTGTGGCTATCCCAATATAAGCATTTCCAAAAAGTCGTGTACAAAAAACAGTACTAAGGGAAGATGCAGAAAGATTAACGATATTGTTACCAACGAGAATTGCGGATAATAACTTTGAAGAATCTTCGCGCATGCGAAGAACAAGACGAGCAGAACGGGCACGCCGACCTTTTTCGTCGGCGATGGTCCGTAGCTTATTCAAATTGACTGTGGTCAGCGCTGTTTCTGCTGACGAAAAAACACCAGATAAAATTACTAATACAATTAATACGATTAGTTGCGTCAGGGCACTGGAATCCATAGTAAGTAATTACTCCTTATCCTTATTAATTCCAAGTCTTTCAAAAATCACATCATAACTACCATTTCCATAACCAAGAGAACGGTTAACACGGCTGATAGTAGCAGTGGATGCACCTGTTTTCTTTGCAATTTCAATGTATGTCTGATTCTGATAGAGCATTTTTGCAACTTCAAGACGCTCTGCAATAGAAAGCACCTCGTTCATTGTGCAAATATCCTCAAAAAATGCATACATTTCTTCTTTGTCTTTGCAGGCAAGGATTGCATCAAAAAAATCCTCTACTGCTTCTGTGTGAATCGTTTTACCCATGTAAACTCCTTACTATTTCCTAGCTTTATTTGAAGGCTCTTTACGAACCCATACAGATACTGCATCTCTATTTACATAGAAATTACCGCATCCTTCATTATCAATTTTAATATTGTACTTGGCATTTCCTAACACATCTGAGAAATGAGCACCAGCATACTGTCTACCAATGTACATGCGCTTTGTTCCACCTGTTCCATCAGAAAGAACAACAGCAAGTCCAGAATCTTTATGTTCTGCGTCGCCTTCTCTTGTCCAGCCAATTACATTTGGATCATCAATATAATCATGCTGTACACCATAGGCCTTTGTCTTACGAAGCTTCATTAACTTATCTAAAAGCTGCTTGTTAGACTTAATCTTATCATGAGGGATTCCCTTGTAATCTCCATAGAATACACATGGATATCCTTCATTTCGAAGCAATATCATAGCATAAGCCATAGGCTTAAACCAAGGTTCAACATATGACTCCAGGGACTGACCAGGCTGTGTATCATGATTATCTACAAAAGTAACTGCCTTAACCGGATTTTCTTTTACAAGAGTACCATCCAGGATTCTGCGTAAATCATAGGAACCATGCGCCTTAGAACAATCATAGAAATTGTAATGCAGTGGCACATCAAAGAGAGAAGCCTCTGATTTAATAGCTTCCAGATACTGAGCCAGCTGACCAACATCATGCTGCCAGTACTCGCCCACTGTGAAAAGTTCTTTATCTGTAATCTCACGAACACGGTAAAGGAAGTCACGATAGAAAGAAGATGGAATATGCTTTACAGCATCCAGTCTGAATCCATCAATATTCGTTTCCTTTACATACCAGACTGCCCATTTAACCAGTTCTTCAAATACTTCCTGATTATTGAAGTCGATATCCGCTCCCATGAGGTAATCGTAATTTCCATTCTCCAATGTATCGACGCCAAGATTCCATTCTTTTCCCGCAAACTTATAAATAGCCTGCTGCAGGCGATTCTGATCCCAGTCAATCCCATCAAAGTGAGTCCAGTTCCATGTGAAGTCAGAATACTTTCCCTTTCTTCCTGGGAATGTAAACTTTGTCCAGGCACCGATGGTTTTACCATCGCCAACCATCTGATAACGATTCTGTGCGTTGAATTCCTGAGCAGAAACTTCTTCCACTTCATCCGCACCCATCTTATGATTCAGGACAATATCCGCATATACATTAATATGATTCTTATGCAGTGCTTCAATGGCATCCAGGTATTCCTTCCTGGTACCGTACTTTGTACGTACACTACCCTTCTGATTGAATTCTCCTAAATCATATAAGTCATATACGCCGTATCCGACGTCGTCAATACCATTTGCACCCTTGTATGCAGGTGGAAGCCATAAACTTGTTACTCCACTCTTCGCCAGGCGTGGTGCATCTTCTGCAATTTTTTTCCATAGTTCGCAGTCATTCTTTAAGTACCACTCAAAGTACTGCATCATAAGTCCATTATCGATCATCTTCACTCCCCCGTGCTCTTCCGAATCCGATATATATTTATACTATGTATAAAATTATACAATCTAAAGAGAAACTATAATAAATCTATCAAATTATAGCAAAAGAAATGCAGCGATTCAACACGGTGAAGTGCCACATCCACCCACTGATTCCTGTAAATGTCCCAAAATTTCTATAGGGAAAACAATATTTGACTTATTCGCATTTGCCCACCCACGTGCTATAATAAAAAATTGGGTGTGCTAGTAATGATTCTAACCTCCCATTTACACATTTGATTTATTAACTTTTAGGCAGTATTAGCCAAGGAGATTACAAATGAATTTTGGATTTAACAAAGATATCCTTCTCATGATGACTGAACATGGAAAGGACATTCTTTCTTCCAAGACTTACTTAAAAGAACTTGATTTCATGCAGCATGGTACAACTTCTACCTATACTCACTCTCTCGCCGTAACTTATACAAGTATCGTTCTGGCAAAGAGAATGAAAATGAAGATTAATATGACCAGCCTGATTCGCGGAGCTCTTCTCCACGATTATTTCCTTTACGACTGGCATGAGAAAAATAAATGGCATAGTCTTCACGGTTATACCCATGCAGCTCGTGCCCTTAGCAATGCAAGTCGTGATTATCCGATCAACGACACAGAAGCTCGCATCATAAGAAGCCATATGTTCCCACTTAATTTAACTAAGGTACCATCCTGTAAGGAAGCATGGATTGTCTGCATGGCAGATAAGATTTGCGCAACCGCTGAAACCTTACACAGAGCAAACTATAGCGAAGCACTTTCTATGCCTCTTGAAAAGGCATTGGCATAAGATAAATCATTATAATCAAGCATCTAAGGAGTATCCGTTATGTCATTTTTTACTACAGGCGAAGCAGCCAGAGAAATTCACAGACTTTCTCATCTTTGTGAAAGCAACAACAATATTGAACCTGAGCTCTATGAAAAGTACGATGTAAAACGTGGTCTTCGTGAAAAGAACGGTAAGGGTGTCCTCACTGGTCTTACGGAAATCTCGACAGTAAATGGCTCCAAACAGGTGGATGGTAAGCTTACTCCTATCCCTGGTGAACTTCGTTACCGCGGAATTAAAATTGATGATTTGGTAAATGGATTTGAAAACTCAAATCGTTTTGGATTTGAAGAAACAATTTACCTTCTTCTTTTCGGAGTACTTCCTGACCAGAATGAACTTGATCACTTCACCAATCTCATTTCCTTTAATAGACGACTTCCTGCTGACTTCATGGAAGATGTTGTTTTAAAGGCACCAAATAAAGATATTATGAATGCCATGGCTCAGGCAGTTCTTGCACTGAACGCTTATGACAAGCATTCCGATGATCTGGATATTCCAAACGTCTTAAAGCAGAGTATAAATCTGATTGCCAGTCTCCCAATGATTGCTGTCTATTCTTATTTATCCTACAGACATTCCATCCTGGGGCGTGGTCTTTATCTCCACAATCCTAAGCCTGAACTTTCCACAGCAGAAAATATTCTTCGTATGCTGAGACAGGATAAACACGATTTTACTGCTGAAGAAGCCCACCTTCTGGATTTGGCACTTGTTCTTCACGCCGAGCATGGTGGCGGTAATAATTCCACATTTACAACTCACGTAGTTACTTCTTCTGGAACAGATACCTACTCTTCTGTTGCTGCATCTCTTTGTTCCCTCAAGGGTGCAAAGCACGGTGGTGCCAACATCAAAGTTCGTAAAATGTTTGATTCCATTAAAGAGAACATTAAAGATTGGGAAGATGATGATGAGATTGCAGCATATCTCACTAAGATTCTGGACCGAGAAGCCTTTGACAAGTCCGGCCTGATTTACGGTATCGGCCATGCGGTTTACACAATCTCCGATCCTCGTGCAGAGCTCTTAAAGAAATACACTTTGGATTTGGCTGAAAAGAAGGGTCGTGACAAGGAAGCACATCTTTACACTGCTGTAGCTCGCCTGGCACCAGAACTGATGAAGGAACACCGTAAGATGTACAAGCCTGTATGTACAAACATCGATTTCTACAGTGGATTTGCTTATAACATGCTGAACATTCCAGATGAACTCTTCACTCCACTCTTCGCCATCGCGCGAATTGCTGGTTGGTCTGCTCACCGCATTGAGGAACTCACATGCACAAATAAAATCATTCGTCCTGCCTACATGTCAGTAGCCACCGACGAAAACTACATTCCTCTGGAGGAAAGAGAAATCATT
>OMVA01000014.1 GCA_900314445.1 uncultured Lachnospiraceae bacterium | reverse complement strand
AAATACAGATAAAAATGCTTTATAATAGTAAAATATATTACAAATGAAATAATGTTTCACGTGAAACATTAATTAAATATGCATGAACTTATAATAGAATCACTATATGAAAAGTGTTATAATTGGAGCACATTTGGTTAAGTAACAGATAAGAGGATGATTTATGGGAAGAATTATTGCAATAGCAAATCAAAAAGGTGGAGTTGGTAAGACAACTACATCAATTAACCTTGCGGCAGCACTGGCTGATAAAGGGAAAAAAGTCCTCACAATCGATATGGATCCACAGGGAAATATGACCAGCGGACTTGGAGTAGATAAGAATAACTTAGAATACTCTATTTATAATGTATTAATTGGTGAATGTAATATTGGTCAGGCAGAAATCCTTAATGTGTTCTCTAATTTAAGTCTTGTTCCTGCAAGTATGAATCTTGCTGGTATTGAAGTTGAATTAATGGAACAGGAAGATAAACAGTATATTCTTAAAAAAATAATAAAAAATATTAAGAAAAAGTTTGACTTTATTATTATTGATTGCCCACCAGCATTAGGAATGCTCACAATTAATTCAATGACTGCAGCTGATACAGTTATTGTACCTATTCAATGTGAATTTTACGCATTAGATGGTCTGACTCAGTTGATTTATACAATTAATCTGATTAAGAAGTCACTGAACAAACATTTGGATATCGAAGGCGTTGTATTTACGATGTATGATAGTAGAACAAATCTTTCTCAGGAAGTTGTTCAAAATGTACGTGCAAATCTCGATGAACTTATCTATGATACTGTAGTTCCTCGTAATGTTCGATTAGCGGAAGCTCCAAGTTATGGATTGCCAATCAATATATATGATCGTAATTCAGCTGGTGCTAAAGCATACAGTGATTTAGCGGATGAAGTTATTAAAAATAAACTTTTCCAGTAATTCACATGATTGTATTAATATAGGAAATAAATAATTTAGGAGAGGAATATGGCAAAGAAAGGACTTGGTAGAGGCCTTAATGAAATGTTCGGTTCTAACACTGTTAAAACTGAAGAACAGGCTAAATCTACAAGTAGAAAGACCACATCAAAGACAACTGCTGTTAAAACTTCTAAGGAAAACAAACCTATTATAAAGGAAGTAATTAAAGAAGTTGTTAAAGAGGTTCCGTCTGTTCAGGAATTGAGTATCGATGACATTGAGCCTAATAAGGGACAGCCTCGTAAGGAATTCAATGAGGATGCTCTTCAGGAATTAGCAGATTCAATTAAACAGTATGGATTAATTGAACCTATTGTTGTTACTAAAAAGGATACTCACTATGAAATTATTGCTGGTGAACGTCGTTGGAGAGCTGCGAGAATTGCTGGTGTAAGAAAAGTTCCAGTTGTAATTCGAGAATATACTGACCAGCAGAGAATGGAAGTTGCTCTTATCGAAAATATTCAGAGAGAAGATCTGAATCCAATTGAAGAAGCACTTGCATATCAGACACTTATTGATGAATATCATATGACTCAGGACCAGGTTGCAGATAGAGTTTCTAAGTCTAGATCTGCAGTCACTAACTCTATGAGACTTCTTAAATTAACAGATGAAGTTAAGCAGATGTTAATCGACGGAATGATTTCCTCAGGACATGCAAGGTGTTTAGTCACAATTACTGATCCCGATGTTCAGAAACAGTGTGCTACTGAAATTTTTGACGAAGGTTTGTCTGTACGTGAAACTGAAGATTTAGTTAAAAATGTCCAATCAATCATGGCTTCATCATCAAAAGAAAAATCTAAACCTACCGAGAACAAGAATGAAGCAATTCAGGCAATTCTTGATCAGTATACAGAAAATTTAAAGAGTGTTCTTGGTACGAAAGTTATGATTAAGTCGTCAAATGGTAAGAAGGGTAAGATAGAAATTTCTTATTCATCAGCCGATGACCTGGAAAGAATCATTCATATGATTCAAAATAATAACCTTCAGTAATATGTATTTGAAAAATTAATATAAAGCAGGTGATATTATGATGATAGCTACTAAAGTCTTCGGTATTTCCCTTGAATTTGCATTATCTATTTTACTTGCTCTTATTGTTGTTATATCCGTTGTTCTTGTTTTTACAGTTCATAAGTTAGTTGATATTAGTAGAAGATATTATGCCGTAACTCATGGTAAGAGTGGACGTGATCTTGAATCTACTATATTAATGAGATTCCAGGAAATGGATAAAGTAAAAGCAATGACAAAAAGAATGCGCCGTGAACATGTAAAGTTTAAAGGCCATCTTGATAATTCCTATGATCGTATAGGATATGTTCCATATAATTCATTTGATAATCTTAGTGGTGAACAAAGCTTTGCTTTTGCACTTTTAAATGAGCATAATGATGGAATAGTAATTAATTCTATGTACACGAAAAATGGTTGCTTTGTATTTTCAAAGCAGATTGCTGGTGGACATAGCGATAAGGCTTTAACAAGAGAAGAGCAGGATGCAATATCCATTGCAATGCAAAGAAACTATGATAATGCTGATGATACAGATACAGAAAAGACTAAGTCTGTTTCAAAAAAGAAAAATACTAATCCAGACAAAGAAGTTAATCCTTCCAAAAGTCTTACCAAGGCGAAACCTTCACTGAATAAAAGTAAAGCAGTTAAGGCAGAAAGGAATGCAAGACCTATTCGTACTCAGATCGCAGACACGGAAATCAATGAAGATTTATTCTGATTGCGTATAATTTAAATTAAAAGGTTATTTACCATATAATAATATGGTTTACATAATATTTATTCTTGAGGAGGAAATTATGTTAGACATTAAGTTTTTGAGAGAAAATCCAGATGTTGTAAAACAGAACATCAAAAATAAATTCCAGGACAAGAAACTTCCACTTGTTGATGAAGTTATCAAGTTAGATGAAGAAAGACGTGCAAATCAGTCCGAGGCTGATGCTATTCGTGCAAATAAGAATCAAATTTCTAAGCAGATTGGTGCGTTAATGGCACAGGGTAAAAAGGAAGAAGCTGAAGAAGTAAAGAAGGAAGTTGCAAAGGAAGCAGCTCGCCTTAAGGAATTAGAAGATAAGCAGCCAGAACTTGATGAGAAGGTTCGTGAAATCATGCTTGTTATTCCTAATATCATTGATCCTTCCGTTCCTATTGGTAAGGACGATTCTGAAAATGTTGAAATTGAAAAGTTCGGTGAACCTGTAGTTCCTGATTTTGAAATTCCATATCACACAGATATTATTGATCGTTTTGAAGGACTGGATCTGGATGCAGCTCGTCGTGTAGCTGGTAATGGTTTCTACTATCTTGTTGGTGATATCGCAAGACTTCATTCAGCAGTTACAACTTATGGTCGTGATTTCATGATCGATAAGGGATTCACATATGTAATTCCTCCTTTCATGATTCGTTCTGATGTAGTTACAGGCGTTATGTCATTTGATGAAATGGACGCTATGATGTACAAGATTGAAGGAGAAGACCTTTTCCTCATCGGTACTTCTGAGCATTCAATGATCGGTCGTTTTAAGGACCAGATGCTTGATGAATCTCAGCTTCCACTTACTCTTACAAGCTACTCACCATGCTTCCGTAAGGAAAAGGGTGCTCATGGTATTGAAGAGCGTGGTCTTTATAGAATTCACCAGTTCGAAAAACAGGAAATGATTGTTGTATGTAAGCCTGAAGAAGCAATGGATTATTATAATAAGATGTGGAGCTACACAGTTGAACTCTTCCGCAGCCTTGATATTCCAGTACGTACTTTAGAGTGCTGCTCTGGTGACCTTGCTGACCTTAAGGTTAAGTCTTGTGATGTAGAAGCTTGGTCTCCTCGTCAGAAGAAGTATTTCGAAGTTGGTTCATGTTCTAACCTTGGTGATGCTCAGGCTAGACGTCTTAAGATTCGTGTTAAGGGCAAAGATGGTAATAAGTACCTTGCAAATACTTTGAACAACACAGTAGTTGCTCCTCCTCGTATGTTGATTGCATTCCTTGAGAACAACCTGAATGCAGATGGTTCAATCAATATCCCAAAGGTTCTTCAGCCATACATGGGAGGTAAGGAAAAACTTATTCCTACAAAATAGTATTTGCATCTTGGCTAAGGGATTTGATTTTGCAAAGATTTCGCATAATACGAATTCGTTGAATTACGAATAATAAGATTATGTTTGAAGTTGAAGGAGAAGCTGATGCATCAATATCTTCGTGCTATTGGCTTTAGCAAAATTGAAAGCTATAGCGGATTTAAATATGCTTTACATGAAATAGTAAAAAATAGCGATGTCGTGCAGGGAATGGAATTAATTCCCGGCACGCAATTGCTACAGATATCAAAAGATTTCGCTGTTCATACAGGTGAAGAATTAGCCAGTGATGAAGGATATACAGTTGGCGTTTCTTTGCTTGCCGAGCAGGAAGTAGATGAAGACACCGGTGATATGATTGCGTCTCCAAGAATATCTGTAGAACATTATTTTCCTTATGTAATGGATTATTCTATACCTCCATTTCGTCAGGAAATATTTGTCCAGCACCATATTCAGGATGAAGCCTATATTGGTGTGCTTGATTTATCTGATTATTCCGTTATCTTTTACTTGCAGAACATTTTAAATGTTCGTAAAAAATTAACAAGCTCAAAAGAATTATATCGAGAGAGTATTAAGAAAGGTGCGGTTAGTGTAGAAGGCCTGAATGCTGTAAGGCTGAGTGCTCTTAGTACATCCGGTATGGTTTTGATGCCACTTTATCGTTCTGAATATTCCAAATCTGTT
Source organism: uncultured Lachnospiraceae bacterium (assembly GCA_900314445.1). GTDB lineage: Bacteria > Bacillota > Clostridia > Lachnospirales > Lachnospiraceae > Eubacterium_Q. The sequence goes on along the minus strand of OMVA01000014.1, from coordinate 11,255 downwards.
GAGAAACATCGCCAGGTAACAAATCGAAAGCTTCATGAACAAACAGTAATGGGAAACACAAGGGCAGTAGAAAAACTTGTGGAGAGCGATATGAAGTTGAATGCAGAAATTCACAATCGTCTTCCATATGATGATATACTGACCATTGTTGATCAGTCTTTACTTCCAATAGGAATTGATTCGGAAGTATATGAAATCATTGGTGACATTGAATCTGTAAAAGTATGCAAAAACAAATTTACGAATGAATACTATTATATTCTTCGTGTCCTTTGTGGCGAACTGGATCTTCCTATTGCAATCCATGAAAAAGACTTGCAGGGTATGCCAGAAAGGGGTCGCCGCTTTAAAGGAACAATCTGGCTACAAGGATATATTCTTGACTAGAAAATTAAGATAACATATACTCGCAATGCAATTTCGTTTATATATTTGTATGAGTAGCTCAGCTGGATAGAGCGTCCGCCTCCTAAGCGGAAGGTCGGGAGTTCGAATCTCCTCTCGTACATGCAAGGAAACACGTTTTTCGTGTTTCCTTTCTTTTTCATTTGTGCAAAAGGATTGCACATAGTTGGGATGAATGACCGAAGTTTACATTGTATTAGATTTGAGGAATAGAAATGCAAAGAAAAGAAATTAACGAAATTAAGGGACTTTTTAAAAGTATTGATGACTGTGATGTTACAAGACTTGCTGGTTGCTATGTTAATGGCAATAAGGAAAAGGTAAGTACATTTAACGAAGTATTTTTAGATCTCCCTTCAGAAGAAATTTATAAGTATCTTGAAATTTTTAGAAAGTCCTTATCAGGTACAGTAGGTAAGAACCTGCTTGATATGGAATTCAAAGAGGAAGGTGACGGAAAGCGCCTTCTGAATGCTGTACGTAAGACACAGTTAAAAGATGAAGAAACTCTGAACCTTTTCTATGATCAGGTAATTAATACCTATGAAACTCCAAGTAATTATCTGATTTTACTTGTAGCGCAGACTTACGATGTTCCAGGTAAGACAACGGATGGTCTTAAGATGGATGAAACTTCTGAATTCTACGACTACATTCTTTGTACCATCTGTCCGGTAAAATTGACAGAACCAGGACTGGGTTATGATGAGGAAAAAACTTCCTTCCATACAATTCAGAGATTCTTTACCGTAGATCTTCCAGAAGATGGTTTCCTTTATCCTGCATTTACAGATAGAGAAACAGATGATTCCAGAATTCTCTACTATAGTAAGAAGGCTGATCAGACCCAGAGAAAGATGATGGACCAGTTACTGCAGTGTGGAATTCTTATGCCAGCAAAGAAGCAGACTCAGTCATTTCAGGGACTTGTATCGGATGTACTTGGTGATGAAGCTGACTTTGAAACAGTTCGCTCTTTGCAGAATGAAATGACTGACTTTGTAAAGAAAAAGAAGCAGGAATTAAAGCAGGATGAAGAAATAAACGATGGTGCTGTAACCATTGGAAAAGAAGATGTAAAGGGCATCCTGGAAAGATCAGGTGTTTCTGAAGAAAGACTTAAGTCATTTGATCATAAGTTTGAAGTGCACTTTGGTAAGAAAGTAGACCTTACTACTGGTGAAATTATCGATGATGATGATCCAAAGCAGAAGAAGGAAAAAGAAAAAGCTGCTAAGGAAGCAGAAGAAGATGCTCCATTTGTATTAGATGATCAGGGAGTTCAGGAAGCAGAAGTTAATGAAACTGCTTCAAGTGAAGAGCAAAATGGTGAGCCACATGAATTCCAGGACGCATATGATGATAAGAGAATTTTCGCAGAAAATTTAATTCCTTCAAAGAAATTTGAAATGAAGACAGCGGATGTAGTTGTCAGAATCAATTCAGACCGTACAGATCTTGTGGAAACAAGAATGGTTGATGGTAAGAAGTGTCTTGTTATTCAGTTACAGGAAGGCCTGGTAGTAAACGGTATTCCTGTAAAATAGAACTTGTAAAAATATAGGTTAAGGGAAAATCTATGGAATTACTTGTAATTGATGCCCAGGGCGGGGGCCTTGGAAAAATGCTTATCGCAGAAATAAAAAAAGAAATGCCAGAATTGGAAGTAGCAGCCATTGGAACCAATAGTGCTGCCACAGCTGCTATGAAAAAAGCAGGTGCTTCAAAGGCAGCAACAGGAGAAAATGCTATTGTCGTATCTGCAAGAAAAGCCAAAGTAATTGCAGGTCCTATTGGGATTATACTGGCAGATGCTATGATGGGGGAAATTACACCCAAAATGGCAGAAGCCGTTGGTTCAAGCGATGCTCACAAGGTTTTGATACCAATGAATAAATGTGGAACATATATTACTGGTGTTGGTGACTATTCAGTTGCAGAACTTGTGAAACAGGCGGTGGCACAGATAAAGATATATTTAGGAGAATAAATTTTTCAGTTTGAGGATGATCTACTGAATTGGTCCAAAGTGCTAATCATAATTTAAATATGGATGGAGAAAACCCAATGGAATTGGGTGTCTGTAGATATTTGACACAGACGGATTCCATATGTTTTAATTGACGTGGATTGAAATCCAGTAAGTGTACTGAAGTGCGCTAAATATGTATATTTGAGGGTATACGAAAGGCTTTTTTTCGTATACCTTCTTTTGCATATATGGGAATAAATAGGAGAGAGTAATTTTTTGAAAAAAATACTCCTAAATTACAATAAGGAAGGTAAGTAACATGCATATCCCAGATAATTATTTAAGCCCACAGACAGCAGCTCTTATGACAGCAATCATGGTACCTGTTTGGGGTGTATCTATACATAAAGTTAGAAAGCAGATGACCCAGGAGTCCGTATCTAAAATTGGAATTGGCGGCGCATATTCCTTCATCGGAATGATGTTCAACATCCCTATTCCAGGTGGCACAACTGGCCATGCGGTAGGAGGAACATTAATTGCTGCCACGCTTGGACCACACGCAGCTTGTCTTGCAGTTACGGTTGCTCTGCTCTTGCAGGCACTGATTTTTGGCGACGGAGGAATCCTTGCCTTCGGTGCAAACTGTTTCAATATGGCTTTTGTAATGCCATTTGTGGGTTACTATATAAGCAAACTAGTTAGAAAACTTTTGAAATTTAAAGCAGGCGACATTGTAAGCGTTGCTATTGGATCCTACTTTGGAATTAATGCTGCTTCCCTTATGGCAGCAATTGAGTTTGGCGTTCAGCCATATCTGTTTAAGGATGCGGCTGGTCAGGCCATGTATTGTCCATATGGACTCAATGTGTCCATTCCAGCAATGATGATTGCCCACCTTACAGTGGCAGGACTTGCAGAAGTAATATATACAGTGCTTGTGTATTCTTTCTTGAAAAAAGCATCGAATCAAAAGTTCTATCTGGAAAAGGATTTTTCCAGAAGTGCAAAGGAGATTGGCGATGACTCCGTAAAAGAAAAGAAAGATTTTTCTTGGATTCTCTTACTGGTTCTCATGATTCTTACACCACTGGGACTTCTTGCGGAAGGAACAGCCTGGGGAGAATGGGGAGCAGATGAAATTGCAGCAACTGGTGCTGGATTTACTCCTAAGGGAATGACAGAAGGTATTAATTTCGAGGCAATGATTCCAGATTATTCTATGGCAGGACTTCCTGATATTGCGGCATACATTCTTTCTGCAATTATTGGTGTTGCTCTGACAGTAGTAATTTTCAAATTAATTTCTCTTACTCACAAAAAGAGAGTAGAAGAATAAATTGAAATATAAATTTGATAAATAGAACAAATCCTGGATAAAGAAATAGATGGATAATAACGAGCAGAGAAGAAATTGAGGACAGGAGTTCATGAAGAATTCACCTGCAGGCACAAAAATCATGAAGACTATTAGCCTGCTTCTAAAAAATGATACAGAAATGAGTAAAATCGAGAAGGGGAAGTGGGTCATACTGCCTGCACTTCGCCTTCTTTTTGTATTATTTCTGATTATCTTAATCAGTCTGTCCAAGAATGCTGCTTTTGTAATAGTTGTATTTGCGGGACTGGTGATCAGGCTGGCAATGTTGAAACCAGAGACGATTAAAATGGTAGTTATGAGACTTGTTCCAGCATCTCTTTTAACAGCAATCATCATGTTACCGGCTGTATTCCTGGGAAATCCAAGATCGTTAATCGTAGTCACTGGCAAGGTCATTTGCTCGGTGCTGACTTTGTCAGAACTGAATGCAAGCGTGGCCTGGAAAGATTTGACTCATGCTTTGCAGGACCTGCGTTTGCCACAAATATTTATTCTTACGATTGATATGACGGTGCATTTTCTGGTTATTCTTGGAAGAGTATCCAATGCCATTGTGGAAGCAGTAGAATTAAGAACCTGTGGAAAGAAGAATCCAAATTGGAAGAAGGCACCTACAGGAGGAATTCTTGGTACAACCTATTTGATTTCTGAAAGAATGTCCAGAGAGTCGTCAGAGGCCATGGTGGTTAGAGGCTTTTCTGGTGAATATAAAACTTTGAAAAAGCATAAATTCAACTGGATGGATTTACTTTATCTTTTCGCTTTCGTTTTGGTTTTATTGATTTATATTTATTTGGAAAGAGCAATGTAGTTGAGGAAAAAATATGGCACGAATGGAATTTAAAAATGTATCCTTTTCCTATGGAGAGTTTCCTGCAGTAAAGGATTTTTCCTACTCCTTCGAGAGAGGAAAAACATATTGTATAGAGGGACCGAATGGCTGTGGTAAATCCTCTCTATTCCGCATTATGACTGGACTTTCCTTTCCAGACAAAGGACAGTTTATTTTCGATGGGGAAGAAATCACAGAGAAAAAAATGAAAAGGAGAGAGTTCGCTACTAGCTTTCATCAGAAACAGGGTTTCCTATTTCAAAATAGTGAAATTCAGTTATTTACAAGTTCTGTGGAGGATGAAATTCTTTTTGGACTTGTGAATATGGGACTACCTGAGGAAGAGTGTAGGGAGAGAGCAGAGAAGTATATTCATATGCTTCGCCTGGATCATCTTCGAGAGAGAGCACCCTTCAATTTAAGTGGTGGAGAAAAGAAGAGAGTTGCTTTGGCATCAATCCTTGCCATGGAACCTGATGTTTTCATTTTAGATGAACCGCTAAATGGTCTGGATGAGGATACCCAGCATTGGATTACTCATCACATCGATATGATCAAGTCACCGGATCGCTTAATTATTCTGGCTGCTCATGACCATCACTTCACCGATAAAGTGGCAGATATCAAAGTCAGAATGAATAAAGATCATAGGCTGGTGGAAGAATAATATAGATAAAACTGGCTTGAAGGACAGAAAAGAAAATGAATATGAGAGAAGAATTACAGAAGAAATATGAAAAACTGCAGAATATTTTAAGAGGCTACGGAAGTGTTGCAGTTGCCTTTTCCAGTGGCGTGGACTCAACCCTTCTGCTCAAGGTGGCTCATGATGTATTAGGTGGCAAATGTATTGCGCTTACAGGAAAGAGTGTTACTTTTCCAGAGCGTGAAAGAAATGAAGCGGATGAATTCTGTAAGAAGGAAGGCATTCAGCAGTTTGAACTGGAGACTCACGAATTAGAGGTAGAAGGCTTTTCACATAATCCAAAGAATCGCTGCTATCTTTGCAAGCATGAGCTTTTCTCCAAGTTCCTTGCCTTTGCTAAGGAAAAGGGTATGGCAGAAGTTGTAGAAGGTTCTAATATGGATGATCTGGGAGACTATCGTCCAGGTCTTATGGCCACAGCAGAGCTGGGCGTAAAGAGCCCACTTCGTGATGCTGGCCTGAACAAGCAGGATATCCGTGATATCTCGCAGTTCCTTGGCCTTCCAACCTGGAAGAAGCAGAGCTTTGCCTGCCTCTCTTCTCGTTTTGTTTATGGGGAGGAAATTACAGTTCCAAAACTTTCTATGGTGGATCAGGCAGAGCAGCTTCTGATGGACCTTGGCTTTACACAGCTTCGTGTACGTATTCATGGCGAGTCTATGGCAAGAATTGAAGTGCCAGTAGCAGAATTGCAGAAAGTTTTGGACGCTCGTGATACAATTATTAAGGAATTCAAAAATTACGGATTTACCTATGTGACAATGGATCTGGAAGGCTTCCGCAGCGGTAGCATGAATGCTTCCATTGATACAAAGACAGAGATGGATAATATCCTTGCAAAGGCAGAGGAACTTCGTCGCAAAGCAGGAAGCAAATAATCGAGGTGAGGGCATGAACCAGTACCAGGAAATGCAATTTGCCAAGCTGGATACGGATCGCGAAAAGCGAACGGGCTTTCCAGAGGTTGTATTTTGTCAGGGGAAACCTGACGCATATCTGATTGAAATTTATAAGAAGATTTTAGAACATGATGACCGGGTTTTTGGTACGCGTGCCAGTCAGGATCAGTACGAGAAAGTTAGGGAGGCAATCCCTGATATTCAATACAATCCGGTTTCTAAGATTTTGAAAGTGAACCACAGAAATTATCAGGAAGAGGGCAAGGGTCTGATTGCTGTTTGTTCTGGTGGTACGGCGGACATTCCTGTGGCGGAAGAGGCAGCGGAGACAGCTGAGTTTTTCGGCGCAAAGGTGGACCGTATTTACGACGTTGGTGTTAGTGGCATTCACAGAATCCTGTCCAAGCAGGAGCAGATTGCCAGGGCCAACTGCGTCATTGCAGTTGCCGGCATGGAGGGAGCTCTTGCCTCTGTTCTTGGCGGACTGGTATCCAATCCAGTAATTGCTGTACCAACATCTGTTGGCTATGGTGCCAACATGGGCGGAATCTCAGCCCTGCTTACTATGATCAATTCCTGTGCAAATGGAATTACCGTGGTGAATATCGACAACGGCTATGGAGCGGGCTATGTGGCAACACAGATCAATCGCCTGGCTGTAGGAAAGAAGGACTAAATTCTTTTTGCAAATGAGATTTACGCGCAGTTCATTTGCAGGGAGTTAGAACAATATGCTCTAGGTTTAGAGCAAAATGAAGGAGAAGTTATGGGCTTATTTGGACGCAAGAAAAATAAAATCGATGAGATTTTTGAACAGGATAAGAAAAACCAGGAAGGCGAGCGCACTACAGAAAATCTGAAGGCAGAGGCTGAAACAGATGCTGTTGCTGGCTCTGAAGTGGCTGGCGACAAGGCTGCTGCCAAGGCAGGCGATAAGGCTAGTGCCAAGGCAGGACAGCAGGAAGTAGCTGACAAGCAGCCTGCAGAGAATACTGCAAGTGCAGATGAGGAAAAGAAGAGTAAGAATCCACCTCCATTTACAGTTGGTGTACAGAAGCTTTTCAAGGTTGAGGACAGCGATGATCTTGTGGTGCTGGGAAATGTGAAGGGAGAAATCGAAAAGGGTTCTGCTCTTTATATTACAAATCCTGGCGTGGATGGGGAGAAGAGTGTCACAATCTCCATCGTTGAGGAACTGAAGGTCATTGAATATGAAGGAGATTCGCCAAAGAACGTAACGGTTGATAAGGCTAAGGATACTTTCGTGACGATTCGTGTTGCAGATGGTATGAAGATTCCTTTCCGTGTGGGTACAGTTATGTTCTCTCATGAGGCCATGACTAAGGATATTCACAATGCTTATCTGGATGCTCTTCAGGACTACTATGTAATTCGTAATGATATGAAGATTTCAGATGAAGAGTTTGAACGCATGACAGTTACGGATCTGGCTGAGAGTTGGGCAATCTATCAGCAGTATCATTTCCGTGTTAAGAAGCCAGCAAATCAGGAAGAGGTAGCAGGTCTTCGTGCAAACATTCAGAAGTTTGCAGGAATGGAAGCAAAGAAGCTTCTGGAAGCAGATCACATTTATTGTGTGTATAGCAAGGCAACAGGAAAGCCATATCTTTTCTCTCAGACTGTAAAGAGAGAGAAGGACTACATGGCTGCACCACCAGAAATTCTGGTTTACACAGAGTGCTATCAGCCAATTCTTGGAAAAGCATATAATAATGATCATTTTGAAACTCGTCGTATTGATAATGGTGAGGACAAGAAGGGTATCTTTAACTTCTTTGGTACTGCCTTCTATATTTATGGTGCAGAGGGCGTTCAGGTTTGCACAAATCAGGTTGCTGTAGTTAAGGAATTCCTTGTACAGAAGCCAAGTACAGAGGGAATGCGTCCAGTGGATATCCCGGTTACCAATCCAGATTTAGTTAGATGGATGCTTCTTCTGGGCCAGTTGGGCAAGCCAGAAACAGAAGATCAAAAGATTATTTTCAACCTTTACTGCCGCTTTATGGAACGTGAACTGCCTAAGGCAAGATTCCTGATTCCTATGAAGACAGATGAAGAAACAAAGAATGCTCTGAAAGAGTCAGTGGATCCTGCGACAGGTAAGACAGAAGTAAAGGCAGATTCTAAATTCAAAATTGCAACCATGAAGGGCAAGCAGGATAGAGATGCAGTCAGACTTTATACAGACTGGAATACTCTTTACGAGAACTTTGACAAGACCTGGAGCGGCATGGTGCAGAATATTGACGGCATGATTGAAATCTTTGACTGTGCTATTAATGTGGGCGACCATCCACAGGCAGGCATCTATGTAGATAAAAATATGTTTGAAGAAATGAAGGCGAGAAATAGCAAGTCTGCAAACAAGTAGACTAGTTTACGCTAGAAATAAGTAATTTAAGTAGTAATAAATTGTGGGCGCACATCTCATTTGCATGCAAATGGGATGCGCTTTTAATTGGAGTTAATATGTCAAAATCTTTATATTTAGAATGCAATACAGGAATCAGCGGCGACATGGCTGTTGCATCTCTGCTTGATCTGGGAGCGGATCAGCAGGAACTGAATCGAATGCTTGATTCTATTCGTGCCATGAAGCTGGGTGGATTCACAACAAAAATTAGTCACGTTGAAAAGTCGGGCATCGGCGCCTGCGATTTTGACGTGATTCTGGATACAAAGAATCCGGATCATGATATGAATTATTTGTATGGTCATGAGCATATGCCTGCCAACGTGACGGCTTCTCATGATGGACATATGCATGCAGAAGGTCATATGCATGCAGAAATGCATGGACGCGACGAAGGACATACACAGGGTCATATGCATTTTCATGAGGGAGAAGATGGGGGCCATATTCATACACATCATCATCGCTCTTTTAAAGATATTCAGGAAATCATTGCCAAAGCTGAAATGACAGAGTCTGCCAGAGCCACAGCGCTGAAAATCTTCACAGCGGTTGCCAAGGCAGAAGCCTTTGTGCATGGCAAGGATATTAATGAAGTGCAGTTCCATGAAGTAGGGGCACTGGATTCCATAGTGGACGTATTATCTGCTGCTGTATGTTATGACAGCATTGTGCGTGCAAATGGAATTGAAGATACAATTATTACAAAGGTGGTGGATGGAACGGGAACCGTACGTTGTCAGCACGGTGTAATTCCAGTACCAGTTCCTGCGGTTGTGAAAATCGCAGAATTTGAAAATCTTCCTCTTGCGGTATCAGATCGAAAGGGAGAATTTGTCACACCAACAGGAGCGGCATTTGCTGCTGCGGTAAAGACCAAGGAAAATCTTCCAGAACGATTCCATATTTTAAAAACAGGTATCGGAGCTGGAAAAAGAGAATATGTAATTCCAGGTCTGGTAAGAGCTATGATTATTGAATCAATCGAATAATTAGGAAATGACATTCTTTGCAAATGGAATGTCATTTTTCAGTTTCATAAATAATAGAAGGAAAATTATAAAAGGAAAAACTACAAGGTTCTCTTAGGCACAATCGCAAAAATGATAAAATTTTGAGTATTCGTGAAATTTCATTATCAAAATAATGTCAAATATTTGCAAAAAATATTAAAAATACGTATATTTTACCTATATAGACGATTGATTGAGGGCAATAATCGGAACATAAATATCGGCAAACGGTATAAAATAGGGCACTTTATTAGTAAATATGCATAAAAGAAGCATTGAAATTTGTTCAATGTCACAAAGTTGACACTTTTTTGGAAAAAGTGGTTGCATTATATTAGGAATTCGCATATACTACACGAGTACTTGAAAGACAGGTACACGGAAATCAAACAGATTTTCGGGCCGCTAGCTCATTTGGTAGAGCACCTGACTCTTAATCAGGGTGTGCGGGGTTCGAGCCCCCGGCGGCCCACTCCAGGAGGGCTGAGGACTTTGTGAATACAAGGTTTTTGGCCTTTTTTAGTTATATAAAATGTAGCAAAGCCAAACGCCCCTGTGCTTGCACAGAGGGGCGCTTGGCCTTGCTACATTAAGAAATATGAGCATGAAGAAAATTTCGTATGAAATTTTCGAGAATGCGAATATTTCAGAATTGCGAAAACGAACGAAGTGAGTGGAGCAATTCGTTATATAAATAGAAAGCAGTGTTAAGCAATTTGTTTTCTAACGTATGTAGAAGGACAAATTGGTACGGATATTTCCAATTCACGAGCATTCCATTTGTAAAGGGGTAGCTATGAAATTATATGTGGCTCGTCATGGGCAAACACAATATAATCTCGAAAAAAGAATCTGTGGTCGTGCAGACGTTCCACTGACAAAGCGTGGCATTATGCAGGCGCATGAACTGGCTGAAATTATGAAGCCATACAGCGTTGATAAAATTATTGCCTCTCCCGCAAAGAGAGCTAGAGATACAGCAGTAATTGTTGGCCGTGCAGTGGGAGCTGATGTGATTTTTGATGACAGACTTTTTGAGCGTGACTTTGGTGATACAGATGGAACACCGGAAGCAACTCCAGGATTCCAGCATCAGTTTGAGCAATTTGCTTATCAGTATCCAAATGGTGAATCTTTACTTCGTGTCGTTCAGCGAATTTATAACTTTCTTGATGAAGTGAAATTCAAATACCAGGATCAAAATATTATGATTATCAGTCACGGCGGTGTATGTCGTGTAATTCATTCCTACTTCAATAGTGAAGACAATCGCGAATTTTTCGATTTCTTCCTGGAGAATGCAAAAGTTATGGAATATGATATTTAATTAGATAGAATGTAAACCAAGTAGTCATGTCAAAGGAAACATTTTGACATGACTCTTATTTTTTGTATAATGAAAAAGTACACATTTCCCGTGTTTATACGGGAAAACACGACTTATAGATCATTCAACGGGGGTATGAATTTTATGTTATGTCCAAATTGTGGAGCAGATGTTCCAGAGGGCTCAAAATTTTGTCAGAAGTGTGGTACTCCAATGCCAGTGGCAGCTGCACAGCCAGTAACACCAGCGCAGCCAGTAACACCAGTGCAGCCAGTAACACCAGCGC
>OMVA01000021.1 GCA_900314445.1 uncultured Lachnospiraceae bacterium | reverse complement strand
CTTACAGCTTCCTTCAGATTCCACCTCACGATGGACACCCTTGCTGTTCAGCTATACACTTCCCACTATCTGGGCGTGTTCGGGACTTTCACCCGTTAGAGCGCGCCCATGGCGCGCAAACCTAAAAAAGACGGCATCTGAAAACAGATGCCGTCCCAAAATACTAATTACTTATATCTAATTATTCATCAAGTGTAACTGTAACCTTCTTAAGTTTCCAGATATCCTTAGCATATTCCTTGATTGTACGGTCTGATGAGAACTTGCCTGAGCAAGCTGTATTCATCATCGCCATACGAGCCCAGCCCTTTTCATCGCGGTAAGCACGGTCAACGCGAGACTGTGCTTCTACGTAAGAATCGAAGTCCTTGAGGATGAAGTAAACATCTTCCTGAGTCAGAGCATCGTAGAGATCTCTGAAACGCTCTGGATCATCCTTTGAATATGTACCGTTGATAAGAGCAGTAAGTACACGGCGAACCTTTTCATTTGAGTTGTAAACATCCCAAGGATTGTATCCACCTTCTCTTTCATACTTCATAACTTCATCAGCTGAAAGACCGAAGATAAATGCATTTTCGATACCAACTTCTTCAACAATTTCAACGTTAGCACCATCCATAGTTCCAAGTGTTGGAGCACCGTTCATCATGAACTTCATGTTACCTGTACCAGAAGCTTCACGAGATGCTGTAGAGATCTGTTCAGAAACATCTGCAGCAGCGATGATGATTTCGTTATTAGATACACAGTAGTCTTCAATGAATACTACCTTGATCTTGCCATCGATGGACTTATCGTTGTTGATTACATCAGCGACAGAGTTGATAAGCTTAATTGTAAGCTTCGCTCTCTTATAGCCTGCAGCAGCCTTAGCACCGAAGATAAATGTTCTTGGGTACATATCGAAGGATGGATTCTCCTTCAGTTCGCTGTAGAGATACATTACATGAAGGATGTTCATGAGCTGTCTCTTATATTCATGCAGACGCTTAACCTGTACATCGAAGATTGAATGAGGATCTACATCGATACCATTGTGTTCCTTGATGTAGTTAGCAAGACGTACCTTATTCTGGTACTTAATGTTCATGAATTCCTGCTGATACTTCTTGTCATCAACGAATGTCTTAAGCTTTGAAATCTTAGACATATCAGTAATCCATTCATCACCAATCTTATCGCAAAGCCAGTTTGTAAGCAGTGGGTTAGCATGCACAACGAATCTACGCTGTGTAACACCATTTGTCTTATTGTTGAACTGATCAGGGCGCATCTCATAGAAGTCCTTCAGTTCTCTCTTCTTCAGGATTTCTGTATGAAGAGCTGCAACACCGTTTACAGAGAATGAACCAGCGATTGCAAGGTGAGCCATCTTAACCTGTCCATCATAGAGGATAGCCATAGACTTAACCTTGTCCTGGTTGCCAGGGTAAAGTTCCTGAATCTGGTTTACAAAACGACGGTTGATTTCTTCAACAATCTGGTAAACACGTGGAAGAAGACGTGAGAACAGCTCAATTGGCCACTTCTCAAGAGCTTCAGCCATGATTGTATGGTTGGTATATGCACAGCAATGTGTTGTAATATCCCAAGCCTCATCCCACTCAAGACCATTTTCATCCATAAGGATACGCATAAGTTCTGCAACAGTCAGTGTTGGATGTGTATCATTCATCTGGAATACAACCTTCTTTGGAAGGTCAGATAACTTCTTATTTCTTTCCTTGAACTTTTCAATTGCTGTCTGAAGAGAAGCAGAAACGAAGAAGTACTGCTGCTTCAGACGAAGTTCCTTACCTGAGTAATGGTTATCATTAGGGTAAAGTACTTCTGTAATTGTCTTTGCAAGGTTCTGCTGTTCAACAGCCTTTTCGTATTCACCCTTATCAAATGAGTTGAGGTTGAATTCCTGGATTGCTTCTGCATCCCAGATACGAAGTGTGTTAACAACATTGTTGCCATAACCAATGATTGGCATATCGTAAGGTACGGCACGAACTGACTGGTAGCCTTCCTGTATGAATACATTCTTACCATTCTGGTTTTCTACGCGAACGTAACCACCGAACTTGATTTCCTTAGCATATTCAGCGCGCTTTACTTCAAATGGGTAGCCATTCTTCAGCCATTCATCTGGAAGTTCTACCTGGTAACCATCCTTGATTGCCTGCTTGAACATACCATACTTATAACGGATACCACAGCCATATGCTGGGTAACCAAGTGTTGACAGAGAATCCAGGAAACAAGCTGCAAGACGGCCAAGACCACCATTACCAAGAGCAGGATCTCTTTCCTGATCTTCGATAAAGTTAATATCAAATCCCATCTCCTTCAGTGCTTCCTTAACCTCATCATAATAACCAATGTTGAGGAGATTGTTACCAAGGGCACGTCCCATTAAGAACTCCATGGAAAGGTAATAAACCTTCTTTACATTCTGGTCATGATAAACCTTATGAGTAGCCATCCATCTGTCGATGATGTCATCTTCAACTGCATAAGATACAGCCTGGAAGATCATCTGTGGTGTTGCTTCCTCAATTGGCTTACGATATAAAGTTTTAACTTTTTCTGCGACTACTTTCTTGAATGTTTCCTTGTCAAAATCAGCAAGCTTCTTCAAATTTGTGTCCTCCTGTTTTCCAACTACTTACCACACGAGTTTATACTCGCAATACATTTTCATATTTTCAAATGGCCGATCAGACCGGATTAAACAGACCGGCCATTATGAATCTTAGTTTTCTGTCTGGTTCCACTTTTCCAGGACTTAGTCCGCCATTCATTCTGTGTTCATCCCATCAGAATTGTTCGTCCCAATTCTATCCATTGGAAATTTAAAGAACTTTCCCTATCTTGCTACGCCAAGCACGACTTCTTCACCATTGATGTCCCATTCCTTAGTGAAGCCCTTCATTTCGCCAAGCTGGATGTAATCTGCAAGAACTGCTGCTTTAATCATATCTGCGTTTCTTGTTACGATTTCTGCTAACTTATCGTTATTTGTCATGTATACAGTAATACGATCTGTAACTTCGAAATCAGCTTCCTTACGCATTGACTGAACCTTAGAGATAATTTCTCTTACATAACCTTCTTCAATCAGTTCTGGTGTAAGTCTCTTATCAAGTACTACCGTTACAGCACCATCCTGCTGTGTATCAAAGTCCTTAGACGCAGATGCTTCAATCAGAAGATCTTCTGCTGTAAGTGTAACTGTTTCTCCATTTACGTCAAATGAGATGCTACCATTTGCATCCAGTTCCTTCTTAGCTGCTACACCATCAATATCAGACAGGTATGTCTTAATGCCGCCGAGAAGTTTACCATACTTAGGACCTACTGTTCTCAGCTGTGGCTTAAAGCTATAGCTTGAGAATTCAGAAAGATCATCCTTGAATTCAACAGTCTTTGCATTTAACTCATCTGCAATAACATCCACATAGTAAGAATCAAGTACAGTAGGTGCATTTACGAAGAGTGCTGCAACTGGCTGACGATTCTTGATTGCAGATGCATTACGAGCTGCACGACCAAGAACTACAATCTTTACAACTTCATCCATTGCATTCTCAAGATCCTTATCAATGAACTTATCCTCAACTTCTGGATAAGAGCAAAGGTGGATTGAGATTGGAGCAGTTTCATCTACGGAACGAACAAGGTTCTGGTAGATAGCTTCTGTCATGAATGGAATCATTGGAGCTGCTGCCTTTGAAATTGTTACAAGAGCTGTATAAAGAGTCATGTAAGCATTGATCTTATCCTGCTCCATACCCTTAGCCCAATATCTGTCACGAGAACGACGTACATACCAGTTACTCATCTCATCAACAAATTCAGAAAGAACTGCTGCTGATTCTGGAATCTTGTATGCGCTCATGTTGGCATCACATTCCTTAACAGCTGTATTCAGCTTAGAAAGGAGCCACTTGTCCATTACAGACAGCTTGTCATATTCCAGTGTGTGCTGCGTAGGATCGAAGTTATCGATATCTGCATAAAGTACATAGAATGCATATGTATTCCAAAGTGTTCCAAGGAACTTTCTCTGTCCTTCTGTAACTGCCTTCTCATGGAACTTATTTGGCAGCCATGGCTGTGAATTTGTATAGAAGTACCAACGGATTGCGTCAGCACCATACTTATTCAGAGCATCCATAGGATCAACTGCGTTACCCTTAGACTTAGACATCTTCTGTCCATTTGCATCCTGCACGTGACCAAGTACGATAACGTTCTTAAAAGGTGCCTTATGGAAAAGAACTGTTGATTCAGCCATCAGTGAGTAGAACCAACCACGAGTCTGGTCAACTGCTTCTGAAATGAAGTCAGCTGGGAAGTGAGTTTCGAACTGATCCTTATTTTCAAATGGATAATGCCACTGTGCAAATGGCATTGCACCAGAGTCGAACCAGCAGTCGATTACTTCCTGTACTCTCTGCATATCATGACCACAGTCATCACACTTAATCTTAACCATATCAACATATGGACGGTGTAATTCGATGACATCACGCTTAGGATTTGAAGAGAACTTCTCTGGGTTAGATGCAAGAAGCGCCTTTGTCTCATCTGTTGCAAGATCCAGCATTTCCTGGATAGAACCGATTGCATGTCTCTTACCACAATCCGGACATTCCCAAACGTTCAGTGGAGTTCCCCAGTAACGGTCACGAGAAATACCCCAGTCCTGAACATTCTTCAGCCATTCGCCGAAACGTCCATGTCCGATACCTTCTGGAATCCAGTTAACTGTATTGTTATTAGCTACCATTTCATCCGAGTAATCTGTCATCTTGATGAACCAAGATTCTCTTGCATAGTAGATCAGTGGTGTATCACATCTCCAGCAGTGAGGATAATCATGCTCTGCAACTGGTGCTGCAAATAGGATGCTTCTCTCTGAAAGATCCTTAAGAACTTCTGGATCACAAGATACAGCACCTTCTTCAATTTCCTTTTCGGTTGGCTTTGCACGCATGCCGGCAAACTTACCAGCTTCTGGCTTCATGCAGCCCTGCGCATCAACCATCTGTACAAATGGTGCATCATACTTACGACCAACACGAGCATCGTCTTCACCGAATGCAGGTGCGATATGTACGATACCTGTACCATCTGTCATTGTTACGTAGTCATCACAGTATACGAAGAATGCCTTCTTATGCTGCTTATCAGCCATAGCCTTAGCACCTTCGTAAAGTGGTTCATATTCCTTGTACTCAAGGTCTGAACCCTTATATGTTTCAAGGATTTCGTAAGCCTTGCCATCAGCAAATGCTTCAAACTTAGCGTTACCTTCCTTGTCCTTTGCTTCAAGAAGCTGGCCAAGTACATTATCAAGAAGTGCCTTAGCCATATAATATGTATAACCGTCAACTGCCTTTACCTTAACGTATTCATCGTTAGGGTTTACGCAAAGTGCGATATTGGATGGCAGTGTCCAAGGTGTTGTTGTCCATGCAAGGAAATATGCATCTTCATTAGCAACCTTGAAACGAACAATAGCTGTTCTATCCTTAATAGTCTTGTAGCCCTGAGCTACTTCGTGAGAAGAAAGAGGTGTTCCACAACGAGGGCAGTAAGGTACAACCTTAAATCCCTTATAGAGCTTTCCCTGATCCCACATAGTCTTAAGTGCCCACCACTCAGACTCAATATAATCATTATGGTATGTTACATATGGCTTACGGTCATAAGCAGTACCATCATACTGATGTTCATCTAAATCGTAATCCGGATCATCCATATATGCCCAGAAACCAACCTTATCGGAGAATTCCTGCCACATACCCTTATACTTCCAAACTGATTCCTTACACTTCTTAATGAAAGGTTCAATGCCGTAGCTCTCGATCTGAGGCTTACCACTGATACCAATCAGTTTTTCAACTTCAAGTTCTACTGGAAGACCGTGAGTATCCCAACCACCCTTACGAATGATCTTGTGGCCTTTCATTGTCTGGTAACGAGGCACCATATCCTTAATAACACGAGTGAGTACGTGTCCGATATGAGGCTTACCATTTGCTGTTGGAGGTCCATCATAGAATGTGTAATCTGGATGTCCTTCCTGGTCGTCGATTGACTTTTCGAATACTTCGTTCTCATTCCAGAACTTAAGTACTTCATTCTCATTGTCGACAAAATTCAGTTTGCTGGAAACTTTCTTGTACATAGACTTAGTCCGTCCTTTCAATTAACGTCCCGGCTTTCTCGTCCCCGGGTACGTGGATATGGATTGTGCCAAATGTCACCGGTGAGGCAGTAACACTATAGTCAGCAATCCACAGTAAACCAGTCTCGATTATAGCACTCGAAGTAAAGACCAGTCAACGAAATAAGGGCCCCGGCAAAACGCCGAAGCCCTTGAATTTTCGCAGTTAATACGTACTTTATGCAATTTCTTTCAATTTCCTTGTCACAACTATCACATTCGTGAAAAAGTTGCTTGAAATTTCGTGAAATTTACCGAATCACACAATTTAATTTTCTGATTCCTCATCCTGCTTTAATGTCTGTGTCAGGAAGTCATTTACTACCTTGGCAACGTCATCTGGCTCAAGACCGTGAACAGCACAAGCCTGCTCCAGTGTCTCCAGCTGGGATGATGGACATGTGATACAGTACATACCACATCTCATAAGTACCATAGATGCATCCGGATACCATGCGATCATATCACCAATCAGCATATCCTTTGTAACATATTCAATAATGCCATCTGCATCTGGCTTTAATTTACTTGTATCTGGTTTCTTTGGAACATTTCCATAAACCTTATCGTCGTTTAAATCGATCATGATTTGCCTCCTATATCAAGCATATTTATGCTTATAATCACTTTATCCAGACGTAGTCTATCACAATATAGCAGCAACAAACGTAACATATGAAACAAAACTGGCTCCCACATTTATGAGAGCCAGTAAAGTATGCAAATGAGTTTTGCTACTGCAAAATATCAATTAATTTGTCAATAATAGAGAAAGTCTTAACCACATTTTCCACTTCTTTCTCTGTCTTATGTTTCTTAGTCAGATACTCCTCAAAGGTTGGCTTATCTGTAGAGTAATAAACACAGATACGATCATTATAAAAACTCATTTTCACAACGCGGCCAAGCCCCAACTTACTAATTGAAAGGAGCTTATATTCAAAGGATGAACTCATGAGTCTCTTCAACTCTTCTTCATCGAAACAATACGTCTTAAATCTCTTATCCAGTTCCGTTCTTCCTGTTTTTACCAGATGAAGCTGTTCGAAACGTCTCTCAATGGCAGGCGCCTGGGGGTTGGTAAAAATAATTGGATATGTATTTCTGGTAGGAATGGTGAACTGGAAAACACGGCCCATCATACCCTTATTCGTCTTATTCTTAATCTCTGTTACATCCGTGGACTCGAACTGTACTCTCTTGTAAACACCAGTGATTTCATTACATGTGGTGTATTCATATTCGTAGGAGTCAGAGAAAAGATTGGTATTGAGAAGTTCTAATTCTGTAAGCCCTCCATTATGAGAGAACTTTCCTTCTCGATAAAGCTTTTCTACCACTGGCTTTACCAGATGCTGACCATATTCCACCTTCATGGACTCCAGCTTTACCTGCTGACGAATTCTGTAGGACAGGAATCCAGCCAGAATCAACATGGCACTAGCCGCAACAATTACACCATAAGAAAGCATGGCTCCCGTATGGTTCAAATAGATTGCATAGGCACCAGCCACAACCAGGAATACCAATAAAGCATTAATGCTTCGAATTTGGTTCTTGATCTTGGTAATACCAATCCCCTTATCAATCTTTTTAATATAACGACGATTGAGAGCCCGATAACCATATTGGGGATTACGACCAGTCATTTCCGCCTCTTCCGCCATAATTCTGGCCTGTTCAGCTTCGGATGCTGCCTTCTCCCTCTCGCTGGCTTCAAAAACTTCAGGATCCTCGCTTAAGGTCCTGCGAATGCGCTCTGCATCCGTCAAATTATCTGTATGTATTTTAATGCTTTCATTGCTAACCACAACCGAACCTCTTTCCATTCTTTTTTAGCTAAAAAAAGCAAATCTGCTACAAAATTATCATACCATAATTCCCCTTGCTAACCTAGTGGGAAATGTTATTTTTTGCCATTAGTTTTGCATAAATTTTATCGCCCTAATACACACTTCCCCCCAATAGGATTTTTCATTTTTATAAGAAAGAAACCGGCCACACGAAAGTATGTGGCCGGCCTAAGTTGGGAGGAAATTTATATAAGTAGTTAATTTATCTATTAGTCAGCGATAGAAATGAAATCCTTCTTTTCTACCTTTTCGTAGGAGTCATCCTTAGGAACGTTCAGCTTCAAGATACCATTCTTGAATTCAGCCTTGATATCCTCAGCAAGAACATTCTTACCTACATAAAAGCTTCTCTGTACCTTGCCGTAGAAACGCTCACGACGGATGTACTTACCATTTGTCTTTTCTACTTCACCATCCTTCTTCTCAGCAACTTCTGCCTTTGCATCAGCCTGCTCTTCTGTCTTCACTGCATCTGTATTTGCAGCATCCTTAGAAGAATCTGACTTTACTTCACTTGCATGTTCTGCAGAAACAGAAAGATAACCATCCTTCAATTCAACCTGAATTTCTGACTTATCAAAACCAGGAAGTTCTACATCCAGCTCGTAGTTCTTTTCATACTCACGAACATCTGTGGCCATACGTCCCAGATCACTTGGTGCTGCCAGCTTCTTGCAGCCTATGCTCTTCTGTGGTCTGTAAGCGGAACCTCCAAAGAAATCACCGAAGAGATCCTCGAAAAAGTCATTGTAAAAACTGTCGTTCATAAAATTTGGATTATACATATGTCATCCGTCCTTTCTTTCCTGCCTTGCAGGTAACTAAATATTTTTTCTGTCTGCCCGCCCTCTGCAAATGGAATGTGCATCGGCCGACTGACACGGGATTGTTAAGGTTATCCAGGAGGTCTGATTTCATCTCTTCCTTAACTCTGACTGTACTTTACCACTTTTATTAGCACTCGTCAATAGAGAGTGCTAATAAAAATTATGAATTAATTGTGAATTCTTTTGGAGGCATACTCATTACTATCTTTTCCAAGCGCAGTTCATTTGCCAAAAGAAAAAGCCAGCAGAATATGCTTTCGCATGCCTGCTGGCCTAAATTCTTATTTACTTCTATTTAGATTTCCTTAGTTTGCATATGTTGAGAAGTAGATCCAGAAGCTGTTCATCTTTCCATCATCGTTGAATGTGAACTCGTACTCGTTTCCGTTTTCATCTTCATATGTAATCTTGTTGTAATCAGAAAGACTATCATCCTGTGGAGTACCATAAGCTGCTTCAACTTCATCAACTGTTGAGAACCATGTGATACCACCTGGGAATACTACCTGCATAGCACCAGATGCATCGTCGCCGTAAACATCAGCACTAAATACTGTGATTGGGCAATCCTTCAGAGCCTTTTCTTCATCAGATGTATTACCATTTGAGAAGTAGTTGTAGTTTGTGTAAGTGTCATCTGTGTTGTAACCATCAGATGTCCATCTTGCATCAATCATTGTATCTTCTGTTAAGCCATCTGTACCTGAAAGATCCAGGTGAAGAGGTTCCTTAACAGTATTGTAATCAAATGGGAATGTGTAATCTGTGCCATCGATATTCAGAGTGTTGCTCCAAAGATCTGCAGAACCTGTAGAAGTAACTGTTGCTTCTTCAGTTGTCTCTTCTTCTGTATCAGCTTCTGTGTCTTCATCGGCATCATCATCTGTATTCATTAAATCGTTGAAATCGCCGTAGTCAGTAACTTCAATATTATCCTGATCAAGCTTTACGTAGATGTTGAACCACTTCTTCTTCCACTTGATTGTAACGAACTTACAAGGTTCAACAGCTGTGATTGTTGTTCCCATGTAATCCTGTGTCAGAGTGATATCTACATTGTACTCATAGGCATCCTGGATACCTGATCCATATTTTGACCATTCACTCTTTGTAAGATGCTTAGCATCTGAGTAATCTGCACTATCCACATCAAGAACGATGGACTCATCAGCGCTATTGATATCATCAAGCATATCACTAAGGTCTTTATCTGCATCTTCACTCATGTCTGCTGGGAATGTTGCACGAAGTGCTTCCGAATCACGCTTGTTAAATGCTTCAAAGAAAGCCTTAATTGGTGCTTCTGGTGAATCATAACCACCCTTTGCTGTAGAGAATACACCTGATGCAAAGATTGCAATAATACCACCAATTACAACAACTGCTGCAATGATGAGACCAATAATAAGTCCTGTGTTTCCCTTCTTCTTAGGTGCCGGCTGACCAAACTGCTGTGCAGGCTGTCCTGCTGGCTGGCCAAACTGCTGCTGTGGCTGTGCTGGCTGGCCGAACTGCTGCTGTGGTTGTACTGGCTGACCAAACTGCTGCTGTGGCTGTGCTGGCTGACCATAAGGTGTCTGCTGTGCAGGCTGTCCTGCTGGCTGGCCGAAGTTCTGCTGTGCTGCTGGCTGACCATAAGGTGTCTGCTGTGCAGGCTGGCCTGTTGGCTGCTGTGGCTGTCCCTGATTCTGCTGTGCAGGCTGTCCGTATGGTGACTGCTGTGGCTGTCCCTGATTCTGCTGTGGACCAGGCTGGCCGTATGGTGACTGCTGTGGCTGTCCCTGATTCTGCTGTGGACCAAGCTGGCCGTATGGTGACTGTTGATCTGACATATATTTCCTCCCTCTCCATCACATATAGCAATGCATTAAAATTTTGTCATAATTTATAATATAATGTCTTTTTTTGTATTTGTAAATAAAAAACATGCTCCACAAAGAGTGGGGCATGTTTATATTTTCAAGGAATTGTTCTTGCGCAATCCATTTGCATTATGTCAAATTTTTAACACTTTATTGAATTCCGTTATAGAAATAAATACTATCAAGTTTTCCCTCATCATCAAAGGCGAAGTCAATGCTGGAATAGCCGCCATCTGTAGTGGTATATGTGGTTGTGTAATCGCTATCATATTCCGGTGTTCCATAGGCAGCAATAATTTCTTCCTTCGTGGAACCCCATGTGATTCCTCCTGGGAATACAATCTGGGGAACATCACTTGTGTCGCAACTGCCAATATCCATACTCAGCACATAGATATAAGCATCCTTGGCAACCAGTTCCTGGTCGGTAGGATTTGCCATGGAAATATAGGAGTAGAGATACTCATCATAGGCATCTTTTTCCAGCTGGTAATAATCGCTTCCTGAATTTCCAGCACTTATTTTTTCATTTCCCTTATGATCACCATACTCAAAGTCCACTGGTAAGTCATCCTTTACATCATCATACTTGATTGGGAACTGATAATCATTTCCGTTGATGGTAACCTTGGCATTGATGAGTTCACTTAAATCTATAGAGCCTGCCTGATAATCCTGATTGTCATCCTCATCCCAACTATAGTCGTCGTCATCATTATCCACATCACCCCAGTCGATGACTTCGATATTCTTCTGATCCAACTTTACGTAAATATTAAACCATTTATTTTTCCACTTAATAGTTACGAACCTACATGGCTCTGTTGCTGTTACTCTAGAACCCTGATAATCCTGTGTAAATTCCACATCTATATCATATTCGTAAGCTTCTTTAATTCCCTTACCATATTCGGAAGCCTCTGACTTTGTAAGTTTCGTAGCATCACTGAAATCAATGCTATCCACATCAAACTCCACTGAGTCATCTGCTTCGTTTAAATCATCCAGAAGGTTCTCCATATCGCTACTGGCATCTTCATTTAAATTGCTTGGGAATGTACTGCGTACCACATCGTTATCACGAGCATTGAAACCATCAAAGAATGTAGTAATTGCTTCTGTTGGATCATCAAATCCACCCTTAGCTGTGCCAAAGGCACTGGACGCAAAGATGGCAATGATTCCACCCACCACAAGAACTGCCGCAATAATGAGGCCTATGATCAGTCCTTTATTACCTTTTTTCTTTGGTGGCTGGCCAAACTGCTGGCCAAACTGTGGCTGACCATATGTCTGCTGACCAAGTGGCTGGCCAAACTGTTGCTGGACAAAAGACTGCTGACCAATTTGTCTACCGGAAGATGACTGACCATAAGGTGAAGCAGATGATGCTGATTGTCCATTCTGCTGACCAACAGGCGCCTGGCTATAAGGATTCATTACCTGAGTATTCTCATTTGCCATCTGGCCGTATGGTGACTGGGTGAAGGCTCCCTGCTGTGGATGTGTATATGGATAGTTTACCGCTCCCTGCTGCTGAACTGGATGTCCATACTGAGACTGACCATATGGAGTATTTCCCGCTCCGGTCTGGCCATTTGCTGATTGTCCATAAGACTGATTGCCATATGGAAAACGTGGATCTGACATAATTTCCCTCCTCAAAATACCTTTTCATTTATCCCCATAAATGACTTGTAAAATAAATATAGTAAAATTCTGCACTTTTGTAAATAAATAAGGCCCCCTTTCATGCAATTTCTTACAAGAAAGAGAGCCATATATTTTTTAAACTGGCAAATGAACTGCGCGGAGTATCCCCGGAGATCTCATTTGCATGAATTTATTTAATAAGCTGAATTGTAGTAGTAGAAGCTGTAAAGACCACCATCTACCTCATCGAAATAAAGATTCAGATATGCATAACCATAGGTTTCTGTATCTGAGAATTCGTAACTTACTGTTCCATATTCACTCACAGCGGTAGGTGTACCGTATGCTGCGATTACCTCTTCCATAGTAGAGCCCCATGTAATATCCTCTGGCAATTCTACTGGATAAGGTGTGCTTTCGTCAGAGTAAGTGTAATACCCCATGTCGATCGAATTCAGGCTGGATTCTTCAACCGTAATATTTTCCTCTGTGTTGTTTTCTAATGTGCAATAGGCATAGGTATTCGGATAATCTGTGGAATCCAGAGAGAAGCTTTCAGAATCACCAGGTGAAAGCACGTTGGTGTCCTTACCTTCCAGGTCGATTGGAAGATCATCCTTAACATCCTGGTAAGCAATTGGGAATGTGTACTGGTTACCATTGAGAGTAATTGTCATACCACGTACAAATTCTTTATCATCCAGGCCGTCCCCCAGGGTATCTACATATTCATCTTCACCTTCACCATCTGTTGCTTCTGTGGCATCTTCTTCACCGTCGCCATCCGTAGCCTCTGTGGCATCTTCTGTATCAACTTCTTCTGCATTGCCCCAATCCAGGACTTCAATATTCTCCTGGTCAAGCTTTACATAGATGTTGAACCATTTCTTCTTCCACTGGATTGTTACAAATGTACAAGGTTCTACCGCCTGAACGGTAGAGCCCAGGTTATCCTGTGTAAACGGAACATCAATGTTAAATTCATAGGCTTCCTTGATGCCTCTACCATACTTTGCAGCTTCAGACTTGGAAAGCTTCTTTCCATTTGAGAAATCCACATCGGATAAATCAAATACTACACTTTCATCCGCTTCATTTAAATCACGGATCATTGATTCAATAACTGCATTTTCATCATCCGATAACTTTTCAGGGAAAGTAGCCCTGATGACATCATTGTTTCTATCGTTGAAGCCATCAAAGAAAGCCTTTACTGGTTCTTCCGGACTATTATAACCGCCCTTGGCTTTTCCGCCCATGAAAATTAAGCAGCAAATTACGCCAATTAATACCACTGCACCAGCAATAATTCCAATCAAAGCGCCTGTGCTAAGTCCCTTGCCTGCTGGCTTAGGTGGCTTTGGTGCTTTCATATTTGCTGCAGGACTCGCCATATTCTGCTGAGGTGCTGCCTGCTGTGGCTGGGCGAACTGCTGTGGTCCCGGCTGTGGCGTTGGCTGCTGCGCTGCCGCCTGCTGTGGTGCCGACTGCTGTGGCTGGGCGAACTGCTGTGGTCCCGGCTGTGGCGTTGGCTGCTGCGCTGCCGCCTGCTGTGGTGCCGACTGCTGTGGCTGGGCGAACTGCTGTGGTCCCGGCTGTGGCGTTGGCTGCTGCGCTGCCGCCTGCTGTGGTGCCGACTGCATAGAAGCGTATGGATCCTGCTGTCCCGAAGCAGATCCTGGCTGATTTGGATAATTTGGATCTGACATATACATCCCCTCCTTGATTCATACTTGTCACTTTTTAACGTTTATTAACTACTAATATATAGGGAAATGGCCTATTTGTAAACCTTTTCCAAAGGTATGTGTAAAAGTGGTAAATAAAAAGAGGAACACACTTGTACGCGATAGGTACAAGTGTGTTCTCCTGATTTCTTACCTTAACTTTTCTTTTTTATATAACTAAACGCGTGAATTCATTCTAGCAGCCACCTTGTTAATGTAACTTTCAGATACGCCAAACTGAGAAAGTATACTCCTCTGTTTTTTAGTCAATCCATATCTTCTGATGCTGTCATTTCTTTTGATGTCACTATTACAAAGAAGCCAAGCTTATCCACTTCTTTTTGAATCTCATTTTCATTTCTCTTGTAGGATTCCAGATATCCATTATCATCATATTTTAGTTTGAACAGCTTTTCATATGGCACCACATCCTCTTTCCTTCGGATCTTTTCATCCACCGTTTTCTGCAGGTGCTTTTCTTTATAAGCTGCTTCAGGTACTCGTTTTTCTCCTGGCTGGCCCTCACATTATCATAGTATATATGAAAATATCTGACCGTTATATCATCTCCTACCGTCCCTTCCTTCATAAGCCCATATACATCATGTTCCGGTAAATAATACCTGGCTCTGGTAAGCAGCGGCAGGCGTGACTCTTTCAGCATCTCAGTTACTAAAGAACTGTTTGTTTTTATCATCATCAGGAAATCATATCCTTTTGCATCAAAATACCGGATATTCTTTATACTGAAACAGCCTCTGTCAAGAATAAGGCCAACATTCTTTCACCAGCTCCGTCTGTGGAACCATGCCAACAGCGATGAAAAGTCCATTTACAGAAATCTCTTCGCTGTTATCCAAAAGACCTTTTTCCAGGTGCTCGCCACCGGAAATTTCCTGAATGTTCACGCCAGTCTTGATGGTCACATTTTCCTTGGCCTGCAGTTTTTCAACTGTGGTCTGGGCCCGCTGCGTAAATGAGATTTGTGCCCTCCACAAGTTCGTCCTTTTTAATCATAGCAGGGAAGATAAAGGAACAAGCGTCTTTAATATCCACTGCATTGACAAGAATGCCAAGGTCCATGCAGTTCTTGGAAATTCTGCGATTCAGCTCTTCATCATTGGTGGCTGCAATTACAAAAAATCTACCTGTCAAATCCGATTCCATGAAAGGTCTATCCACTAGTCCTACATGACTTGCTTCCTCTAAGGAAACCTCGCGAATCTCCTGGCAAATCTCATTTGCAATGACAGTGACTCTTGCACCAAATTGCAGTAAATCTGTAACTTTGCAATATGCAATTTTTCCGCCGCCTACTACCAGGCAGTCTTTCCTCTCGATGTCCATCATAAATGGAAAGCATGCCATAATTCATTCTTCTAAAAAGTTCGCGTAAGCATAACACAGAAACGCATTTCTTTACTGTTGCAAAAGTAACATTCCTGTCAATATGTTGTGCCTCTGCAGCGCTGCGATAATCTCATTTGCCATAAATAGAGAAAGGCTGTGATTTCCCACAGTCTCCCACAATTTCGTATTATACAACTTTCAGATCATGAACGGTTACCTCTTTTTCAGCATCCACATGGAAGCCGCGGAGAATTGGCTCGTCCGCTTCCATAAGAGAAAGAATCATGTAAATGGCATTGGTGTCGTAAGCCAGTTTCTTGTCTTCCTCAGAAGGACGGGATGGTGATTCCGGATGGGAATGGAAGTTTCCAAGAAGACTAAGGCCGTGCGAACGGGCATCCTTGACGGCTGCCAGCTGCTCCTTAGGATTCATGGAAAAATGTTCGTTGGAGTGATCAATGTTGGTCAGCAGGTATACTTTTTCAATTGTATAGGCGTTGCCGTCTTTTTTTCCTGCAATCAGACCACAGGATTCCTCTGGAAGTCCCTTCTTACAATGCTCGAGAATCTTGTCGTAATCTTCTGCACGGATTGTAATTGTCTCGCCTGTAGCTGGATATGGAACGATGATTGCTGCCATAATTGTCTCCCTTGTAATGTCTAGTTGATTTCTTAATACGGATTTCTCGCTTGCTTCGCAAGCTTACGAAATCCTACGAAACATTCGTATTCTCGCCGAATTAAAAAGCAAATTCGGCTTCCTACTCATGTTTCGTGCGCATCATAAATTCTTGCGTGGACTTTTGTGCAAGCACAAGTCCACGACGAATTTCGATGCTAGTGTTTCATGTCGCACTCAGCCTGTTCGTAATCAATCAGCTTTGTAATTGTCTTATTCTCTGAACAGATTGCGCAGTTGCAATCTCTTGGAACCTTGATTGTTCTGAAGTTCATCTTCAGTGAATTGTATGTCAGGAGACGTCCTGTAAGGAGGTCGCCCTGGCCGATGATGTACTTAATTGCTTCCATAGCCTGCAGACATCCAATAACACCGGCCACAGCGCCGATAACACCAGCCTGTTTGCAAGTTGAAACTGCGTCCTTGGGAGGTGGGTTCTTGAATACACATCTGTAACATGGACCTTCTCCTGGAACGTAAGTCATAAGCTGTCCCTGGAAACGGATGATCCCAGCATGGCAGAAAGGCTTTCCAGCCATAACGCAGGCATCGTTGATGAGGAACTTAGCTGAGAAGTTATCTGTACAATCCAGGATGAAATCATACTCTTCGATCAGTTCCATGATGTTTGTTGAATCAACAAACATACGGTATGTCTTAACAGTAACGTCTGGGTTGATAGCTTCCATAGTTTCCTTAGCAGACTTAACTTTAGCCTTACCAAGATCATTTGTAGTATGAATGACCTGACGCTGAAGGTTTGAAAGATCAACTTCATCAGCATCAACGATTCCGATTGTACCTACACCTGCTGCTGCAAGGTAGAGAGCTGCTGGCGAACCAAGTCCGCCTGCACCGATGATCAGAACCTTTGCATTGAGGAGCCTCTTCTGTCCCTTAACGCCAACTTCCTTAAGAATGATGTGGCGGGAGTAACGCTCCAGCTGTGCAATAGTTGTATCCTCAGCGTATTCTTTCTTTTCTCCAGCAATTTTGCTTGTCATTTTATTCACCTCATACAATTTGATTTGCAAATGAGTTGCTCACCTGCATGTATTTACCCTTCGCAAATGAACTCTTCTGCAATTCCATTTGCATCTGTTTTTTACCTATTACAAATGAACTGCCCTCGCATCCCATTTGCCGAGCCAGCATTTCTAGCTTAATTCTCAGAGCTCTTATTACAGAACCTGTGCGACGAACTGGTCCAGTTCATCATAGTTCTTTGCACCTGTTGAACGTGCAACTTCCTGTCCTCTTGTAATTTCATTATCTTCCAATGCAACCATAGGGCTGCCGTGGCCTGAAAATACAACAGGCATTCTAGATTCATTTCCCATGATGAATCTCCTTTCCAATTTTCTAGATTTTCAATTCCACAAATTCCCACAATTTCACATTTTCCCAAATTTTAATGTCTTTCCTAATGCTGTATCTGCTCAGCATAGTTAGCGAATTTTTATAAAAGTCACTTTTCATGTCTATTTCTCAAAGTTATTGCTCCTGCCAAAGTAATTTTCTGGCGTTTCTTGCCCAATTAATGTCTTTTCAGAAGAAATCTACATTCTGCAAAAAAAACATGCACGGAAGCTTCCATGCACATTAATGTCTTTTTTACAAAAATTCTTTATTGTTAAGGTCATTACAAAAAAGTTGAAAAATCACTAATGTCTTTTGGCTTTTTTCCTTTCCTCTGCAAACTCATGGCTTATTTGAATTTTTCATACTTTTGCATAAGCCAGCATTTACCAAATTAGACATGAAAGCAGCCCTGAATCCCTAGCCGTGCCTAGCCAAATTCACGTTCCCACTTAGCTCACGTGCCTTGCCAAATTCACGCTCCCACTCAGCTCACGTGCCTTGCTAAATTCACGCTTCCACTCAGCTCACGTGCCTAAAATTCACGCTTCCACTCAGCTCACGTGCCTTGCTAAATTTACACTCCCACTTTCTCTAATTCACTGAATCAAGCCAATAATCTCATCCGCCCTCTTCACCTTGGCATAGCAAAGTTCTTCCTCCGGCTCAGACTCTGTCTGGTCTGGCACGAAAATAACCTTGCATCCTGCAGTTGCTGCAGAACGAATTCCATTTGGTGCGTCTTCTACTGCAAAACAGTCAGCTGGATTCAGTCCCAGTTGCCTGCAGGCTTCCAGATAGACGTAAGGCATTGGCTTACCTTCTTTTACATCCACAGCACTACAGATCTTGTCGAAATAATGACGAATTCCCACCTCATCCAGATACTTGGCGGTTCTCTCCATATCGGTCGCTGTGGCGATGGCGATGGTGATGCCTGCCTGCTTCAAAAAGTCCAGCAGTTCCACGATACCTGGCTTCAGCACAATACCGTCTTCCGCAATGCACTGGTTCACCAACACTTTGCGATATTCCCGCATGCCCCAGTAATCAAAGTCCTCGCCGAACCATTCCTTCAGCTTGGCTGGTGCAAAGGGGCGGCCCAGACTTCTCAGCTGCAGAACCTGCTCATCTGTCATCTCGTAGCCAAACTTTGCTACAGCAAGAGGCCAGCACTTTCTATAGAAGCGCTCTGTATCAATAATGGTGCCATCCAGGTCGAAAATCACGGCCTTAGGGATGAATTTTTCTTCTGGCTTATTTCTCATTTCTGTCATTTGATCCACCGTTTTCTGAACAATATTTTCACAATGCTAATCACAATTCTATTTCCATAGACAAACAGGCTAACTGCCAGCACTATTTGCTTATCCTTCATTCTATCATAAAAGGCGCGACAGGCAGATTTCTCCACCACCGCGTCTTTATTTCCATAAAAAGATTAGCTATTTTCATATTAATCCCCCTGGATTAATACAATTTCAAGATTAGTCATAGTTATCCCAATTATACTATCTAGCACCTGGCTTCGATAGGTAAGTTTCGCAAATAAAAACCAAAAAAATGCACGTTCCACCTGGCTTTTAGTCATTTTAGCGGAACGTGCATTTCGTACTTTGTTTCGTACTTTGTTTCGTACTTTGTTTCCTATTTTTAATTTCTATAGATTTATATCTAGGAATCTATGGATTTATATCCACAAATTATGAATTGGCCTGGCGGATTTCTTTGGCCGCTGCCACCAGATTTTTCAGGCTGGCCAGGGTTTCTGGCACCCCTCTGGTCTTGAGACCACAGTCAGGATTTACCCAGAGTTTCTTTGCTTCTACTTTTTCCAGCATTTTACCCAGAGCCTTTGTAATTTCCTCCACAGATGGCACACGTGGGGAATGAATATCATAGACTCCTGGTCCCACTTCCGTACGGAAATGATTTTCAGCCAGAGAATCCAGAATCAAAAGATCTGAACGGGATGCCTCAAAGGTGATTACATCTGCATCCATGGCATCAATGGCCGGAATAATATCTGTGAATTCGCTGTAGCACATATGGGTATGAATCTGGGTATCTGCCTGAACACCACTATGCACCAGGCGGAAGGCAGGAATTGCCCAATCCAGATACTGACTGTACCAGTCACTCTTTCGAAGTGGCAGCTTTTCACGAAGAGCCGCCTCGTCAATCTGAATAATCTTAATACCAGCTGCCTCCAGATCCAGCACCTCATCCCGGATTGCCAGAGCGATCTGCTGGGTGCTTTCTTTCAGGCTAATATCTTCTCTTGGGAAGGACCAGTTGAGAATGGTAACTGGTCCTGTCAGCATGCCCTTCACCGGTTTGTCTGTGAGACTCTGGGCAAACTTGGACCACTCCACGGTAATAGCCTTGCTTCTGGAAACATCTCCCCAGATAATTGGTGGCTTAACACATCTGCTACCATAGGACTGAACCCACGCCTTCTCCGTAAATACATAGCCCTTTAAATGGTCACCGAAGTATTCCACCATGTCATTTCTTTCGAACTCTCCATGCACCAGCACATCCAGTCCGATTTCTTCCTGAATTCCGATCCACTCCGCAATTTTATCCTGGTTGAATTTCTTATATTCTTCCTCAGATATCTCCCCATTTCGGAAGGCCTTTCTGGTCTTCTTTACATCCAAAGTCTGTGGGAAAGATCCTATAGTTGTGGTAGGGAATTCTGGCAAATGGAATGTGCGCTTTTGTAATTCTTCTCTTTCCTCAAAGGCTGGCAGTCTTGTGTAATCCTCTTCCCTGATGGCAGCCACTCTTTCCTGCACCGCTTTGTCTTCCACATTTTTTCTTTCTCTCAAGCTCTTCTGGTTTGCCTGATAAATTGGATGATTTAAAAGAACAGCCTTAAACTGACTTCCATCCTGGTCAGTAGCTGACTCAGCCTGTCCAGTTCCTTCTGCCAGTTCCTTTAAGTCTGTCAACTTCTTTAAGTCCGTCAGCTCCTTTAAGTCTGCCAGCTCCTGGAGTTTTTCCTTGGCAAAAGCAAAGGCATCTTTCACATGGTCAGGAAGTTTTGTCTCCGCTTCTACTGAGTATGGCACATGAAGCAGGGAGCAGGATGTGGAGATGGCAAAGCAAATTCCATTTGCAGAAAGACGGGATAATACTTCCAGTGTTTTTTCATAATTATTCTTCCAAATGTTCTTGCCGTTTACCAGGCCTGCAAAAAGGATTTTATCCTTTGGGAAACCATACCTTTCAATCAGATTTACCGTTTCCTTTCCCTCCAGGAAATCCAGGCCGATGCCATCGAAGTTCAGTTCCAGAAGCTTTGGATAGATGTCACGCACATCTCCAAAGTATGTGTTCAGAAGAACTTTCAGCTGGGTCCTAGCTGGCAGAATCTTCTTGTAAATGATTTCGAAAAGTTCAATATCTTCCGGACTGAGATCACGCACAAGATAAGGTTCGTCCAGCTGTAACCACTGAACTCCTGCATTTTCGAAGGCCGTGATTAATTTGAAATATTCCTTAGCAAGGATGCACTTATAATCAAAGGCTGACTTACTGCCCTTATACTTCAGCAGTTTTAAAAGGGTGAATGGGCCAATTACCACAGGCTTGGTTTCAATACCCTGGGCCTTTGCCTCTCGATATTCCTGAAGTGGCTTTGCCTCAGATGGATTCTTCAATTCGATGAAGGTGTCATCATCAATTTCTGGAACCATGTAATGATAGTTTGTATTGAACCACTTCTTCATGGCCAGAGCCTTTACATCTCCCTTTGAGCCCTGATAGCCACGGGCCATTGCAAAGTATCTTTCTAAATCAGAAAGATCCAGGGTCTTATAGCGTTCCGGAATAATATTGAAAAGCACCGCTGTATCCAGCAGTTGATCATAGAAAGAAAAATCGTTGGATGGAATCAGATCAATCCCTGCTTTCTTCTGCTCCTGCCAATGGGAAAGTCTAAGCTCCCTTGCCACCTTCTGAAGAATGTCTTCACTGATTTCTCCACGAAAATATTTCTCCTCTGCGAATTTCAATTCTCTGTCTTTTCCCACTCTTGGAAAACCACTTACGGATACTTTCACTTCACTCATTTTGAATCCTCCCTATTATGTCGTCCTTTATCTTTTTTTCAGATTTCTGTTTTTTTCAGATTTCTTTTCCGGCACCATTACTGCTTAACTTGGGACGATTATAGGATTGATTTTGTGCAAGATAAAATATATAATATCAACTATTTTCCATAGATAATTTCTATGGAGCAGGTAGTTATAGATGCAGAATCTATCTAGTTATTAGAAAGGATTATAACCAAGATGACACTAAAGCAATTGCAATATGTGGTTACTGTGGCCAACACAGGCAACATCACAGAGGCTGCCAAAAAGCTTTTCATTGCCCAGCCAAGTCTTACCGCATCCATTCATGAATTGGAAAAAGAATATGGCATCACCATCTTCTCCCGATCCAATAAGGGAATTGAGCTGACTCCAGAGGGAGATGAATTTTTAGGCTATGCCCGTCAGGTTCTGGAACAGACCAATTTGATTGACGAAAGATATAACGGAAAATCTCAGATGAAACAGCATTTCTCTGTTTCTGCCCAGCACTATTCTTTTGTGGTGGAAGCCTTCGTTCAGCTCCTAAAAGAATACAGTGGCGATAAATATGAATTCCATATGAGAGAAACCCAAACCTGGGATATCATTGACGACGTGGCCCATTTGCGAAGTGAAATTGGCGTCCTCTATCTCAACCAGTTCAACGAGACCATTATTCGCAAAACATTAAAGGATCACGGACTTACCTTCAAGCGACTTTTCAAAGCCAAGCCCCATGTATTCATTGGCAAGAATAGTCCTCTGGCCAAGAAGAAATCCCTGACTCTGGAGGACCTGACTCCTTACCCTCGTCTTTCCTACGAACAGGGCAATCATAATTCCTTCTACTTCTCTGAAGAAATTCTCAGTACTGTGGACAGCGATAAGGAAATCATGGTCTGCGACCGAGCATCCCTCTTTAACATGCTGATTGGTCTCAACGGCTATACCATTTGCAGCGGTGTTATTTCCTCCGAGTTAAATGGTGCAAATATTATTGCCAAGCCTTTGAAGGTGGATGACTACATGGAAATCGGCTACATTACTCCTTCTTCCATTCCACCATCCCTTATCACTCAAAAATATATTGATCTTTTAAAGGCACTCCTGTGAGTGCCTTTTTTCATTCCAGTCTGCTATTATTTTGACCACCTTCCAGAGCTAATTTAAAGGGCCTGATTAATTGCATCAAAGCCTTATTTGGCGCGGTCTTTCCCCCTTTATAAAATAGGATTAATCCTTACGCACAAGAATTAAACTTAACATTGGAGTGGCAGCATTGACTAACATCGAATCATTAAAACGTAACTTCGACGATTTCTCAAAAACCTTCGTCGACATCGGCCAGGAAGCCGGTAATCTCCATATCCTTAAGGATTCATCACAGATATCCTGGAATACGCATCATTCAGTACGCAACACAGATGGATCTCTTCGCAAGCGAGAACGCCAAGTTTAAGTACTAGGCCCACTCCTGCAAATGAACTTTGCGGGGATTATACAAATATTTATACAAAAAAATAAGGCGCTGGATAATCCCAGCGCCTTATTTTTTTCTCAACTTTCAGATGACTAAATTCTTTTCCTCAGGATAAAGGATAATTTATGCCATTCTTTATCAAAGTATTTATTTCATCTTCCTTCAGTCCCAGCTTGATACACCTGTACAGTTCATTTTTCACATCGGTATGAGACACCGTCATGTTGTCGGAATTAATGGTGCAAATGATTCCCCTCTTCATAAATTCTCTAATTGGGAAGTGCTGCATATCTGGAATTGCCTTGGTCTGCAGGTTACTGCTTGGACACATTTCCAGCACGATTTTTTCTCTTGCCAGTCTCTCCATGAGTCTTTCACTTTGGATGGCTGCAATGCCATGACCGATTCTTTTTGCGCCAAAGTCCAGGGCACACTCCATACTGTCTGGTCCTGCCGCCTCCCCGGCATGTATAGTAAATGGAATTCCAAAATCTCTTGCAATCTGGAATTCCTGTTCAAACTGCTCTGTGGGGAAAAGGGCTTCCGCACCTGCTAAATCCACCCCCACCACAAGAGGATTTTCCTGGGCCATATAGTACTGGGCCACACTTAAGGTTTCCAGGTTCTTATCTTTATTTCCAGGAATGCTGTAGTCAGAGCGCATCATACAAAGAATAAATCTCACATCTGGCAAAAGTCCTGTTTCTTCTTCACTTAACTCCTTCAGGGATCTGCAGGCTTCCAGAACAGCTGCCACAGCCCCTTCCTGAGTCAGATTTTGCTCTGTATGTTTCTGGGGTGCAAATCGAATCTCTGCATATTTAACACCGATGGCTCCCAGTCGCATCAGCAAATGCTGGGTTGCCACAGCAAGGCCCGCTTCTGTCTGAAGATACTGATTTACAAAATCAAATTTATCCAGATACTGATTCAAATCCTTGCAGTCATCTGCCACATAGAGATCTTCCTCTGACAAATTCTCTGGCAGTTTCTGGCCCGTATATTCACATATTTTCTGCAAAGTAAACAGTTCCACAGAACCATCCAGATGAAGATGTAAATCTGAATAATATGGCAATATCATTTGCACTCCCCCTTACAAGATTGCGTCTCCGAAATATTTATTCATAAATATTGTTTCCAAATATTTTTTGAAAATGTTTTTTTGAAAATGCTTTTTTGAAGATGCTTTTTTGAAAATGTTTTTTTGAAACCACCCATTTATATCCTTCTCTAGTAAGTTACCGTGTTGGCAATTTCCTCCATCTCGAATTCTGCATAAGCCGGTACCGGATTTGTGTCCTCCAGGAACATATGCAGGTCCCCTTCGCAGAAGGCATAGACTACTCCCATAACCATGTCTCCCTCTGGCGTAACGTACTTAATGGTGATTTTTCTGGCTGTCTTTCCGGAAGACAGTTTTATGTCCTGGGATGTGTACTCGCTTCCATCTTCCACCTTTACTGTGGTGGTGTCGTAAGCATCATAGAGATACTTCTTGATTACCTCTTCCATGGCATCCATGTCACTTACATTCTGGACATAACGCACATAAATACTCTTTTTATTTCCACTGGCTGTAGAGGTGTAGACCCCATCCCCCTGATCTTCAAATTCATTGTAGAGGCGCAGGTGAGCCCCCTCCACATCCACCTTTCGGCTATTCTGTTCACTGATGGGATTGAAAATATCCAGATAGAATTCTGCCGAATCTCCTTCTGCCACAGGACCCATGGCATTGATATAAAACCAGAGGATTCCGCTGGAGGTCTTCCGATCATCTACAATGGACAGAACATTATCCTCCTCCACTGTGCAATAATCCTTGCCCCCCTTAAAGCCATATTCGTAGGTCACTTCTCCCTTGCACTTTACATCCACCAAATCTTCTATGGTAAATGAGTTGCCCGGCCTTGCTTCTTTAACATCTTTTGCTGTCAGCACCGGCACCTGATCATGATACTTTTTCACAGATCCAACGCAGGCAAGAAGGCCAATGGCGATGACGCCTAAGATGGCAAGCCCTATTGCATTTCCTCTTTTCATTTTGAAATCCCCCCGAACCCAAGTTGTATTAATGACTGTTAAATATAAAATCATTTTGCCACAAGAAAGCCGGGAGATGCAAGGGAATAAAAAAGTCGGTAGCTTTTACAAGTTACCGACGACAAGTTCATTTGCTAATATATTTTTAGAAATCTGCTGTAAGGATTTCCTTCTTATCAAGCTCAGCTACCTTTTCACGGCTATCACACTTTTCCATGAGTTGATCAATCTGCTCGATGAATCGGTCGATGTTACCAACTTCCATGGAAGCCAGGGAATTCTTCAGGCGATCGTAAACTGCCTTGTCCGCTGTGTAACCCTTTTCCTTCACATAGCCCTTGGCAAGGGTAATCATGGCGCGTTCACGAATCTTGTGAACCTCAATCAGATAGATGAAGGAATCAACAATTTCCTTATTTTCTTCGAAGAAACGAGCTAAAGAATCGATTTCGCCTGTAAGGATAACCACGAAATCATTCACCTCTGGAGCAGAATTCTGGATAACTTCAACCAGCTTTGCTGAGGATACCAGACCTGCATTTTCAATTACAAGGCAGCCTCCCTTCAGGGATGCCAGCTTTTCAAGACCAATCTTGTTCAGCTGTTTTGCCTTAATCTTGGCAATCTTATCGGACTTAACCAGGCCCATGCTATAGAAACTTCTGGCAAAGTCCTCACCAACCTTAACGGTACCAAAGCCGTTATGGCCAAGAATTACGATATTCTTTGGCGCTTCTGGATGCTTGATGATGGAATTCACTGCCAAAAGCACATCGTCGCCTGTTGTAGGAACTCGCATGTACTTCTTTAATGTCAGGGCCTCTTCTGGAAGTGCATTTAAAGTCATCTCACCACCAGTAACTGGATCTGTGATTTTCTTAGCGGTGACTTCCACATTTTCTTTACGTTCACGCTTTGCTTTTCTAGCCGCACGCTTACGAAGTTCTGCCTGATAGGCACGTTCTTCTTCATCATCTGCTTTCTTTACAGCATCTACAAATTCTTCGGCGGCCTTATGGGCATCAGACTTTTCTGCTTCTGCTGCATTCGTCTTTTCTGCCTCTGCTTCTGCAACCTGCATACTGGCAGCTTGCGATGCTGTCATGGTTGTCTTCCGGCGAACAGGCTTCTTTCCCGGCTTTGTTCCAGTAGTTTCTGTACTTGCTTTTGATGCTGCAGAGTCTGCAGTCTTTGCTTTCTCAGCATTCGCCTTTGCCATCTCTTCAGCAACAATGGCCGCTGCTCTTTCATCAGCCTGTTTTAATTTTTCAGCTATTTCTTTTTCAACCTGTTCAGCTAATTTAGCATCAACTGATTCCGCTCCAGGAATCACAGTTTCATCTGTGATTATGCCAGTCTGAGCGCCAAGTTCATTTACACTTGTTTCTCCCTTTTTCTTAAAGAGACCTTTGAATATTCTTTTTATTGCGTCATACGCATTCTGAAATGGTTTCATAACGAATATAGCCTCCTCCACGTATTAAAAACATAATCTTATTATAAACGATAAGATATGATAACGTAAAACATTTTGTGTAAATAAAATTAGTCATAGAAAAAGGAACGAACATCTATGTTGATAATCTTGCCGGAATGCAATTTTGAAACGTGAAGCCTCACACGACTGAAGTCGCGTGCTTCCCATAAATGTATTTCTACACGTAGTCTCTTTAGAAGACGGGAACTTTACTAAGATGGATCTATACGAGTTCAAGACCTTTACCGACATTTTGCAGCGCTACTCTGATCTCTGCAAACCGGTTAAAGGAAATGGACGCGGGAAGAAGAAAAAATAATCCTAAAACAACACAGATATAGTCGTTCCTACCCCAGGTGCACTATCTAACTCAATTTTGGCATCATGAATCTCAACTATGTGTTTTACAATCGCAAGACCAAGCCCTGTTCCACCTGTAGCTTTTGATCTGCTTTTATCAACACGATAAAATCGTTCAAAAATTCGCTGCTGCTCTGAAACAGGTATGCCTATTCCATTGTCCTTAACTGTAAGCGCAACCTGACCATCAATTGTTCCCACAGAAATCTTTACCTTGCCATTGGGATTATTGTATCTGATTGCATTCTGCCCCAGATTTTCAACCAACTCTTTGAGCATATCTTTGTTTCCGCAGACAATACTCGTTTCCCCCTCAAGCTCTATTGTCACGTTTCTTTGTTTCGCATTAACTGATAAGACTTCCATACATTCTGAGACAGTCTCATATAAGTCAACCTCGGTAAAATGTAACTCAGAATCTTTTCTATCCAAATCCGAGAGTCTCAAAATATCATTTATCAATGCAAGTAATCTGTCGGCATTCTTTCTGATTTCCTGATAAAAATGATTCTGCTTCTCAGCGCCTACCATTCCTCCCTCTAACAATTCAGCATAACCAGAAATAGCGGTCAGCGGTGTCTTCAGCTCGTGTGAAACATTAGCCGTAAAATCCTGCCTGGCTTTTGCAGCAGATAAAATATCTGTATGCTGGGTGCGAAGCCTTTCTACCAAAGGATCCAATTCCCTGTAAGGTGATTCATAATCAGCATTCTCCAAATTTTCCGCCATCATCTCTATTGGTTTTAAAAACTGTTTTGTAAGCAGATGAGAAATCGCTATGCAAATTGAAATGATAAGGAGAATAATTAATAAAATAATTGGTATCGCTGATATGAATACCGCCCAAATGCTCTGTGCATTGGTAGCAACACGAAGAACCGTTCCATTATCTAAACGCAACGCATAATAGAAAGTATCCTCATTCATAGTGTCAGATCTTCTAACTGTTTCCCCTTCACCCTGTTCAAAAGCCTCCTGTATCTCTGGTCTGTCAAAATGATTTTGCAATAGCTCCGCTGAGGCATCATTGTCATATAAAACAGTTCCATCTTTATCAATCCAAGTTACACGCAGCTCATCTAAATCAGTAGATAAATCTATCTGATCTACATCAATATCTACTGATTCAAAATATCGGGTATCCTTTAGCAGTTTCGCACTGACAGATAGATCTGATCGCACCTGACCTTCAAAGAGGTTGTAATATATGATTGTAATTCCAATAACTGTTGCGATAATTGCTAATATCGCAATTCCAACCAGTCTTATATTTATTCTTTTTTTCATTCGATTACATATCCTACATTTCTCACGGTCTTGATTCTACTACCATAATCCCCTAATTTTTGGCGAAGAGTTTTTACATGCATGTCTATCGTTCTTGATTCCCCCTCGTAATCAGATCCCCATACCTTCTCCATGATAGTGTCACGTTTCAACACGATTCCTTTGTTTAATACAAGAAAAGACAAAAGCTCATACTCCTTATAGGTTAGCTCAACATGATTTCCACTGATAGTCACCTCATGCTTTTCATTATTTATAACCAGTTCGTCCAGCCTAAGTTCTTTTATGTCCTCAGCCTGCGTTCTACGAAGCAGGGCTTTCACCCTTGAGATTAGTTCCATAACCGAAAATGGCTTCTTGATATAATCATCAGCACCATCCTCAATTCCTCTAACTAAATCAAGCTCTGTTGTTTTAGCTGTAACCATAATCACAGGAAGCTTCTTTGTCTCAGGATTTTTTCTAAGCTTCTTTACTATTTCATTGCCACTCTCATCCGGAAGCATAATATCCACTAAGCATAAATCCGGAATCACATCATTCATTTTGTCATAAAAATCTTTTGCATATGAAAATCCTAATACCTTATGCCCCGCATTTATGAGGGCCAGTTCTTCGATTTCCCTTATGCTGTCATCATCTTCAATTATATAAATAAGCGCCATTCTTCTCTCCTATTGTGCGTCCTTAGACTGTTCTATCTCTTTCTTACTGATGGGGTACTGCTTAATCAGTTCTTCATACTCCTTGTTGAAGTTCTTTCTGTCTTCACTGGATAAGCTTTCAAAATACTCATGCGTATTATAATCATCATCTAAAATAGTTATCATTTCAACAGCTATATTTGAACAATGATCAGATACTCGCTCCAGACCGGTCAATACGTCATCCAAAATAAATCCCATCTCAATAGTAGACTTTCCCTTCTTCAATCTCTTAATATGATTCTCCTTAATGGTCTTGCATAGTGTATCAATAACTTTCTCAAGAGGCTCAACACGAGTAGCTTGCTCTACATCATTTCTACAAAAGCTATCAACTGTTAGTGCACATATATCATTAACGGCTCCACAAAGAGTTTTCATTTCTCTGAGCTGCCCCTTCTGGAACTCTAAGCCCTTATCTTTTATTTCTTCTGCTGATTTAACTATCTCTAAGGCATGATCTGAAATCCTTTCAAGATCACTGATACTATGCAAAATAATGGACATACTTTGGCTATCTGATTTTGAAATATTCTTACTTGATACTTTTACCAAATATGAGCCAATTGCATCCTCGTACTTATCGACTACAGCTTCAAGTCTTTTAACTTCCTTAACCTTTTTCTTATCATATTCTAATAAGGCTTCCAGTGATAAGGTGATAGATTTCTGGCAATACTCTGCCATTTCTCTTACTTTTCCACGGCATAATTCCATTGCAAATACCGGCCTGTCCAAGAATCTCTCGTCAATAATGATAGAATCCTTTTTAGCCTCCGTCTCTTTTGCTCCATCTGGTATGGTTATTTCAGCCAGTTTTACAAGCTTATCCGCAAATGGGAAAAAAAGTATTGTCGCACCAATATTAAATAAACTATGAATCACAGCTATCCCGGCTGCATTAGCAGCCTCATCTAAAAAAACAAAATCTATAACTGTATTCAAAGAATAGAATACAACCATAAAAATAGTTGTTCCTATAAGATTAAAATATAAATGGATCATCGCTGAGCGACGTGCATTTCTGTTTGCCCCAAGAGATGAAATAATTGAGGTTACACAGGTTCCGATATTCTGCCCCATAATAATTGGAAGCGCTACTGCATAATGTACAGCTCCGGTAGAACAAAGTGCCTGCAAAATACCAACAGATGCAGATGAACTTTGAATTACTGCCGTTAGAATTGCACCAACAGCCAATCCAAGTATAGGATTCCTAAAAGCTGTCATCATTCTTGTAAAAGAAGTATTGTCTGCTAGCCCAGACACAGCTCCACTCATTGTTTCCATTCCAAACATGAGAAACGCAAATCCAAGTAAGATTCCACCAACATCCTTTTTCTTAGATTCTTCTTTGTTTGACATAACTAAAATAATACCTATTGCCGCTAATATAGGCGAAAATGATGAAGGCTTTAGCATCTTAAGCCAAATGGTACTTCCCTCGATTCCTGTAAGTGAAAGCAACCAGGATGTAATAGTTGTACCCACATTTGCCCCCATAATAATACCTACAGCCTGATTTAGATCCATAATGCCTGAATTTACAAATCCAACTACCATGACAGTAGTTGCAGATGATGATTGAATAACTGCCGTAACTCCTGCGCCAAGCAACACCGCAAATATCCTCTTTGAAGTAAGCTTCTCAAGAATTATTTCCAACTTTCCGCCTG
>OMVA01000005.1 GCA_900314445.1 uncultured Lachnospiraceae bacterium | reverse complement strand
TAATTATACCATATGATTATACTTTTTACAAGGAAATGCCGCCTAACTCACGACTAAAGTCACAAGTGTGCGGCGGCTAGTTATCAAATTTCTTAGGAGCTTTGAACTTTAATTTAATAATCCAGTGTGACAATGGTATTGATTCTTGCCTCACTTGCCTGGCTGTCCCCCAGCATTGCAAATGGAATGTCCACAAGGATATATCGTTCTGTATGACCTCGGTAAACTTTTTTACCATTCTTTTCGATGATTTCTTCAATGAGAACATGAAGCTTTTCACCTTTGAAGGATGCTTCATAAGCTTCAGAATTTTTCTTACTCATTTCAAGGAGAATATCAGAACGGGTGCTCTTCACAGTTTCAGGAACCTGATTTGGCATCTTGGCAGCCGGAGTACCTTTCCTCTTAGAGTACTTAAATACATGCATCTCGTAGAAGTTTATTCTTTCCAGATTCTTTACTGTTTCAGCAAATTCTTCCTCTGTTTCTCCAGCGAAGCCAACGATTACATCGGATGTAAGAGCAGGTCTGTCGAAGTAGCGACGGATTCGGTCGCAGGTTTCGATAAATTCTTCAATGGTATATTTACGGTTCATTCTTTCTAAAGTAGCGTTGGATGCACTTTGAAGAGATAAGTGGAAGTGAGGGCAGAAGTTTGGTAAGGAACTAACAATCTCCAGGAACTGGTCTGTGATTACTCGTGGTTCCAGGGAGCCAAGTCGGATTCTTTCAATACCTTCCACTTTGGATACAGCCTGAATTACATCAATGAACTTAGAATTGCTTGTGTCGTCATCATAGGAAGAGAGGTTAATACCTGTAAGTACCACTTCCTTTACGCCGTTTTTAGCAAGTGTTTTTGTTTCTTCCAGGATTTCAGAAATATCTTTACTTTTAATTCTTCCCCTTACATATGGAATAATGCAGTAGGTGCAGAAGTTGTTACATCCATCCTGGATCTTGATATAGGCACGTGTATGGGTTTCAGGAGTTTTGATGGTGAGATCCTCAAAGAATGGATCCTGGTTAACGTCAATGTAGTTATCACGGATATCCTGGCCGGATAAGTATTCAGACAGGAGACGAACGATATCCTTTTTACGATTGTTTCCTACTAAAACATCAATGGAGTTATCGGATTTCAATTCTTCAGCTGCAGCCTGGACATAACAACCAGTAGCGGCAATAATAGCATTTGGGTTCTGTTTTTTGAGACGATGGATAATCTGTCTTGATTTACGATCGGCAACATTTGTAACGGAACAGGTATTAATAATACAGATATCGGCAATATCATTATCCTGACATCTGACAGCGCCAGCAGCCTCCAGAGATTCCAGCATTGCGTCGTTTTCATATTGGTTAACTTTACAGCCCAGGGCGTATAAAAGCACCTTCTTGTTTTCTAAAACTGAATTCATTTGTTTACACTCATTTCAATTGTTTTAAGTTGACTTTTCAAAGCGCAACTTTTATTATTATAACATAAGAATTAATTTCAAACGAAGTACTTCGTTTTTATAATTGGGAGGATTATCATGACAACAGTTAAAGTTTCTTTAAATTCAATTGATAAGGTAAAGTCATTCGTAAACGATATCAGCGGTTTCAAGGCAGATTTCGATCTTGTAGCAGGAAGATATGTTATTGATGCAAAATCAATCATGGGTATTTTCAGTCTTGATATTTCAAAGCCAATTCAGCTGAATATTTATGCAGATAAGGATGTTGATCAGATTCTTGAATCTATCAAGCCTTATGTTGTTGAATAATTCTGAATTCCATTAGTAGAAAGTAAGCCTTGCGTTTTGCAGGGCTTTTTTCATGTTTGACAATGAGTTTTACTTGACAGCAAAAGAGGATTTTGTTAGTATATCAACGTTGCAAAGTAAAAATACTTTACGAGAGACTTATGGAAAAACATGTTCGAGATTCTTTGATGTTCGATTTTTATGGTGAATTACTTACGGAACATCAGAGAAATGTAATGGAAAGCTTCATAAATGATGATATGTCTTATTCAGAAATCGCAGAGAACTTAGAGATTTCCCGACAGGCTGTTTATGATTTGATTAAAAGAATAAATAAGCAGTTAAATTCTTATGAAGACAAATTACATCTGGTTGAGAAATTTATTCAGGCTAGAGATAAGATGGATGATTTGACCAGCGCAATCTCAGATTTAAGAGATGAAAATATGAATTCTGTTTACACAGGAGATCAGTCAATGCAGAAGGCTCTTGATAAGAAGTTAAAG
Source organism: uncultured Lachnospiraceae bacterium (assembly GCA_900314445.1). Taxonomy (GTDB): domain Bacteria; phylum Bacillota; class Clostridia; order Lachnospirales; family Lachnospiraceae; genus Eubacterium_Q. The sequence continues at coordinate 60,381 of OMVA01000005.1, read as the reverse complement.
AATATTGAAGATACTTCAAAACAGATATTTGAAGAATTTTAGACAGAAGATTTAAATTACTAGATTTGAATGTATAAGGATAAAACATGGCATTTGACAGCTTAAGTACAAAATTTCAAGATGTCTTCAAGAAACTGAAAGGCAAGGGAAAGTTATCCGAAGATGACATTAAACTTGCTATGAAGGAAGTTAAGAGAGCACTTCTTGAGGCGGATGTAAACTTCAAAGTCGTTAAGAAATTCGTTGCTGCTGTTAGTGAAAAGGCGGTTGGCGAAGAAGTTATGAAGGGTCTGAATCCTGGCCAGATGGTCATCAAGATCGTTCGTGATGAATTAGTGGATTTGATGGGGAAAGAGGTAGTTCCTCTGGTGCCTGTATCTGGTGGCAAGCCAACCATACTTATGATGTGTGGTCTTCAGGGTGCTGGTAAAACAACAACTGCTGCTAAACTTGCCGCTCAGTTTAAAGAAAAAGGTAAGAAACCACTTCTGGTTGCCTGTGATATTTACAGACCAGCTGCTATTGAACAGTTAAAAATCAATGGCGAAAAAGTTGGTGTGCCAGTATTTGAAATGGGCACAGAGCATAAGCCTGTAGAAATTGTTAAGGCTGCTCTGGAATATGCTGCGAAAGAACGCTTAGATATGATTTTTATCGATACAGCAGGTCGTCTGCAGATTGATGAAGATATGATGGAAGAGTTGAAAGAAATTAAGAGAGAAGTTGAAGTTAATTTCTCCATTCTCACAGTTGATTCCATGACAGGTCAGGAAGCAGTTAACGTAGCAACAACATTTAATGAAGAAATTGGTATCGAAGGTGTTATCCTTACAAAGCTTGATGGTGACACTAGAGGCGGTGCAGCTCTTTCAATCAGAGCGGTTACTGGAAAGCCGATTCTATATGCTGGTATGGGTGAAAAGCTGACAGATTTACAGCCATTTTATCCAGACCGTATGGCAAGTCGAATCCTGGGTATGGGCGATGTTGAGTCCTTGATTGAAAAGGCTCAAGCCGCTGTGGATGAAGAAGCTGCCATGAAGATGCAGGAGAAAATCAAAAAGGCTACATTTGACTTTAACGATTTTCTGGAGCAGATGGATCAAATCAATAAGATGGGTGATATTAACGAGCTTATGGGTATGATTCCAGGACTTTCACAAAAGGTTGCTAATGTGGAAGTTGATCCAAATGCGATGAATCATCCAAAAGCAATTATCCTTTCTATGACGCCTGAGGAAAGAGAAAATCCAAACCTCATTAATATGTCAAGAAAGCAGAGAATTGCAAAGGGCTGTGGACTGGATATGGCGGAAGTCAATCGATTCCTCAAGCAGTTTGAACAAACCAGAAAGATGATGAAACAGTTTTCTGGTATGATGGGTAAGAAAAAACACGGTAGATTTAAACTGCCGTTTGGTTTTTAATAATTATTTTATTTATTTCATGGAGGAAATACACAATGGTAAAGATCAGATTAACAAGAATGGGTTATAAGAAGCATCCTGTCTACAGAGTAGTTGTTTCAGATTCTCGTACAGCTGCTACAGGTAGCGTTATCGAACAGCTCGGAAGCTATGATCCAAATCAGGAGCCAAGCCTTTTCAACGTTGATGCAGACGCTGCTAAGAAGTGGCTTGCAAACGGAGCTCAGCCTACAGAGACTGTTGCTAGACTTTTCAAGCAGGCTGGTATCACAAAGTAATATAGCCCTGGAGGTTAATTATGAAAGAACTGGTTGAACTGATTGCCAAGTCACTTGTAGATCAGCCGGACCTTGTCATTGTTACAGAAACATCTGATGAAACAACTGTCAGTCTTGAACTTTCAGTTGCTCCCGAAGATATGGGTAAAGTGATCGGTAAAGGCGGAAGAATTGCAAAAGCAATCCGTACGGTCGTAAAGGCAGCTGCCTCTAAAGGTGATAAAAAGGTAATCGTCGATATCCGATGAAAAATGAGAGTGCCGTGGTTATGCCACGGCATTCCTTTTATGAGGAAGTTTTATTTTTATGGATAAAAAAGAACTTAGAGAAAAGTATATTCGAATTGGTGTGATTACTTCTCCACACGGAATTAAAGGCGAAGTAAATGTATTCCCCACCACCAATGATAAAGAGATGTTCAAAACTCTTGAAAGTTGTTATATGTTGGATAAAAACGGTTTACAGCCTAAGAAGGTTATGGGTTGTAAATACTTTAAGAAACTGGTTATCCTTCAGTTTGAAGATGTTGTAGATCGAAACACCAGTGAAACACTGAGACAAAAGGAACTTTACATTGCTCGAGATGAGGCAAATATTCTTGGCGAAAAGCAATATTATGTAACGGATCTAATCGGATGTTCTTGCCAGGATGAAGAGGGCAATGATTTTGGTGTCATCAAGGATTATATGGAGACCAGCGCTTCCATTATTTTACAGATTGAAGATGCAGATGGAAAAGAGCATTTGGTACCAGCTATTCCTGAATTCCTTGTTAAGGTTGATTTGGAAAAGAAAAACGTGATATTACATGTACTAAAAGGTATGTAATTGATGAATATAGCAAATGGATGCAAATCACATTTGTAAGGGATGATTTATGAATTTTACAGTAATGACATTGTTTCCTGAAATGATTGAGAATTATATGAATGCAAGCATTACAGGACGTGCCTTGAAAAAAGGTGTTATTAGTCTGAACGCCGTTAATATTCGTGATTATACTCTGAATAAAAATCTCAGAGTGGATGACTATATTTATGGTGGAGGTTCAGGAATGCTTATGCAGGCGGAACCAGTTATCAGATGCTATGAAGATATTAAAAAGAAGTATACCGGCGCCAAGCCTCGTGTGCTCTATATGTCGCCTCAGGGCCGCAGATTTGACCAAGAGATGGCAAAGGCTCTTTCTCATAATGAAGATATTGTCTTTTTATGTGGACACTATGAGGGCATTGATGAGAGAGCCATTGAGATGATTAATCCCACAGAGGTTTCTCTCGGAGACTTTGTCTTAACAGGTGGTGAGATAGCAGCAATGACCATTATGGATGCTGTAACAAGACTTTTACCTGGTGCTCTTGGCAGTGACGATTCTGCTATATTTGAAAGCTTTTATGATGGGCTTTTGGAATATCCTCAGTATTCTCGCCCTGAGAATTTTAGAGATCACCATGTACCTGAGATCCTGCTTTCTGGTAACACCAAGTTAATTAATCAGTGGAGACTGGAAAAGGCTCTGGAAAGAACAAAAGTTAAGAGACCTGACCTTTATGAGGCCTATATTGCCAAACATCCAGAGATTTTAAATCCACCTGTGAAAAAGAAAAGACGAAAAAAGAAATAAATTTAACATTTTTCCTGCTTTGATGTATAATGCAGAAGTTAAATTTAATTTTAAGGAGAATGTTATGAAGAAGAATGTTTTAGCAAGCGTGCTGATTCTTTCACTTGTGCTTGCCTTAGTTGGTTGCGGAAAAAAAGAAGACATTACTACAGAAGCAAATGAAACTGCATCAATTCCTCAGGAAATTGTTCAGCTTGTAAATGTTGATTTACCATCAATCAGCGCAGATCGTGATAGTGCTGTTGCTGAGTATAATTCATACTTTGCTGAATCAGAGGGAGATACAAACTTCGCATCTTTATCAGATGCCTGGGCTGATACACTTACAAATCAGGCTCTTGTTTCATATGATGCTTATCTTGTTAATCTTGCTGGTCTTCAGTATTCTAATCCAGAAGTACAGTCTCTGAAGGATACATATCAGAAGAGTGCTGAGCTTCAGAGAGAAGCTATTCAGGATGTAGTTGATGCTCTTACAACAGCTGATTTTACTAAGATTGATGCAGCAAATGATGCAATTAACGATTCTATGTACTACTTGAAACAGTACGAAGATAATCTGCAGATTCTTTGCAATCAGTACGGCGTACAGATTAATGGTGAATTTGTAACAGCAACTTTGACAGACGCTAAGCTTTCTTCAGAAACGGATGCTTCTTCATCGGATGCTGAATAAGTATTAGTCATATTTTATGTATTTCCAATGGCGGAGTTCCACAGAACTCCGCTATTTTTTTCACACAAAGAACATATCTTTTTGATACTATGTATATATGTAGGTAAAGCCTTTTACTCATATATTTATTAGTATAAAACACTCATGCAAATGAGTTTGGCGATGATTTTTTTGGAGGTAATAAAATGGCAGATACAAAGATTCTTGTAGTAGACGATGAACCAAGAATGCGAAAACTTGTCAGAGACTTTCTGGTAAAAGAGGGCTTTATTGTTCTGGAAGCAGGAGATGGCCAGCAGGGTTATGATATGTTCATGGATAATAAAGATATCTCTCTTATCATTATGGATGTAATGATGCCTAAGATGGATGGTTATGAAACCAGTGAAGCCATTCGTAAGGTATCCCAGGTTCCTATTATTATGCTGACAGCTAAGTCTGAAGAAAAGGATGAATTAAAAGGCTATTCATTGGGTATTGATGAATATATCACAAAGCCATGCTCTCCAAAGATTCTTGTGGCTCGTGTTCAGGCTGTCCTTAGAAGAACAAATTCAGATCAGGCGCAGACTAAAATTGAAGCAGGTGGAATTGTTCTGGATCGATCTGCACATCTTTGCTCTGTGGATGGTAAAAACATTGATCTTTCCTTTAAGGAATTTGAATTGTTGGATTACTTTCTTGTGAATCAGGGCATTGCTCTTTCCAGAGAAAAAATCTTGAATAATGTTTGGAATTATGACTACTTTGGAGATGCACGTACCATTGATACTCATGTAAAGAAGTTACGCGCTAAACTGGGAGATAAGGGCAAATATATTACTACAATCTGGGCATTAGGCTATAAGTTTGAAGTTGTTAATGAATAAGTAGAAAGAAGAGGCAGTATTTCATTCCGTGCTGCTGAATATTGGTCATATTTATGAAAATGAAGAAGCAGGATAAGAAAAAGCAGCTTAGAAAATTAAATACTTGGAGTCAGCATTCTCTTCGCTTTAAGATTGCAATCATTGTTGCGTGTTCAACTCTTTTGACCATTGTTCTTGCATGGGGAATTAGTAACGTACTGATTCGTAGATTCTATGTTGCTAATACCAAATCCACTTTGATCGAGACATATAATAACTGCAATGACTTCTTTAATGTTGAGGAAAATGTTGAGCAACTTCAAAACTCTGATATTGGTTCCTTATATGGTTATATTGAAAATCCTGCAGCAGCTGCAATTTTTGTAATTGATACCACCAATATGCGTGTCTATACATCCGTTAACACAAATTCCAAGGTGAATCTTGCGATTCAATCGGCGATATTAAGTTTTGACTTTAATAAGTTTAAAGATAAGAAAGTTAAATATGAAATCCGGGAAAATGTTATTGACAACAAAGACAATGTAAGCAGTGATTCTGATTTGTTTGATAATAATAATTCCTTTAAAAATGGTTCCTATTTTGATCTAATGGGAGTACTGGATAATGGTGATATCATTGTTCTTCGGACCCAGTTCAATAAAGTACATGATGATATTGCCTTTGTAGCAAAGCTCTTTATGTATATCGCCTTTTGGCTTGTGCTTTTGGAAGCTCTCCTTATTCTCTTTATTTCGGCCAGATATACCAATCCAATTATTACCATGTCTAAGGCAGCCAAAAAAATGTGCGGTCTGGATTTTGATGTAAAAATCCCGGTAAGAACCAATGATGAAATTGGTCAGCTGGCCACATCCATGAATGAAATGTCAGAGACTTTGGAAAAGAGTATCTCGGATCTGAAATCAGCCAATCTGGAACTTTCTAAAAATCTGGAAGAAAAAATACATTTGGAAGAAATGCGTTCCGAATTCTTATCCCATGTGTCTCATGAATTAAAGACTCCAATTGCTCTTATTCAGGGATACTCGGAAGGACTTAAGGATGGTATAGCAGATAATCCGGAAGATATGAATTATTATCTTGACGTTATTATGGATGAAGCTTCAAAGATGAACTCTCTGGTAATGAAGCTCATTGATTTAAATGAGCTGGAATTCGGTAAAAACAATCTTAAGATTGAAAGATTTAATATTACGGATCTGATCAATCAGGTTGCTCTGGCTTCTAAGATTCTTTTGGATCAATCGGAAGCCAAGTTCATTTTCCAGGAAACGGATGCAAAATATGTCTGGGCGGATGAGTTCCTAATTGAGGAAGTGTTTACCAATTACTTCACCAATGCCATTCACTATGTAAAGCAGGGCGGAGAAATTCGTGTTTGGTACGAACAAAAAGAAAATACCGTTCGTATTAATGTAATGAATGAAGGTAATCAGATTGCAGATAAGGATATAGATAAGCTCTTTATTAAGTTCTATAAGGCAGATGCAGCAAGAACCAGGGAATATGGTGGCTCAGGTATTGGTCTTTCCATTGTTGCTGCGATTATGAAATCTCATAAGAAAGATTTTGGTGTCTACAATGTAGAAAAGGGTGTTGTATTCTATTTTGAATTGGATACCAGCATTGATACAGAAAGCCTAAAGGCAATTGAAAATTAACCCATCCATACAAATTGTGCAAAATGTTTGACAGAAAAACATTCATTTTATATTATGAATTTATGCAGAAATGCATGATTGAAAGTATGTGGTTAGCGAAATCGCGAAAGGGGAGTAACAATGAAAACAAATGTATATTTAGAGTTCTTTGGAGAACAGATTAAAGAGGCAGATCTAGTATCCCAGGCAAAGGAAATCTGGGTGAAGGACGGTCACAAAGCCAGTGATTTAAAGAAGATAGAGCTTTATGTGAAGCCGGAAGATAATCGTGTTTATTATGTATTTAACAATGATGAAAGCGGTTTCTTCCATATAGAAAATACACAGAATGATTTCTAAATCATTTAAAAATTTTAATGGTTTTTATCTAAAAATGTTTCTTATTAGCGCGTCCTAGTATATAATATGGACGCGCTACTTTTTTATCGCTGTACAGTAGCGAAGTGCTATGGGAACAAAAAGGTGCATGCCAACTACATGCTTGTAAAAGAAAGGCTATGACTCATGATTTCAATACTAGATTATGATGCTGGAAATGTTAAGAGTGTTGAGAAAGCTTTACAGTATTTAGGAGCAGAAGCAATTATTACTCGTGATCCTAAGATTATTCAGGAATCATCTCATTTGATTCTTCCTGGTGTAGGAGCTTTTGGTGATTGTATGGAAAAACTTCATTTCTATGGACTTATTCCTGAAATGGAAAAGTTTATCCAATCTGGAAAACCATTCTTAGGAATTTGTCTGGGTCTTCAGCTTTTATTCGAAGAGAGTGAGGAAACACCAGGCGTAGCAGGCCTTGGATTCCTTAAGGGTAAAATTCATAGAATTCCAGATGATAATGGTCAGAGAAAGGTTCCTCATATTGGTTGGAATAATATTGAGTTTCAGAAAGAGATTCCTCTTTTTAAGGGCTTAGAGCAGGATCCTTATGTGTATTTTGTTCATAGTTATTACTTAAAGGCAGAAAATAGAGAAGATGTGGCGGCTACAACTTCTTATGGAGTGAATATTGATTGTGCAGTTTCTCACGGAAATATTAATGCTACACAGTTTCATCCAGAGAAGTCGTCTAAGGTTGGTTTACAGATTTTAGATAACTTTATTAATATGACAGGGGAGGAAAAATAAATGCATACAAAGAGAATTATCCCTTGCCTGGATGTAAAAGATGGTAGAGTAGTTAAGGGTGTCAATTTCGTTGATTTAATTGATGCAGGAGATCCAGTTGCCTGTGCTAGGGCCTATGATGAGGCTGGAGCAGATGAACTTGTATTTCTGGATATTACTGCTTCATCAGATAAAAGAAATATTGTTGCTGACATGGTTCGCCGTGTTGCAGAAACTGTATTTATTCCTTTCACCGTTGGTGGTGGTATTCGTACAGTAGATGACTTTAAGGCTATTCTTAGAGAAGGTGCGGACAAGGTTTCTGTAAACTCAGCGGCTATTGATAATCCTACATTAATTTCTGAAGCAGCTGATAAATTTGGTAGTCAGTGCGTTGTTGTGGCTATTGATGCAAAGCGTTGTGCAGATGGTAATGGATGGACAATTTATAAGCATGGAGGAAGACTGGATATGGGCATTGATGCTGTGGAATGGGCAGCAGAGTGTGCTCACCTGGGTGCAGGTGAAATTCTCCTTACTTCCATGGACTGTGATGGTACAAAGGCTGGATATGATATTGAACTCACAAGAGCGATTTCTAAGGAAGTATCAATTCCAGTGATTGCATCTGGCGGAGCTGGATCAAAAGAACACTTCTACGATGCATTAACAGAAGGTCAGGCAGAAGCTGCCCTTGCTGCATCACTTTTCCATTTCAAAGAGCTTGAGATTAGTGAAGTAAAAGAATATTTAAGGAACAGAGGTGTATCTGTTAGATTATGATTCACTTTAGTGAAGATAAATTATCAGTAAGTGAATATTTAAACTTAAGAGAAAGCGTTGGCTGGAAAAAACTTACGGAAAGACAGGCTGAGCTGGCCTTGGAGAATTGTATCTATTGTCTTTCTGCCTACAATGATGATGGAAAATTAATCGGCATGGGCAGAATTGTGGGAGATGGAGCAGTTGTTTGTTACATTCAGGATCTGATTGTGCTTCCAGAATACCATGGACTTGGCGTTGGCAGCGCCCTAATCAAGCATTTGGTTTCCTTTGTCACCAGTCTTGTGGGCGATGGGGAAGAGATCATGCTGGACCTTATGTGTGCCAAGGGCCGTGAAGCTTTTTATGAGAAGAATGGTTTCCTGGCAAGACCAAATGAAAGTCTTGGCCCGGGCATGATTCAGTACATTCGAAAAGTTTCTAAATAGTAATGTTTATAAAGTAAGAAAGCGGATATCCTGGGATACCCGCTTTTTTTTGCAAATGAAATTACTTATTTTAATTGCTAAAAACACTATAGGCTGACAGGCCCAGAGCTGCTAAAATAACATAAATGATAATGAGCAATACAAGGGCACAGAAATAAGATCTTGCAAAGTTTCTAAGGTTAACGTTGTTGGTGCCACCTAAAGAAAATACCAGCAATAATATGAATCCTACCAGAGGAATAGAGAAGAGAATGCCGTAGCCAAAGTATCCCCAGGCACCAATAGGAGTAAAGTCCTTTCCTAAATCAGATGGCTTAACCTTGGCCATATTAATCATTGGCTGCATTGGTGCTGCCTGCTGATAACTGGAGCACTGTTGAATATTCATCTGGGATTGACTGGCATATTGCTGATTTGGAACAGCTTGCTGGCTTGTAAATTGCTGCTGGTTTGTTTGGAATTGCTGAGTTTCAAATCCCTGCTGATTTGTAGGATGCTGATAGCCATTGTAATTTTGATCCATAGTTACCTCCATTTCCTCCACATAAAACAAAAATGAGTTTGCCCATATTCGACAAACTCATTTTAATGGTATACATATTAAATTTCTAGATGAAATTTAAGCTTCCTTATTCAGGTTTTCTTTAGCGGATGCAAGCATAAGCTTAATTCGGTTAACCTGGTTAACTTCAGAAGCGCCAGGGTCAAAGTCGATTGGAGTGATATTTGACTCTGGATAAACGGTACGAAGCTTTTTAATAACACCCTTTCCAATAATATGGTTTGGAAGGCAAGCGAATGGCTGTGCACAAACAATGTTTGGTGTACCAGACTTGATGAGTTCCACCATTTCACCTGTCAGGAACCAGCCTTCACCTGTTTCATTTCCAAGAGAAACGATAGGGCGTGCATATGAGGCAACTGTTGCGATTGGTGTTGGTGGTTCAAATCTCTTTGAATTCTTCAAAGCTTTAATCATTGGCTTTCTCATTTCATCAAGTAACTTGATTGTTGCATTACCAATCAGTTCTGACTTCTTTGATTTTCCAAGATATTCATACTTGTAGTTATTGTTATAAGCAGAGTATGAGAGGAAGTCCAAAAGGTCTGGCATAACTGCCTCAGCGCCTTCCTGCTCCAGTAAATCTACAAGATGATTATTTGCAGATGGAAGGAACTTAACCAGGATTTCGCCTACAATACCTACACGTGGCTTCTTTACTGATTCGTCCAGTGGGATTTCATCAAAGGCCTTTACAATATCACGACAAATCTTACTGAAATTGTGTGAGCCACGCTCCAGATCGCGAATACAGATCTTTTCCCACTTAGCATGAAGCTTATTTACAGAACCCTTAACCTTTTCGTATGGTCTAGTATGGTAAACAACTCTCATAAAGAGATCGCCGTACATAACAGCGTGCATACAACACTTAAGTCCCTTTAGATTAATCTTGAAACCAGAGTTCTTTTCGATGCCCTGAGCACTTACGGATATTACTGGAATATGACCGTAACCACATTTATCAAGGGCACGGCGGATAAAGCCGATATAGTTTGTTGCTCTACATCCACCACCAGTCTGTGTAATGGCAACGGCAAGTTTATCCGTATCATACTTACCAGACTCAATAGCCTGCATGAGCTGACCAACAACGATGATAGAAGGGTAGCAGGCATCATTATTAACATATTTCAGTCCTGTATTGATTGTTTCTTTTTCTGCATCAGGAAGCATTACAAAGTTTACATGGAAGTGATGCATAGCAGCCTGAAGCATCTTAAAGTGAATTGGTGACATCTGAGGACAGAGAACTGTATAGTCATCACGCATTTCCTTTGTAAATTCAACCTTTTCAATGGCTGATGAAGCAGGCTGTGCCAGATAGCCCTTCTTATTACGAATCTTTACAGCAGAAATCAAAGAACGAATTCTGATTCGGGCGGCACCAAGGTTTGAAACTTCATCAATTTTAAGAACTGTGTAAATCTTATTTGATTTAGAAAGAATATCACGTACACAGTCTGTTGTTACAGCATCCAGACCACAACCAAATGAGAAGAGCTGAATGAGTTCCAGATTATTACTTGTCTTTACATAGTTGGCTGCCTTATAGAGACGTGAGTGATACATCCACTGATCAGATACAATCAGTGGTCTTTCAACCTTACCCAGGTGAGCGATGGAATCTTCAGAAAGAACAGCGATATCGTATGAATTAATCAGTTCAGGGATACCGTGGTTGATTTCAGGGTCAACATGATAAGGACGACCAGCCAGAACGATACCAAGCTTCTTGTTATCTTTCAGAAATTTAAGAGTTTCTTCGCCCTTCTTCTTTATATCTTCCTTTACATTTTCTGCTTCTGTATATGCAGCATCTACAGCTTCATTAATTTCTTCTTTTGTTACATCTGTGTACTTCGAGAATTCACGGAACATTCTATCCTTTAAAGCCTCTGGATTATCCAGTGCCAGGAATGGACGAATATAAGTGATATGCTCAGTCTCAATTTCCTCCATATTATTTTTAATATTTTCAGAATATGAAGTAACGATTGGACAGTTGTAGTGGTTATTAGCTTCCTTTGTTTCGTTCATCTCATAAGGAATACATGGGTAGAAGATTGTCTTCATACCATTCTTGATCAGCCACATAACATGACCGTGAGATAACTTAGCAGGATAACATTCTGTATCGGATGGAATAGATTCAATACCCATCTGGTAAATGGACTTGCTAGACTTTGGAGACAGAAGAACTCTGTACTTAAGCTTAGTCAGGAAAGTGAACCAGAAAGGATAGTTTTCATACATGTTCAGAACACGTGGTACACCGATTTCTCCGCGAGTTGCTTCTTCTTTTGAAAGTGGTTCATAGCCAAAGATTCGATTGAACTTGTATTCGTAAAGATTTGGCATTCCAGAAGCGTTCTTCTTTAATCCAAGACCACGTTCGCAACGGTTACCAGTAATAAAACGACGGTTTCCTGTGAATGTGTTAACTGTAAGAAGACAGTTGTTTGTACACTGACCGCAGTGAGTCATTGTTGTCTTGTATTCAAGAGCATCTACTTCAGCGGATGAAAGGGTTCCAGACTTAAATCCTTCTGTATAGTTATCGCGAGCAATAAGAGCAGCACCGAAGGCTCCCATGATACCAGCAATATCAGGACGGATTGCTTCATGACCGGATACAAGCTCGAAGGCACGAAGTACAGCGTCATTATAGAAAGTACCACCCTGAACAACAATCTGTTCGCCCAGCTGCTTAGGGTCTGTAAGCTTAATAACCTTGAGAAGGGCATTCTTAATAACAGAGTAAGCAAGACCAGCTGAAATATCCTGAACTTCAGCGCCTTCCTTCTGGGCCTGCTTTACCTTTGAATTCATGAAAACAGTACATCTAGATCCAAGATCCAGAGGAGCCTTTGCAAATAATGCAATCTTAGCAAAGTCCTCAACCTGATAATCCAGAGATTTGGCAAATGTTTCAATGAAAGAGCCACAACCAGAAGAGCATGACTCATTCAGCATAACGTCTTCAACAACGCCATCTTTAATCTTGATACACTTCATGTCCTGACCACCGATATCCAGGATAGTATCAACATGAGGATTGAAGAAAGCGGCAGCTGTGTAGTGAGCGATAGTCTCTACTTCACCGTAGTCCAGATTAAAGGCAGACTTAAGAAGGGCCTCACCATAACCTGTAGAACAAGAACCAGCTACTTCAACACCTTCAGGAAGAGCCTTATAAATATCCTTCATTGCACGGATAGAAGTATTTACAGGAGATCCGTTGTTATTGCTATAGAAATCGAACAAAAGTTCACCACGTTCGCCAATAACTGCCAGCTTTGTGGTTGTGGAACCTGCATCGATACCGATGAAGACTTTACCCTTATAAGTTGCAATGTTACCTCTACGAATCTTATAAGCAGATTGACGCTGGTTGAATTCTTTATATTCTTCATCATTCTTGAAGAGAGGATCTAGTCTGTTTGCAGCTTCTTCAATATGAAGTTCAGGAGTCATCTTGTCAGCCAGAGCCTGAAGAGAACTTGTCTTTTCGTCGTTGGCATGAAGAGCAGCGCCAGCTGCAGCAAAGAGGTGACTTCCTTCTGGGACGATTGTGTGTTCCTCGTCCAGATTTAATGTTCGAATGAAACATTCACGTAACTGATCCTGGAAGTGAAGAGGTCCGCCCAGGAAAGCGACGTGTCCTCTGATAGGTTTACCGCAGGCAAGACCAGAAATTGTCTGGTTAACAACAGCCTGGTAAATAGATACTGCCAGATTAGGTTTTGTGGCACCATCATTAATTAGTGGCTGAATATCTGTTTTAGCAAATACGCCACAACGTGCAGCAATTGGATACACAGTGTCATAGTCCTTAGCGTAGGTATTAAGACCCTCAGCATCAGTCATAAGGAGTGTTGCCATCTGGTCGATGAATGAGCCAGTACCTCCTGCACAGACTGAATTCATTCTCTGTTCAATGCCATTGTTTGTAAAATAAATAATCTTTGCGTCTTCACCACCAAGTTCGATACATACATCTGTCTTTGGTGCGTATGTCTTCAGGGCGGAAGATACACAAACAACTTCCTGCTCGAAAGGTACATCAATAACCTTTGAGAGAGCAAGACCACCAGAACCTGTAATATCAGGAGCTACTTCAATATCACCGAGTTTCTCAATGGCATTGTTTAAGAGCTCCTTTAATGTCTCCTTGATTTTTGCAAAATGTCTTTTGTATTCGGAATAGAGAATATTATTCTCCTCATCAAGAACTGCGATTTTTACAGTTGTAGATCCGATATCAATACCTAAATGCTTCAAAAAATAGACCTCCCTAGATGTCTCGAATAAAATATTTTAATAGTAAGATTTTGGTTTTTTGTTCCCACCCACTAAATTCACATTATATAGGAAGTAAAAAATCATTTCAATGTAATAAAATCAATAAAATGTTCCCATAAATTGCCTCTTTTTTGTGAGATTTCATAGCATATCTATGATACAATCTTACACTGTGCACCATATTATGTAGTTTTTAATACTACGTCATGTGCATATGTTACGTAAAATGTGAAAGTAATGTGTATAATTAGGTGACGCAAAACAGTCAGTATTCGATTAAATTATCGAGATTAATTACAAAGAGAGGGACTTTTATGAAATTAGTAATGACACAGATGTCCATGTCAGTGGATTCAAAAGAAAATGAAAAAAAGCCCTGGGATTTATTGAGAAAGCAGAGGGAAATGATCTGATTTGTACATATAAAAATCACACATTGATACACATATTGCGTATATACTTTCTTTGACACAAAGTATGGCTTCTCGTATAATAAAATGATATGTTTTAAATATAATCAAGTAAGGAAGGTAATTTATGAACAAATTGGAAAGAAAACTGGGAAGGTTTGCTATTCCAAATCTATACATCGGAATTATTGGATGTTTTGTTATCGGATATATTTTCCGATATCTTGCCACAGATATTTATAATTATCTGACACTGATACCATATTCAATTACTGTACAGGGCCAGTATTGGCGCCTCTTTACCTGGATTTTTACAGTACCTTTTGAACTGGGTTCCAGACCAGGAATCAGCATGATTTTTTTACCAATCAGTATTTTTTTCTATTACTTCTGTGCAAAAAGACTGGAGCAGGCTTGGGGCAGATTCCAGTTCAATTTGTACGTTATCGGCGGAGCACTTTTAACTGACATTGTAATTCTGCTTGCTTCCTTTATGTATTACAACTGGTTGCCAAATGCTGCACAGCACAGAACCTATTTTCAGCAGGTTTCTCTGGCAATTGTTGGTCAAGGATATAATGCAAGCTCATACCTTTCCTTGGATGTTACTTACTATATGCTGATTAGCATATTCCTGGCATTCACGGTAATTGCAGGGGATGGAATTGTATATTTGTACTTTATTTTACCAGTTAAGATGAAGTGGCTTGGATATCTGGATCTTTTATGGCTTGGATATTACTTTGTCAGGGGGGATTCTCTGGGAATCAATTCCCTCTTTATTCGACTTGCAATTCTTGTTTCTGTTGTAAATTACTTTATTTATTTCTTAAGCAATCGAAATAGAAGTCATGCTACATTCCAGGATCGTATGAGACAGAGAAAGTTCCAGAATGCAGTTTCCGGAAATTATGTGAAGTCAAAGCAGATTAAGAGAAAGTCTGACGGTTCTTACAATTTCCGAAACAGTTCCAGTGCAGGAGATTCCAGAAGATTTCATGAGGGGCCAAAGATTATTACACCTGGCTTTGGCAATCCAGCAGGAATTTCCATTCATAAATGTGCAATCTGTGGCAGAACGGAGAATGATGATCCAAACCTTGAGTTCAGATTCTGCTCAAAGTGTAATGGTAATTATGAGTATTGTTCTGATCATTTATATACACACCAGCACGTTCAATAATTTTGATTTTCATGCAAATGGGATGCGCATCTCATTTGCCTTATTCCAAAATATAATTAAGTGGAGTTTATCATGAGCAAAAACAACATTGTAAAAGACGTAAAGAAATTGGTAACGGATATTTATGCTGATAAGAGTAGAGAGGAAAGTCTCATTGCTTATCAGAATGCTTTGGCTTCTGGATTTACATCCTATGCAGCCAGCAGGCTTTCTATGAATCTCTTTACTATGCAGGAAATGGTAGAGGAAGAGATGGATGAAGCTCAGAAGGCTGAGGTTGAGGGATATGTTAAGGGCATTAACGAAGCCTTGCAGAAGGCTTTTGTGGTTGATGCCAGTCAGGAAGATATTGCTGCAGCTAAGGATAGCCTCATGGATATCAGAGACCGTGTTACCAACAAGATGAAGGTTCTTACATCCTATACAGATGGTTTTGAAATTTATGAGTATATTCTTAACCGTCGTGAGGCTTATATTAAGGGCTATGACACAGAAGAACCTGATGTGGATGAACTGGCTGATGACATGTTCAACTTCGCTTTCTCTGAAAATGACAAGGTTGTAATTAACACACGTATTCAGCAGTTTGTAGCTCAGTTGCCTGTTCGTATGACAAAGCAGAGATTCTATGACATTCTTTCTAATTCATTTAAGATTTATAAGAATGGTGAAAAGCAGTCACTTATTGATTTCGTGGAAGCGATTAAGGAAGCAGCTCTTTTAGAGAAGCCAGAAGGTTTTGATGAATACTACCCGGAACTGGCAGATATTCTGTCTGAGATGAAGAGTGCTGATTATAAGAAACTTTCACCAGATGACTATGATTATCTGGCAAATGAACTGAAACATGGTTCAATGGTTATAGCAAGAACTACTGGTGATTTCACACTTCTTACTGAAGTATTAAATGATGCACTGATTCTTGCTCTCACTGCAGGATTTGTGGACACTCAGTATTTTGATGAGAATTTTGATAGCGCCAAGGCTATTATTGATCAGATGACAAGACCTGATTTCTCCTTTGATCATGTGGAAGATATCCTTTCACACTTCGAAGGTCTGGAAGGTGTTCAGGAAGAAGCCTTTGATTTACTGACACAGATTGAAGGCAGTTTAGAGGACCTTCAGCGTGATTATTATGATGCTTTTGAAAATAAAGAAATCATGGCTCATTTTGATGCTTTATTAAAGGCAGATAAGCTTACATCTTCATCCCTTTTTATGGATTTAGATTCTAACCCTGTAACAATCGTAACGGATGAAGCTGATGACCTCTTTATTGATGATATTAGCCGTGAAACCATGAATGCATTTTCTGATTACTTCTCTGAAGTAACTCAGCTTGAACAGAGAAGTGTTATGGCTAAGGTTATGTCCATGATGCCTGTATTCTTCAATACACAGGATGAAATCAAGGAATATTTCGAAGTTACACTGAATTCATGTTCCAATGTAAGTGAGCTTATTGCTTGCGATAATATTATTAGAGACATGATTTCTCAGGGATAAATACTATGGGAATAGGGATAACTGTATGAAATTTGTATATGCTGAAAAACTATATACAGATATTGAAAGTCAAAAAGAGTTTTCAAAGATTCTACGTAAACTTACCTGGAATCGCTCTGTAAAGGGCTTGTTTCTTGTTACGGAATCCTTGTCTGATGCAGGAATTCTGGAAATCTATCAGGATGCAGAACTCATGCAACCTTATTACAAGAAGATGAAAAGGGATTTGAAAGTTTGGGGCTTTTCGAAGTCCAAACCAGGAGCCGTTCAGCTTATTTGCGATATCCTGAATGATCCATCTACCAGTGTAAGAGAAAAAGTGATGAGTACAGGGGTATAGAGGGGTATAGCATGGCAATTTTTCTAATGATTTTAAAAATCATAGGAATCATACTCCTATGCATACTGGGGCTCATATTATTAATCCTATTACTGGTACTGTTTGCACCTTTTCACTATAAAATGGCTGCAGAGTATGTGGATGAAAGTGGTGACTATGGAGCTGATGTATCTGTTCGATGGCTGTTTATAAAGCTTATGGCAGATATTGCAAAGGGACAGAAGTTAGATTATGCCCTTAAGATTTTTGGTATACAAATCTATCCTAAGAAGCCCAAAAAAAGGAAAGAGACGGATAAGAAGCAGAGGGAAAACGTGATTCCGGAGGAAAGTCAGTCTGATGAAATAATCATTGCTGAAGCGCTTCCTGAAGCAGATGAAAAGGAAAAACCTCTTCCTGAGGAAAAAGGCATAGAAGTAAAGGATGCTGACAATGAAGTACTTAAGGAAAAAGCCAATGAATTTAAGGATGCTGAAAAGGAAGAACTTTCAGAAAAAGCCCTGGATGTAAAAAATACTGATAAGAAAGTTATTTCAGATAAAGCTCTGGATGTAAAAAATACTGATAAGAAAGTTATTTCAGATAAAGCCCTGGAAGTAAAGGATACAGAAAAGAAAGTTCTTAAAAAAAATGCTTTTGACATAAAGTCGACTAAATTAAGGGAAAATAAAACGACTGCCGACGAGGTTGTAAAAAAGAAAGGCTTTTCGGAAATTGATCCAGGGGCTCCAGTGGATAAGCTTGATGAAATTATTAATTCCATCGCAGACAAAATGCATAAAGCATCCAAAAAGGTCAGTCATATTGAGCAATTTTTCGATAAACCATACACTCAGAAAACGATTAAAAGAGGTAAGAAGATTCTCGCTCGTTTACTGAAGAGTGTTAAACCGAAAAAGAGTAGGGGATGGGTTCATTATGGCCTTTCCAACCCTGCTGATACCGGTATGATATTGGGCAAGATGTCTATGTTCTTCCCAATATATGGTAAATGGCTTCAGGTTCAACCTGACTTTGAGTATCAGACTATTGAAGGTAATTTGAATTTAAAGGGAAGAATTTATTTAGGACCAATTGCAATCCCAGGGTTGATTATGGTTCTTGGTAAGGATTTTAAGAAGACGAAAAGTTTAGCAGAGAAGATATAGGGGTTATTGAGGAGGAAAGATATGGTAAATAATAACGATTTTAATCAGACAGTAGCGTCATTATTTAAGGGAATGGATGCATTTCTTACAACAAAAACTATCGTTGGGGAACCGATTCAGGTTGGAGAAGTAACAATCATTCCATTATCGGATGTGAATTTCGGTATTGGAGCAGGAGCTATGGCAGGTTCTAAGGGCGCGAATAGTGCTGCAGGTGGTATGGGTGGAAAACTTTCACCATCTTCTATCATTGTAATTAAGAATGGATATGCTCAGGTTATTTCCGCTAGCACTCCACAGAGCAATCTTGGTAAAGTATTGGAAATGATTCCTGGACTTGCAGATAAAATTTCAGCAAAGATTAATAAGAAAGCACCAACGGATGAAGAAATGGATGCTGTAAATGATTTCAAAGATTCCCTTGGGGATGAAGAATTTAAGTTGGAAGATTAATTGAAAAATAAAAAGCGCTTCCAAATGGAAGCGCAAAGTTTTGCCGGCAGTGGGGGTCGAACCCACACGATGTTGCCATCAACAGATTTTGAGTCTGCCTCGTCTGCCAATTCCGACATGCCGGCGAACAAGATGTATTCTATCATTGTAGATATTTTATGTCAATTTGAAATACTAGAGAAAGAATGTAGAGGTTCATGAAGAAGGACAAGCTTTTTGAAGAGGAAAATAACCTTTCCATAGACGAAAAAATAAAAAAGGATCAGCAGAAAAGAATGGTTCACATCATTCTTGTTTTGTCTTTATTCTCATTGGTTCTCCTTTCTCTGGCAGCTTTTATGATTTCCCAGATGATTTCACAAAAGGAAGAATTCAGGGAAGAGGGTATCAAAGCTTATAATGCATCCTCCTATGTGGAAGCTGAAAACGACTTTTTAAAAAGTCTGGATGAAAAACAATGGTTTTCAGAAAATATGGATCTGGATACAAAACTGTACCTTGCTTCCGCATATATGAGAAATGGGGAGTTTGAAAATGCCTCCCATGTATATGCTGAATTACAGAAAAGTACAAATTCATATTTAAAGAGCTATGATTTAATTACCATGAAGGGCCTTGCCGATGCTTTACTTGCCTGCCAGACTGGTCAGGATTATACAAGTTATATTGAAGATTTAAAAAAGGAATCGGAAAGAGGAAATCACACGGCAGATCTTTATCTTGGTACCTGCTATCAGCAGACTGGCGATGAAGAAAACATGGTAACTTACTATCAAAAGTATCTGACTGAAAATACAAGTGGGGCAGGTTCATCCTACATTAACTACCAGCTTTCTTCTTATTATCTCGCAAAGAAGGATTTTGCAACTGCAAAAACTTATATCGATGCAGGACTGGCAAGCGGGGATCAGGCCTATATGGATTTGATTCGTTTTAATGAAATTGTTTACTATGAGGGCATGCTTGATTTTGATACAGCATTTAGCAAGGCGGAAAGCCTGACAAATGATATGCCCGAAAACGATACCTATAAGAATGAATATGATTTTCTCTATACGAGAACACATATAGATGAAACTCCAGTACATACTGAAGGAGACGCAGCTCAGTGAAAGAATTAGAATTACCTAAGAAATTTGAGGATGTCATGATTAGACTCCTGGGAGAAGAAGATTATTCCGTCTACAAAGAGTCCTTATCAAGACCTATTTATAAAGCTTTAAGAGTAAATACAGGAAAAATTTCTGTTGAAGATTTTCAAAAGCTTTGTCCTTTCCATTTAAGTCCTATTCCATGGACTCAGAAGGGATTTTATTATGATGAAAAAGAGGATGCACCTTCACGGCATCCTCTTTACTATGCAGGCTTATATTATCTGCAGGAGCCATCAGCTATGGTGCCGGCTTCTCAGATTCCGATTGAAGAAGGGGACTATGTGCTGGATCTTTGTGCCGCTCCAGGTGGTAAATCCACAGAACTGGCTGCCCGCATCGGTACGAAAGGATTCCTGCTTTCCAATGATGTAAGTGCATCCAGAGCCAAGGCCTTGATTAAAAACCTTGAGATATTTGGTGCAAAAAATGTATGTATTACCTGCGAAACACCTGATCGTCTTGCAGAACATTTTCCTAAGTTCTTCGATAAGATTTTGATTGATGCTCCTTGTTCTGGCGAAGGTATGTTCCGAAAATCTGGTTCCATGATTACTGCATGGGAGCAGAATGGAGTAGAAAAATTTGTTAATCTCCAGAGACAGATTCTTACGGAAGCCGTAAAAATGCTGAGACCTGGAGGAACCATTCTTTACTCCACCTGTACTTTTGAACCAGACGAAGATGAGGAAGCTGTTGAATTCCTGAAAAAGTTAAATCCAGATTTCAAGATTCTTCCTATCAAAATGTATGAGGGCTTTGAGCCTGGACATCCAGAGTGGTGCCAAAGTGAGGAGGCAAGAGCTGACCAGGATTTACGTACCACAGCCCATATGTTCCCGCATCGTGTTAAGGGGGAAGGCCATTATGTATCCATGGTTCAGGATATGTCTGTTGAGAAAGATAAAGAGTCCTGGGAATCAAAGGCAAAGGGCGGTTATCGTCCAAAGAAGGCTGTGAAAAATACAGAAATAGACGAGTTCTTTTCTCATGTAAATGGTGTATTTGAAATAGATAAAATGGAACTTCGTGAAGACAGACTTTACTATATTCCATCTGGTTGTCCTGATTTATCTGGTCTTAGAATTTTAAGACGTGGTATTTATCTTGGTGAGTTAAAGAAAAATAGATTTGAACCAAGTCAGAGTCTGGCTATGATGCTGGATGCAAATTCTTTTGATCAGGTTTTGGATATCACTTACGAAGATTCCAGAGCTCTTAAGTATTTAAAGGGTGAAACCATTGATCCAGGAGATAAAACATTTAAGAAGGGCTATGTGCTGATTACTATGAATGGTTTCCCTCTTGGCTTTGCCAAGGCTGCAGGAAATCAATTAAAGAATAAGTACCTGCCTGGTTGGAGGATGGCCTAGTATGGCAAAAAGAAACAAAAATACATTGCATTATGAAAAAGGTAAATACGGTCATATCAAATACTACCGTTTGAGAAGAATTATTATCGGTTCCATTATTCTTGCCTGTATTCTTGCTGACTTATTTATCAGTCTTCATGTACTGCATACAAGAAAAACTCTTTTTCTGGTGGCTGCCTGTGTAATTGCAATTCCACTCGCGAGAAACATTGTTGATTTAATTATGACCATCAAGATTAAGCCATTAAAGAGAGAGGAATATGAGAAGGTTCATGAGATTTCTAAATCTTCAAAAATTCCATTTCTTTATGATATTACGATCACGGATACGGATGGTGTTGAATTCTATCCAGTAGTATCTATTTACAATAATAACGTGGTTGCTTTTAGTAGAAGTGCTATGGATACACCATCTACCAGACGGGCAGAACGTTTTATGGCAGATATCAATGAAGACGCCAGGTCCAAGGCGCGAATTGTAATTTGCTCAGATCTTAAGAAGTTTGAAAAAGAAGTCAAAAAGTTATCTGCGCCTAAGGACGATAAACAACCATTCTATGATAAGAAGATGCGAGAAAAACTCGTAACGATGGGATTTTAATGAATGAAAGATATTGAAATTACAAATAATGAAGCAGGCATGAAGTTGCAGAAGTTCTGTATGCATGTCCTGAAAGAGGCACCTGCTTCCTTTTTCTATAAGATGTATCGAAAGAAGAATATCGTGGTTAATAAGAAGAAGGTTACAGGTAATGAAACTCTTCAAGTGGGAGACCATGTTCAGTTTTTCTTATCGGATGAAACTTTTAGTAAGTTTTCAGGAGATGACGGAGTTACTTTAGAAGGAAAGAAGAATGAGACTTCCTCCCCCGTAAAGTTTATGAGCGGGACTGATTTTGAGAAGAATTTCAAAAGCCAAAACATTATCTATGAAAATCAACATATTCTAATATATAATAAGCCGGCTGGCTTGCTTTCTCAGAAGGCAAGACCGGAAGATATTTCGGTGAATGAAGTTCTGCTTCAATATATGCTGAATAAGGGATATATCAACGATGCATCTCTTAAATTATTTAAACCATCCGTCTGTAACAGATTGGATCGCAACACCTCTGGAGTCATTCTTTTTGGTAAGACCCAGAGCGGTTCCGCCTATCTTTCCAAGGAGATTCGGGAAGGCAAGCTGGAAAAGATTTATCTTGCTGCAGTGGTTGGAGATTTTAAGAAAGATGGTTCCTATCATCACTATATTTTAAAGGATTCAAAATCCAATCAGTCTGAAGTGATTTCTGAGGATGAATTTAAGAAAATACCGGATTCTTTAAAGGCATCATATAAGCCTATTTTTACGGAATATAAGAAGATTGACCGCCTGGTCCTGCAGAATGAAGATGAAAAAAACTGCTATGCCAGTCTTTTACAGGTGGTTCTGCACACAGGAAAGAGTCATCAGATTCGTGCAGATTTAAAATATCTGGGTAATCCTATTCTGCATGATCCGAAATATGGTAGAAAAGATAATGAGGTTCTTCTTCTGGAAAGAAGAGCCAAGGCTTCTTATCAGATGCTTCATGCCTGGAAAGTTGTGCTTTCTGGTAAGGAATACAAAGCAGCTGCACCAAGTTCATTTGGCAGGCTTTTTAATAACTACTGATTTTTGCAAATGGATTTGCCGGAGGTATCATGGCAACTTGGAATTCCCGGGGACTTAGAGGTTCTACCTTTGAGAACCTGATTAATGAGACAAATTCATATTATCGTGATCATAATTTGGCTTTGGTGCAGAAAATACCTACACCAATTACGCCTCTGGAATTTCATTCAGAGAAGAAAATGATTACCAAAGCCTTCTTTGAAAAGGATTCGACCGTGGATTATATTGGGGTGGTGCAGGGAGTTCCAGTGTGTTTTGATGCCAAAGAGTGTAGTACAGACACTTTTTCCATGCAGAATATTCACGAACATCAGTACCGGTTTATGGCGGATTTTGAAAAGCAGGGCGGTGTGGCATTTCTGTTGATTATGTTTACAGAGAGAAATGATTATTACTATCTTAGGTTCAGTGAGCTGAAGACCTACGTGGATCGTATGGCTCAGGGACATCCTAAGAATTTTAAATATTTAGAGCTGGAAGATGATTACTTTTTAAAGCCAGCAAATGGTGTTTTCGTACCTTATTTAGAAGGTCTGGCTCGTGACTTAGATGAAAGGGAGGATGAATAAATGTTTGATTTTTACAGAGTAGCTGCTATTGTTCCAGAAGTAAAAGATGCAGATCCTGAATTTAATACCATGCAGATTCTCAAGAAAATTCGGGAGGCTGATTCATTTCATCCAGCGATTATTGCTTTTCCAGAACTTGCAGTAACTGGTTATTACTGTCAGGATTTATTTTTCCAGAAGAAATTACAGGATGCGTCAGCTCTTGCTTTACTTAAGATTCGTGAAGCAAGTAAGGATTTTTCCTCTGTGATCATTGTGGGTGCGCCACTGATTGTAAATAATATGCTTTACAATGCTGCCTACGTTTTCCAGGGCGGTGAATTACTGGGTGTGCCTGTTAAGACCTTCATCCCAAATTATCATGAGTTTTATGAGAAGAGATGGTTCCAGTCAGCTTCCAGTCTGCCTGTGGATTCCCTCTTACTGGGTGAAATTTTCCCAAATGCAAATAAGTTTGCCGACCTTGATCCAATTGATGAGGAGACTTTACTTCGTGAAGTTCCAATTGGTAATCAGATTGTTTTTGATCTGGATGGAAAGTTCAAACTGGGTGTAGAAATTTGTGAAGATTTATGGGCACCATTGCCACCATCTACAAAGCTTGCTTTGGGTGGAGCCGAAGTGATTGTAAATTTGTCTGCTAGTAATGAAACCATTGCCAAGCGTTCCTATAGACAGAGTCTGGTGAAGCATCAGTCTGCTGCAACTTTGTCAGATTATATTTATGTTTCTGCAGGCACTTCCGAATCCACACAGGATTTAATTTTCTCAGGTCATTCCATGGTTGCAGAGAATGGAACTATGCTGAATGAAAGCAAAACATTTATTGCAGACAATTATATTCTCGTGGCTGATATGGATCTGGAAAAGATTCGAAATGATAGACTTCATAGCAATACATTTGCTGATAACCAGTATTTATCTCTCAGTGAACTGGATTCCTTAAGAGAAGTAAAGTGCTATGATTCAGACATTCCTGAATCGGATGGCTCCTTTATCATGGCGAAAAAGAAGCCTTTTGTTCCTTCTTCCAAGGAGAAGAGACTGCAGAGATGTACAGACATCTTTGCTATGCAGGTTGGCGGCCTGGTAAAACGTCTGGAAGTCACATCAGCAAAACCTGTTGTCGGTGTATCTGGTGGAATGGATTCAACCCTTGCCCTTCTTGTAGCTGCCATGGCACTGAAGAAGTTAAAAAGACCAAGTACAGATCTTGTGGCCATTACCATGCCGGCTTTTGGTACCACAAACAGAACCTATGAAAATTCTCTGGCCCTCATTAAGTCCCTGGGTACTGAACCGATTGTGATTAATATTAAGGATGCATGCATTCAGCACTTAAAGGACTTAAATCACGACCTTGCCACCCATGACATCACCTTTGAAAACACCCAGGCAAGAGAACGTACTCAGGTTCTTATGGACTATGCAAATCAGTGCAATGGTCTGGTTGTGGGAACTGGTGATTTAAGTGAGCTTGCCCTTGGCTGGTGCACATATAACGCTGATCAGATGAGCATGTATGGTGTAAATGGTTCTATTCCAAAGACACTGGTTCGCTGGTTAATTGATTCCACTGTGGAAACAGGAATGTTCCCTGAATCATCTGCAGTTTTAAAAGATATTCTGGATACACCAATTAGCCCAGAACTTTTACCACCTGACGAAAATGGCAATATTTCCCAGAAGACAGAAGATGCGGTAGGACCATATATCCTCCACGACTTCTTCATGTATTATTCTTTCCGTTTTGGTTTCTCTCCAAAGAAAGTCTTTTTCCTGGCCAAGAAAGCCTTCCACGAAGACTATTCACCAAAGGAAATCATCACCTGGATGGAAAAATATTATCGCAGATTCTTCTCACAGCAGTTCAAGCGTTCATGCATGCCTGACTCTGTAAAGGTTGGTTCGATTTCCCTGTCACCTCGTGGCGACTGGAGAATGCCATCCGATGCTTCTAACCATATCTGGTTACAGGAGATTGAAGAATGCAAGCTGGAAGTCCTGGCTGACTCCGGCGCAGAAGCTTAATGCATACAATCCTTGCAAATGAACTTGGCGTAAAGAATGCGCAGTTCATTTGTAGGAATAAGAAATATCAAATATAGATAAGGAATTTAAAGATGCAGGATTTAAACAACATCCCAACACAGGAACCTGAGAGACAGGGCTATTTTATGGACCTTCTATCTAAGGAGATTGAACAGTATACAAAGGATAATGGCCAGTGTCCATCTTATTATGTTGCCACATTTGGTTGCCAGATGAACGCCCATGATTCCGAGAAGCTTACTGGTATTCTGGAGCAGATTGGTTTCCAGGAAGCACCTAGGGAAGAGGATGCTGACTTTGTTATTTATAACACATGTACAGTACGTGAAAATGCCAATACTAAGCTTTACGGCCATCTTGGACAGCTGAAGAAGAGAAAAGAAAAGCGTAAGATGCTGATTGGAATTTGCGGTTGTATGATGCAGCAGAAGGATACGGTGGCTTATATTCAGGAGCATTATCCATTTGTTGACCTTATTTTCGGTACCTTCAATTTCTATAAGCTGGCAGAACTCCTTTACAGACGTATTAAGGGTGATGAAAAGCAGGTTTATGAAGTTCTTGATGCACCAGAAACAAATGTGGAGAATCTGCCAGAGAAGAGAAAGTTCACTTTCAAGTCTGGTGTAAATATCATGTACGGATGTAATAACTTCTGTACTTACTGTATCGTACCTTATGTTCGTGGACGTGAGCGTTCCAGAACACCTGAAGATATTCTGGAAGAGGTACAGCGTCTGGCGGATTCGGGCTATGTGGAAATCATGCTCCTGGGTCAGAATGTTAACTCTTACGGTGTAAATTTCATGGGAACAAGCCCAATCCTGGAGGCAAATCCAGATTATGACTTCCCAGATCTTATGGAAGATGTATGTAAGATTGAAAAGATTCATAGAGTGCGTTTCATGACAAGTCATCCTAAGGATCTTTCTGATAAGCTCATTGATGTGATTGCAAGAAATCCTAAGATTTGCAGACAAATCCATTTGCCAGTACAGGCAGGTTCAACTGAAATCTTAAAGAAGATGAATCGTCATTATACAAAGGAGCAGTACCTTGCCCTGGTTGACCGTATTCGTGCCAAGTTACCTGACGTATCTCTTACAACAGATATTATGGTTGGCTTCCCTGGGGAAACAGAGGAAGACTTCCTGGAAACTGTAGATGTTGTAAAGAAGTGTCACTATGACCAGGCATTCACATTCATCTATTCTATTCGTTCTGGAACACCAGCTGCCAAAATGGAGCAGGTTCCAGCAGACGTAGTAAATGAGAGATTCCAGAGACTTCTGAAGGTGGTTCGAGAAGAGAGCGCGAAAGCAACTGCTCGTTTCGAAGGCCAGGTAAAGGAAGTGCTGGTTGAAGATATTGATGATCATGAGGAAGGTTATGTAACAGGAAGAATGGACAATAATTATCTGGTTCATTTCCCTGGAGCCCCATCCATGATTGGTACATTTGTAAATGTTAAGTTAAACGAAGCAAAAGGATTTTATTATTTAGGGGAAATCGTAAATGATTAAGGCTTTCGAGAATATCGATCGTAGTAAATTATCACCAATGATGCAGCACTATCTGCAGACAAGAGAAGAGAATGAGGGTATTATTGTTTTCTATCGTCTGGGTGACTTTTATGAGATGTTCTTTGATGATGCAGAAACTGTTTCCAGAGAACTGGAGATTACATTAACTGGAAAAGACTGTGGCCTGGAGGAAAGAGCACCTATGTGTGGCATTCCTTACCATGCTGCAGACACATATATTGCCCGTCTGATTCAGAAGGGCTATAAGGTTGCTATCTGTGAGCAGGTAGAAGACCCTAAGAAAGCTAAAGGTCTGGTACAGCGTAAGGTCATTAAGATCATTACTCCTGGTACCACAATGACTGAAGGCACTCTGACAGAAGACGAAAACAATTTCATTTGCTCTATTATTTTGCGTGATGGAAAGTATGGTATCGCAACAGCTGATATCTCTACTGGACAATTCATGGTAACAGAAGTGGATCAGGCATCTAAAGTGCTGGATGAAATCACAAAGTTCGAGCCTTCTGAAATTGTAACTTTGGAAGGCCAGGACTTATTCCCAGAGGACGACCTGAGCACTGAGACTTACAATATGCTTCTTCAAAAGTTGAATATTATGGTCAGTCCAGTTTCCAAGTCTGATTTTGAACTGAAATCATCCATTGAACGTATTGAAAAGCAGTTTCATACCAGTGGTGTGGAAGGCCTTGGTCTGAAAGACCTTGACGCAGGTATTATGGCTGCAGGCGGACTGATTTGTTACCTTCTGGACACACAGATGTCGGAAATGGAGCAGCTCAATTCTCTCAAGGTTTACTATGTGTCTAAATTTATGGTTATTGATTCTGCTACACGCCGTAATCTGGAACTGACAGAGACCATGCGTGATAAGCAGAGAGTAGGTTCCCTGCTTTGGGTTCTGGATCATACAAAGACTGCCATGGGCGCCCGTCGTCTTCGAAATTTCGTTGAAATGCCTTTAATGGATTTAAAGGCCATTGAAGCAAGATATGACGCTATTGATGCCCTGAATAGACGCGTTATGGATCGTGATGAAGTCATGGAATACATGAATTCTATTTATGATCTGGAACGCCTGATGACAAAGATTTCCATTAAGACAGCTGGTCCTCACGACCTGCTTTCTTTCCGTAATTCTTTAAAGTATCTGCCATTTATTCATAATCTGATTCATGGTTTTGGTTCCAGCATTTTTGAAACCATGGATGCAGAAATGGATGACCTGCAGGATCTTTATCATCTGATTGATAATGCCATCTCTGAAGATGCCCCAATCACCATTCGTGAAGGTGGTATTTTTAGGCCTGGTTTCAGTCAGGAGATTGATGATTTCAAGGAAGCAAAAATTGCTTCTAAGGATAAGTTAAATGAGATTGAAGCAAGAGAAAGAGAGAATACTGGAATCAAGAATCTTCGTATCAAGTTTAACCGTGTTTATGGTTATTTCTTTGAAGTTACAAATTCTTTCCAGAATCTGGTGCCAGATTACTTTATTCGTAAGCAGACTCTGACCAATGCAGAGCGTTATACCACTACAGAACTTCAGTCTTTATCAGACATTATTTTAGGTTCGGAGGATAAGCTCTTTAATCTGGAATATGAAGAATACTGCAAGTTACGTGATTTCCTGGCTAGCCAGACTACACGTGTACAGAGGACAGCAGAGAATATCGCAGAAATTGATGCGCTTTGTTCTCTGTCTTATATTGCAGTGAAATACAATTATATTCGTCCATCCCTTAACCAGAATGGTGTAATTGATATCCGTGAGGGACGTCATCCAGTTGTTGAACGTATGATGAATTCAGGAACCTTCATTCCAAATGATACTGTTCTTGATTCCTCTGCCAATAGAATCATGATTATTACTGGTCCTAATATGGCTGGTAAATCAACATATATGCGTCAGACAGCTCTGATTGCACTTATGGCTCAGTGTGGTTCATTTGTACCAGCCACATCTGCCAATATTTGTATTTCAGACCGTATCTTTACCAGAGTTGGTGCCAGTGATGACCTGGCTCAGGGCCAGTCCACCTTTATGGTTGAAATGAGTGAAGTATCTAACATTCTTCGTAATGCAACAAAGAACTCCCTGATTATCATGGATGAAATTGGTCGTGGAACCTCCACCTTTGATGGACTTTCCATTGCCTGGGCAGTAGTTGAATATATTGCAGATCCGGATGCAGTGGGCGCAAAGACACTTTTTGCCACTCATTATCATGAGTTGACAGAACTGGAGGGAAAACTTTCTTCCGTAAATAACTATTGCATTGCTATTAAGCAGACGAAAGATTCTTTAGTATTCCTACGTAAAATTGTACCAGGAGGAGCAGACCGCTCCTATGGTATTGAAGTAGCTGAACTTGCTGGACTTCCAAAGCCTGTCATCGACCGTGCGAAGGACATTGCCAATCAGCTGGCTGAAGACGATATCACAGGAAATGCTCGTGATATTGAAGCTAAAACCGTTCATAAAGAAGAGCCAGTTAAGCGTTCAAAGAAGGGCGAAGCAGAAGGACAAATGTGTTTGTTTGGCTCCACAGAAGATATGACCATTGTGGCGGAACTGAAGGCTCTAGACTTAAATAATATGACTCCTGTTAAAGCGATGCTGTATCTGCAGGAATTAAAAGACCGCTTAGGATAAGCGTTTGTAAAGAAATGACATGAGAAGGACATAATCTATATGATTAAAATTCTTGATCAACATACAATTGATAAGATTGCCGCTGGTGAAGTTATTGAAAGACCAGCATCCATCGTAAAAGAACTTGTAGAGAACTCCATTGATGCAGGTGCTACACGAATTACGGTTGAAATCACAGATGGTGGTAAGTCCATGATTCGTGTAACGGATAATGGCG
Source organism: uncultured Lachnospiraceae bacterium (assembly GCA_900314445.1). Taxonomy (GTDB): domain Bacteria; phylum Bacillota; class Clostridia; order Lachnospirales; family Lachnospiraceae; genus Eubacterium_Q. The sequence continues at coordinate 30,399 of OMVA01000005.1, read as the reverse complement.
GAGGTATTCCCAAAGAAGATATTCAAAAGGCTTTCTATTCCCATGCCACCTCTAAGCTGGATAATGCTGACGACTTAGTTGGAGTTATGACTCTTGGTTTTAGAGGAGAAGCGCTTTCCACCATTGCAGCTGTTACGGATACCGAAATGATTACCAAGACCCACGATGCACTTACAGGCATCCGTTATGAAATTCGTGGTGGTAAAGAGGTTTCCTGTGAAGAAATTGGTGCGCCAGATGGTACAACCATCGTTACTCGTAATATTTTCTTTAACACACCAGCCAGACTGAAGTTCCTTAAATCCAATATGACCGAGGGTTCCTACATTACAGATTTAATGAGCCATATTGCTCTTTCCAATCCTGGCGTGGCTGTGCATCTCATTTCCCAGGGTAAGACACTTATTGATACTTCTGGTAATGGAGATTTAAAAGAAGCTATTTATCAGCTTTATGGCAAAGAAATTGCCAAGTCTATTCTGGAAGTGAATGGCGGAACAGATGAAATTAAAATCACAGGCTACTCTGGTAAGCCTTTTCTTTCCAAGGGTAATCGTTCCTTCGAAAATTACTTTGTGAATACGCGATATATTAAGAACGTCGTTATTAATAAGGCTATTGAAGAAGCATATAAGACCTATGTTATGCAACACAGATTCCCATTTACTGTGCTTTTTATTGAGGTACCACCGGAAGCAGTAGATGTGAATGTACATCCTGCTAAAAGAGAGTTCCGATATGATAACGAAAAGGCTTTATTTAGCGCTGTTTATCATGCAGTGGCGGATTCTTTAAAAGAAAAGGAATTAATTCCAGATGCAGAGGCAGACTATGGTCAGAGGCAAAAGTATTTTACTCCTCAGCCTAAAAATCTATCTCCATCAGACGCTGTGAAAAAAGCTTTGGAGGCTTCCAGCCATAGTCATGCAAAGTCTGAAGATTATCATGCATTCCAGAAGTCCACTACGAACTCTATGTCAATTTTGAAGAGTATCTTGCCGGATTCTTATTTAAAGAAACTGGACGAAAGTACGGAAAAAGAGGCCTCTGAAGCAAAGGATAAAGTGGATGAAATAGAGGAGAATACATACGGAAAAGACCAAGTCGGCAACATTTCTGATAGGGTTGAAGAGGATAGCAGGGAGCAAGAAAATAAGGAAGACCAGGTAGAGGATTCTGCCACATATTCCTTTACCTCTAGGAAAGAGGAAGAAAAGTATGAGCAGCAATCCCTTGCTGAAGTATCCTATCTTTCTGATGAAGCTGTGGCTAAACACAAGATTATTGGACAGCTCTTTAAGACCTATTGGCTTACAGAATTTAATGGCAGTCTATATATCATGGATCAGCATGCTGCCCATGAAAAAGTAAATTATGAGACATATCTTGCTGAGTTTAAAAGTCGTACCATAGCTTCTCAGCAGTTGTACCCACCAATTACCATTACTTTATCCAGTCGTGAAAAAACAGCAGTTCTTGAGAATATTGAACTCTTTGAAAAGACTGGTTTTGAACTGGATGATTTTGGTGAGAATGATATTAAAATTACATCGGTTCCAGTAAATCTGGTAGGCCTTAGCGGAAGAGATGTATTTGTAGAATTCGCTGCAGACCTGGCTTCTGGTGTACGTCAGGTAAATGAAGATCTCTTTGTACACAAGATTGCTACCATGGGATGTAAAGCGGCTATCAAGGGAAATCAGGAGATTTCTCAAATGGAAGCAGAAGAACTCATGTCTAAACTCCTAACGCTGGATAATCCATATACTTGTCCTCACGGAAGACCTACAATCATTAAGATATCCAAGGATGAACTGGATAAGAAATTTAAAAGAATTGTTGAGTAAGATGATAAGAGATAATGTAAATATCAGCCAAGTGAATACAGAATTACCTCCTCTTGTTATTTTAACCGGACCAACAGCAGCTGGAAAAACTGATTTATCCATTGCTCTTGCCAAGGCAATTGATGGGGAAATCATATCTGCAGATTCTATGCAGGTATATAGAAAGATGGATATTGGCACTGCCAAGATTAGTCCTCAGGAGATGCAGGGGGTGAAGCATCATCTCATTGATGTATTTGATGCGGACCATGCATTTAATGTATCGGAATTTCAGTCCCTGGCAAGGCAGGCTTGTAAGGATATACTTGGTCGTGGTCATATTCCGATTGTGGTTGGTGGCACAGGCTTTTATATTCAGGCCCTTCTTTATGGAATTAACTTTAAAAATGAGGAAGATGATGGAACCCGTGCTGCTTTGGAGGCTGAGGCTCTGCAGGAAAACGGCCCGGCAATCCTATTTGAAAGACTAAAATCCATAGATCCGGATTCTGCTGCTGAGATTCACCCAAACAATGTGAAGAAGGTGATTCGCGCCCTGGAATATTATCATTTCCATCAGGAACCAATCTCTAAGCACAATAAAGAGGAGAGAAAGAAGGAGTCCATCTATAATGCGGCCTACTTTGTTCTGAATATGGACAGGGCCAAGCTTTACGAAAGAATCAATAAAAGAGTGGATATTATGATGGAAAAAGGCCTGGTTCAGGAAGTGAAAGAACTTCTTGCTGAGGGTTTACCTCGTGAGTCCATCTCTCTGGAAGGTATTGGTTATAAGGAGATTCTTCCAATTCTTGATGGCAAATGTACTGCCCAGGAAGCTGCAGATAATATCAAAGAAAATACAAGACACTTTGCTAAGAGACAGCTCACCTGGTTCCGAAGAGAAAGAGATGTAATCTGGATTGACAAGGATCAGTATGAGAATGAAGATTTGCTTCTGCAGGATATGCTGGCTCTTTTGAAAAATAGACACATTATTAACACAAAATAGGTATAGAATGTAATGGTTTTGCCTAGGGGCAATACGTTCATAATAAATATAAAGGAATTTAAAAATGGATAAGGATACACTTAAGGAATACTACTTACAGGAAGGAATTTCTGAAGAAGTCTTTGATTTTGCAAATGAGATGGAAGAAAAGTTAAAAGACAGATTTAAAGAAATTGATAAGATTGCTGAATTTAATCAGGTTCGTGTTATTCGTGCCATGCAGGAAGCTCGTCTGGCAGAAGAGCATATGTATGGAACAACGGGTTATGGTTATAACGACACAGGCCGTGATACTTTAGAAAAAATCTATGCAAAAGTATTTCACACAGAAGATGCACTTGTAAGACCTACCATTACCTGTGGCACCCATGCTCTTGCAACAGCCCTTTCTGCAAACTTAAGACCAGGAGATGAAATGCTTTCCATTGCTGGTCCTGTATATGATACTCTCCAGGGTGTTATTGGTATTCGTCCAGAAGTGGGTTCTCTTGCTGAATTTGGTATTACTTACGATGAAGTCAGTCTTTTACCAGATGGTGGATGGGACTTCGATGGTATTCGTGCCAAGATTAAAGACAATACAAAGCTTGTTGAAATTCAGCGTTCCAAGGGATATGACGTGCGTCCAAGTCTTTCTGTAGAACAGATAGGCGAGGCAATTTCATTTGTAAAGTCTATTAAGCCTGACGTCATCGTTATGGTGGATAACTGCTATGGTGAATTCGTAGAAACAATCGAGCCTTCAGACCTTGGTGCGGATATGGTGGTTGGTTCCCTGATCAAGAATCCAGGTGGCGGACTTGCGCCAATCGGTGGTTATATTTGTGGAACAGCAGACTGCATCGAAAGATGTGCCGCTCGCCTTACAACACCAGGTCTGGGCAAGGAAGTCGGTGCAACTCTTGGCATTACAAGACAGTTTACACAGGGACTTTTCCTGGCACCAACCGTTACTGCCTCTGCATTAAAGGGCGCCATTCTTGCTGCAAACCTTTATGAAGCAAAGGGCTTCAAGGCCATTCCGAATGCAAGTGAGCCTCGTTACGATATTATCCAGGCAGTTGAACTGGGTAAGCCTGAACTGATTGAAGCTTTCTGTGAAGGAATTCAGGACGCATCTCCTGTGGACAGCTTTGTTAAGCCAATCCCCTGGGATATGCCTGGCTATGATGCTCAGGTTATTATGGCTGCTGGTACCTTTGTATCCGGCGCATCCATCGAACTTTCTGCTGACGCTCCAATTAAGGAGCCTTATGCCGTATATTTCCAGGGGGGACTTACCTATGCCCATGCGAAATTTGGTATCCTTTCCTCCCTGCAGAAGGTTATGGAAAAACAATAATTAAAGTGTTAGACTAAGGGCACTAAGGGGCACTCTGTTCCAGAGAGGGAGAAATGGAGCGCCTATGAAACACGTTACAATTTCAAGTTTTGCAAAGGAAGAGAAGCCGGTAGAAAGAATGTATGAATATGGACCTCAGGTCCTTTCAGACGCAGAACTTCTGGCGGTAATTCTTCGAACAGGAACAAGTAAACAAAATGTGGTGGAGCTTTCCCAAATGATTTTGCAGGCCCATCCCAATGTAAAAGGTATTGCTTCCCTGCCATATTTTTCTATGCAGGAGTTAATGGAATTAAGCGGCGTGGGAATTGTTAAAGCAAGTCAGATTCTGGCTTTGGCTGAGATTTCAAAAAGAATTTCCAGGCAAAATGCAAAAGAGCATATGCGTTTTAATTCTCCGGAGTCCATTGCGGATTATTTTATGGAGGACGTAAGATATCTGGCTCAGGAAAAGACATTTGCCCTATTTCTGGATTCCTCCAATTCCATTATTTATCAGAAACAATTGGCGGAAGGCAGTATTCGAAAATGTTTTATGGAGCCCAGAGAAATATTTTTACAGGCTCTAAAATGGAATGCAGTTAGCATTATTATTCTTCATAATCATCCTTCCGGCTATCCGGAACCATCAGAAGCGGATCGGCGTATTACAGAAAGAATTGAAAAACTGGGAAATGAACTTGGCATCCATTTACTGGATCATATTATTCTTGGAAATAAAAGATATTTTAGTTTTAAAGAGAGAGGTCTCTTAGGTGAAGTACGATAATAAGAAAGATATAAGTCCTAAATATTTATTGATAGTTCTCTTTTTTGCATGTGTATTAATGATTGCATTTTCAGCATTTAATCCCGAGGCAACCGGTAAAATCAGACAGGTAGCAGGTATCATTATCACACCATTGCAAAAAGGTGCATCTTCCTTTGGAGGCTGGGTGGATGAATCCCTGCAGGTCTTTGGAGACACAAAGGAACTGAAAGAGGAGAACCAGGAGCAGAGAATTCAGATTACAAATCTGCAAAATGAACTTGGCAAGAATGAAGCTGAACTTACAGAGTTAAGTGAACTTCGTTCTCTCTATTCTTTAGATGAAATGTATCCAGATTACAATAAGACTGCAGCAAGAGTCTTTTCTGTTAATTCCTCTGGTTGGTTTGATGAATTTTATATCAATAAGGGTATGAATGATGGAGTATATGTGGATTGTAATGTACTCTGTGATCAGGGCTTGCTTGGTATTGTCATTGAATCCTATGATGACTATGCAAAGGTTCGAGCAATTATCGATGACCGTTCTACAGTAACAGGTGAAATCGGTGATTCCGGTACTATCTGTTCCATAAATGGTAGTCTTTTGAATATGAAAGAAGATGGTTATCTGGAAGCTACAAATATTGATATTAATGCAGCTATTCAGGAAGGTGACAGAGTCGTTACCTCCAATGTATCGGATCGTTATGTATATGGAATTACAGTTGGCTATGTGACTTCTATTAGCAAGGACTCTAATAATCTGACTAAGACAGCTAAAATCACACCAGTTGCTGATTTTACTGACGTAAAGGATGTACTTGTTATCCTAGATCGTAAACAGAAGGTAAACTATTAATGCGTCGTGTATTAACAATTACAATTTTAATACTGATCTCGTTCTTATTGCAGACAGTTATTTTTCCTTATGACAATTTATTGGGGAGTTCACCGGATTTCCTGCTTATGCTCACCATGTCCTTTGGTATTATGAGAGGACGAAGAGAGGGTTTGTTAGTGGGCTTTTTTGGTGGACTTCTTATTGATATTTTTTATAATTCCTATCTTGGACCATTTGCCATGCTTTATATGGTGATTGGTTATGTCAATGGATTTTTTCACAAGGACTACACCATGGAAGATATCCTTCTCCCAGTTGTTATTTCATTTGTTGACAGCCTGATATTCCATTTTATTGTATTCTTTGTAACCTATCTGATGAGAAATAGAATTGAATTTGGTTTCTATTTCGTACATATCATCATGCCACAGGCTATTTGGACTACCGTTGCAACCGCTGTTTTATATCGAATTGTTCTTTCAATTAATCGAAGACTGAAAAAGAAGGCAAAGAAAGTTAAATCATGAAAACGATTAAGGATTTCCTAATTGCATTAAAGGAATTAATTCTTGAATATCTTAAGAGCCGTTTATTTCCAATCACTGTTTTAATGTTGGTTCTCTTTTTGCTCTTGGTAAACCGTCTCTTTGTATTGCAGATTCGACATGGTGAAACCTATGATAAGAGTCTTACTGTGTCATCTGAAAAGACAGTAACGGTTAATTCCATCCGTGGAAATATTTACGATGTTAACGGAAAGCTGCTTGCTTCCAATAAGATTACTTATAATCTCAGCTTTGGTAATGATACAGAAATGTCTGATCGTGCCAAGGAACTTGGAATCACAGAAAATGAACTGAAAAACCGCATTATTTCTCGGACTCTCCAGATTCTTCATGATAATGGGGATGATATCGATGCAGACTTTAAGATTAAAAGAAATGTGGATGGCTCCTACGAATTCCGTGTTTCTGGTGCCCAGAAGACCACTTTTTTACGTGATGTTTATGGAGTAAATGCGAGTTCAGATCTTACAGATGAGGAAGCAAATTCCACACCAGATGAAGTAGTTACTTACTTAAAAGATCTTTTTTCTATTGATAGCAATTACGATGATGCCCGTGCTTTTGAAATTCTTGTTTGTAGATATAATCTCTGGCTAAATCGTTTCCAGCAGTATGTACCTGTAGAAATTGCACATGATATTTCTGAAAAATCCAGATCTGCCATCGAAGAGAACAGGGATGAACTCTATGGAATGTCAATTAATATTTCTTCAAGTCGTTACTATAACGATGCCAAGTATTTCTCACATATTATTGGCTATGTAGGCCAGGCTTCTCAGGAAGAAATTCAGTCCCTGAACGATTCTGATACGGGAATCACTTATACAAGTGACGATGTGGTAGGTAAAACAGGCATTGAAAAGCAATACGAAAGCCAGCTTCACGGTAAAGACGGAGAGCAGACTCTTTATGTAGATTCCCTTGGTAAAGTTCTGGACGTTAAGTCCAACCAGGAAGCAACTGCCGGTGATAATATTTATCTTTCCATTGATAGTGATTTACAGAAGTATTGTTACGATACCTTAGAGAAAGAACTGGCTGCTATTCTTGTTTCTGAAATTAAGGATATGAACTTTAAGTCCAGGGAAGATCCGGACCATTTCATTCCACTGAATGATGTTTTTTCATCTTTATTCTCCAACCATACAATTTCCCTGGAAGAGATGGAAGCTCCAGATGCCACAGAGAGAGAGCAGGCTATTTATAGTGCTTTCCAGGGAGAACTGGAATCTACCCTTACTGTTCTGGATTCAGAGCTTACTACAGATTCTACCAAGCTTTCAGACTTGCCTGAGTCTTATCAGGATTATTCGGAATACATTTGCGAGGTACTCCATACAAATGGAATTTACGATACCACGAAGGTTAACCGCTCCAGTGCAGAGTTTATTAGTTATACTTCTGGTAATTCCAGCCTTCAGGATTTCCTAAAATATCTGATTTCCACAGAATGTATTAATGCCAGCTCTATTGAAGAAGAGGGTAAGTTCTACGATTCTGATGATATCTACAAAATTGTTTCTTCTTATGTAATTGAAGAATTAAAAGATGACGATGAATTCAAAAATCGTGTCCTTTCTAACATGGTATCTTCTGGAGAAATTTCCAGAAGTGATTGTATTGAACTTCTTTATGATCAGGGTGTACTTGTGAAAGATGGTGATGAAGATTATCAGAAACTCATGAGTGGAACAATCGATGCCCTTACATTCATGAAGAATAAAATTACAAATCTTGATATTACACCAGCCATGTTAAATCTGACACCATGCTCCGGTTCTGTCATAGTTACAGATGTTAATACTGGTGAAATTCGGGCTATGGTCAGCTATCCAAGTTATGATAACAATAAGCTGACAAATTCTATTGATGCAGATTATTATGATCAGTTACTTGCTGACCAGACCAATCCTTTATTTAATCGTTCTACAATGATGCTGACACCTCCTGGTTCTACCTTTAAGATTGTGTCATCCGTTGCAGGTGTTAATGAAGGTGTGCTTGGTACAGATGAAGTAATTACTGATATGGGTATCTTTGATAAGGTTTACACCAAACCTCAGTGTTGGATTTTCCGTGAACATAAAGCAACCCATGGAACCATTGGTATTTCCAGGGCTCTGGATGTTTCCTGTAACTATTTCTTTTATGAGGTTGGTTACAGACTTGCCACAAGAACAGGTGTTTACGATGATAGTGCTGGACTTCGTGCTTTGAGAAAATACGGAAGTGACTTTGGCCTTACTGAAAAATCAGGTGTTGAACTGGATGAAACTTCTCCTCATTTCTCAGATAACGATGCGGTTACATCGGCTATTGGACAGGGTACTCATCAGTTCGCACCAGTTCAGTTATCTAAATATATAACTTCAGTTGCAAATTCAGGTACCACATACAATTTATCCATCATTGATCGTACAACGGATTACGCAGGTAATAATGAGCAGAAGACTCAGCATACCGTTTCTCATCAAATTGATGCGAGCGGCGCTCTTTGGGATAAGATTCATACAGGACTTCGAGAAGTAGTAACCGATGACCTTTCTTATGTCACATTCATCAATTCCATTAGTGTCAGTGTTGCTGGTAAGACCGGTACAGCCCAGGTAGGTGAAGATAAACCTGCAAATGCACTGTTCGTGTCTTATGCACCATCCAATAATCCGGAAGTATCGGTTACAACTGTTATTCCAAATGGTTATACATCAGGAAATGCAGCTGAATTATCAGGCTTTATTTATGCTTATCTCTATGATAAAGAAGCCCTGGCAAATGCTGACTTCCAGAATAAGACAGATACAGAAGTAGGAGACTAATCATGTTAAAAAAATATCATTTAAAAGATTATAGTTTCCTGCTTTTCCTTCTGGTTATTATTGCCATGGGAATTGGTGTCACTGTAATCAATAGCGTAAATGATAATTATACGGTTAAACAGGCAGTGGGTGTCGGTGTATCTGTATTGATCATGCTGATTCTTTCCCTGATTGATTATCATTTCATCACCAAATTTACTTTACCTCTTTATATTATCAGTGCCTTACTTTTGGTGGCTGTATTTGCATTTGGTGATAGTTCTAATAACGCCAGAAGATGGTTCACAATTGCTGGTATTAGATTCCAACCATCTGAGCTCACCAAGGTTATTATGATTATTGTTATGGCTGTATTTCTTAGTGCAAAAATGGAAGAGGATACCATTACAAAGCCTAAAACTTTTTTCCAGTTTATTGCTATTTTAATACTGCCGGTTTTCCTGATTTATAATCAGCCCGACCTTTCTACAACATTATGTTTGCTTATGATTATGGCAGCCATGTATTATCTGGCAGGACTTAGTTATAAATTTATTGGAATCACCCTATTAATTCTGATTCCTTTAATCAGTCTTTTCCTTTGGTATGCACAACAGCCATGGCAGAAGCTTTTATATGATCATCAGGTTAAAAGAATTATGTCATTCCTGTATCCTACTGAGTATGCAGAAGAGAATGCACAGCAGGTGAATTCTGTAATGGCAATTGGTTCTGGCCAGCTTAGTGGAAAAGGCCTTGCAGGCCTTGCAGGAGCTGATTCTGTATCCCATACCAATATGATTTCCGAACAGCATACAGACTTTATTTTTTCTGCAATTGGAGAGTCATTTGGCTTCGTTGGAAGCGTAATAATCATTGGAATAATTTTCCTCATCGTGATACAATGTATTAGAATAGGGCGTAGAGCAAAAGATGATACCGGAAGGCTTCTTGCCATCGGCGTTGGCTGTTGGATTGGCTTCCAGTCATTCATCAATATAGGTGTAACAACACAGTTACTTCCTAATACTGGACTTCCCCTTCCATTCATTTCTTATGGACTTTCGTCCCTCTTAAGTAATGCCATCGGAATTGGAATTGTATTAAATATCAGTTTGCAAAAACGCAAATTCTAATATATATAGAGGAGGCTACATTTTGAATATCGTTTTAATCGCCCATGATCCAAAGAAAAAATTAATGCAGAATTTCTGCATTGCATATCGCGGTATTCTCAGCCGACATGATCTCTATGCAACCGAAACTACTGGAAGACTTGTAGAAGATGCAACAGGACTTAAGGTTCACAAGTTTCTTGCTGGACATTTAGGTGGCGTACAGCAGATTGCTACACAGATTGAAAGCAATCAGATGGATTTGGTTATTTTCCTTAGGGAACCTATGCCAAGTCAGCCACATAATAATGATTTTCATAACATTGGAACATTATGTGATATTCACAACATTCCAATTGCGTCAAATCTTGCAACTGCAGAGCTTTTAATCAAGGCTCTGGAGCGTGGCGATCTCAATTGGCGAGAATTATACAAACACTAGGCACTTTAGGTAAGGAACAATGAGCAAAGTATTAATTTTATATTCATCAATCATATTACTTGTAATCGGTGCCGTTTCTTTCTTTTTCTTTCAAAATTATAAATTTGAATCATCTTTTTCGGCAGACACCATTGATGAAGTAGCAGTAATCAATCAAATGCCACATTATGAAGCACAGGGCTATCAGGCGAATACAGCAATCATTCCGGCAGAGACAGAAGTTTCTGCCGATGATTTTGCCGATACATCCTATGCTTCTATTTTAGTTGATAACACAAGCAATACTATTCTTGAAGCTCATAATATTTATCGTCGTATTTATCCAGCATCAACAACAAAATTAATGACTGCCATTCTCGTTGCGAAAGCAGCAGATGAGGGAAAGTTTACATTTGATGATATGGTTACCATTGATCATTCGCCTAATGTAACGGATCCAGATGCCGTTGCCAGTGATATTAAGGTTGGTGATAGTATCAGTGTTCGAAATCTGCTCTATGGCATGCTCATCAAATCCTATAATGATTATGCTGTTATTCTTGCAGAATTAGTGGGAGGAGACGTTGAAAACTTCTGTCAAATGATGAATGAAGAAGCGTATTCACTTGGAGCAACTGGCTGTCATTTTGTAAATCCAAATGGACTTCATGAAGATGATCACTACGTAACTGCTTACGATATGTATTTAATCGTTCGCGAAGCAGCAAACTATGATATAATCGCTCAGGCTGATTCACAGAGATCCTATTCTTATACTTATTTAGATAGTGATGGAAATGAACTTTCTGATGATATTACGCCTACAAACATGTTTCTGTCTGGCACATATACTTTGCCGTCGAATATTGAAATGACAGTCTGGAAAACTGGTACAACCAGGCTGGCTGGTAATGTACTTACCATGACTGCAGATATTGATGGTAAAAGTTATACAATGTTTGTTGCAGACAGTAATTCTCCACAGGACCTATATCAGTTGTATGGAAGAATGTTTAATATGACCAATTAATTGTATTAATAAGTTTTCATGGCAGTTTCCATTAGCTATTAATCTTATTGATGCAATTAAATATATATGAAATTCTTATCACTCTAGGAGGAAATTACAATGCTACAGATCATCATTGGTGAAGAAGGAAAAGGTAAAACACGTCTCTTGCTTAATATGGCAAATGACGAAATTAAGGTATCAGGCGGCTCTGTTTTATTTATCGATCAGAGTAACAAGCATATCTACGAACTAAGCAATCAGATTCGCTTTGTAAATGTTCGTGATTTTGATATTGATAGTACTGATATGTTTATTGGATTCATTCTTGGAATTATTTCATCTGATCATGATCTTGAAAAAATCTTCCTGGATAATTTCAAAATCTTAAGCAAGTCACATAGCGATAAGATTGATACAATCTTAGACAAGCTGCAGGCAATTTCAGAAAAGAATAATCTGGACTTCGTCATCAGCTTATCTATGCCTGCAAATGAACTGAACGAGAAGTTCAAGGATAATATCATTAAGACAGTTTAAGCGAATCTAAGTAAGCTTAAGAGAGTTTAAGAGAGCTTTTATGACAAACTCATTTGCATTTGGGTTTATGCAATATTTTATTAATGGGTTTATATTTCAAGGAGTAACATGGCTGACAGAAATTCTAAAGTTATCAAAATGAATAAAACTACCAAGGTTAACGGGGCAATTATTATTTTCTTCTTAATTTTGATTTACTTTGTAGCCAGCCTGGTTAAATCTCTGACCAAGAATCCGGTTACCACCTATAAGGTAAGCTCAAGTAATATTAACAATAATATTTCCTGTCAGGGTATTGCTCTTCGAAGCGAGCAGGAAGTTAAATCCACGAAATCTGGATACTTAATTTACTTTGTTAAGGATGGAGATAAGGTTAATAAGAGCGCATCTGTTTGTACGGTGGATGAAACAGGTAGTGTTATTTCAGCTATTCAGGCAGCAGGACAAAGTGAAGAGGGAAATAACCTGTTTACTTCTGAGGATTATAAGAACATTCGTAATACCATTGATCAGTACAAATCTGATTATAGTAATGAGAATTTCGCAAGCCTCTATAATTTCAAATCACAGATTGAAAGTAAGGTTATGGAACTTTCCAGCCAGGTTATGGTGCAGCAAATTGACGCAGGTGGTGCGCAGGTTAGTTCTACTCTGGAATCTGTTACTTCTCCGGACAGTGGCGTTATTTCATATTATACGGATGGTTTCGAGAATAAGACTCCAGAAGGTCTTACAGAATCAGATTTCAATCAGCAGAATTATAAGAGAACTTCACTTAAGTCAGGGGATGTTCAAAATGCAGGTGCAACTATCTTTAAAATCTGTCCAGATGAAAATTGGAATATCGTTTGTAAGCTTACCAATGACCAGGCAAGCAAATTGAAGGAAGAAACTTCTATTACATTTACCATCAATAATGATCCTCAGGAGATTTCAGCTGATTTTTCATTACTGCAAAAGGAAAATTGTTATTTTCTGGTATTAAATCTCAGTAAATACATGATCAACTATATCAGTGATCGGTATTTATCCATCGAAATTATTCTGGACCGTTATGCTGGACTGAAAGTTCCAAACAGTTCCCTGGTTGAAAAGGAAACATATAAGATTCCAAAGGGTGCTGTAAAGAACGAAGAAGATAAGATGATGCAGACTGTTCAGGTAACTAGAACCGATAAGGATGGTAAGCAGGAAAATAAGACTCTGAAACTTACTGTTTATAAAGAAGACGATGATTATTACTACGTAGATGAAACAGTTTTCGATGATTCTGATATGCTTCATCCTGCCAGTGGAGGAGATGCAATTCAGGTTCTTTCTCTGGAAAGAGAGAAGATTACTGGAGTTTACCTGGGTAATCAGGGTGTTGCGAATTTTCTGGAAGTTTCTATTGTTAAATCGGAAGATGAATTCACCATTGTAAATAGTGGTGAAGGTCTTAAAGAATACGACAATATAGTTCAGGATTCCTCCAGTGTGGTTGAGAATCAGACACTGTATTAAGTCATAGCTTAGTTACAAATACAAAAGGGTAAAGTAAGATGATTCAGGAAAATTATCAAAGAATTAGAAAAGAAATTGATGATATATGTTTAGGCTGTAACAGATCACCAGAAGATGTACTTCTGATTGCTGTTAGTAAGACCAAACCTGTATCTGATATGGAAGAATTATTAAATATTGGTGTCCGTGATTTTGGAGAAAATTATCCTCAGGAATTAACTGAGAAGTATGGAGTGCTTCCAAAATCAGTTCATTTACATCAGATTGGACATCTGCAGACCAACAAGGTTAAATACATCATTGATAAGGCCTGCATGATCCATGCTGTTGATTCTTTACATCTTGCTAAAACAATTGAAAAGGAATGTGAGAAGCATGACCTTGATATGGACATCTTAATCGAGGTTAACTTTGCAGAAGAAGAATCGAAGTTTGGAGTGAAAAAAGAAGAAACGGAAGAGTTGGTTCGCAGTATTGCAGAATTATGTCCTCGAGTTCATATTCAGGGACTCATGACAATTGCTCCTTTCGTTGAAAACCCTGAGCATAATCGCCCTATTTTCAAGGGTATGCGGGAGCTTGCACTTGACATAAAATCTAAAAACATAGATAATGTTTCCATGAATGCTCTGTCTATGGGAATGACAAATGATTATAAAATTGCCATAGAAGAGGGAGCTACAATGGTTCGAGTTGGTACAGCCATTTTCGGAGCCAGAAATTATAATAAATAGAGGAGAGCTCAAACTATGGCAAAGGGAAATTTGCTTGATTTTTTCAAGATCGGCAACGATGACGTTGATGACGATTACGATGATGATGACGATATCTTCGATGATGACGAAGATGATGTAGATTATAGAGCAGCAAAGCAGGCTAAGGCCGAAAAGAAAGCTAGAGATAAGGCTGTTGAAAGAAGCGTTCTTTCTCAAGCACCAGCCCCTTCACCTAGCAGAAAACCAGCTGCAAGCTCTTCTTATTCATATTCTGCGGGCAACTCATTTGCCTCAAAGAAGGCTAAGACAAATTCTGACAAACTTGTTCAGTTTGACCGTCCAAGAGAAGTTAGAAATAGCTATCCAGTGGTTCCTCCAGCTAATGAAGTATATGTTATTAAGCCAATGGAATTTGATGATGCCCAGACAGTTGTAGACTTTCTGGCATCTGGTAAGGCCATTGTAATTAACATGGAAGGTTTACAGTTAGATTCTGCTCAGAGAATCATCGATTTCATCGGTGGTGCTGTGTATGGAATGCAGGGTAGCCTTAAGGGTATTTCTGGAAATATCTTTATTGCTGTTCCTAACTCCATTGAAGTATCTGGTGATTTAAGAGACGAATTATTAAATAATATTTCTTCTCAGCTTTAATATTTTCTAAGTTGTAGGATATAGATTACTAGTAATTTATCATTTGTGGGGGTCGCGAATGTTAACACCAGTTGATATTCAGCAGAAGAGATTCAAAGGTGGTTTAGGCTACGATAAAAAGGATGTTAATGCCTTTTTTGACGAAGTATCTGCCAGTTATTCTGAATTGTACCGTTCTAATGCAGAACTGAAAGAAAAAGTTATTACATTAAAGGATACGGTTCAGCATTACAAAACTACAGAAGACGCACTGGAAAAGAACCTTCTTCTTTCTGAGAAGAACGTAGAAGAACAAAAATCAAATGCTGAAAAACAAGCAAAAGCAATTGAATTAGAAGCACAGAGCCGTGCGGAAGATATTATACGTGATGCCAAGGATTCATTGGAGTCAATGAAGGCCCAATACGAAGATATCAAGGCAGTTTATGCAGAGTACAAGACAAAGTTTGTGAATCTGACAAAGGATATGTTCCAGTATCTGGAGGTTCATGACTTTGATCAGGATAATCTTTTGAAATCAACAAGTTTTGACTTTTCAAACTTTGGATCAATGGATTCATCCAATGGAGATGCATCTTTTGATTTTGGTGCTTTCAGCGAAGATCCACAAATGCGTGATAGTTCTGGGCTGAAGACTGATGCAGGCGTTGCTGGTCAGAATGGCACAGATAGTAATTCATCCAATGTATATGGACAGACACTTGGTGGGGAAGGAATTGATCCTTTCAAATCCCTTAGAGAAGATGGCGAATCTCTCTTTGAGGATGAAGCGCCAAAGGCTAAGACAAACAAAACGCCTCTTCGTACAAAGAGACAGGCAGAAGAAGAGGAGCGTAAAAAGAATGGTGATCCATTCGGTGATGATGGATTTGAATTTCGTTAAGAATTTGCAGGTATTGTTCATTCAATACCTGCATTTTTATGTTATAATTTAACGCAAATGCGAAATTTTCCTTGCAAATGGGATACGCATAAATAATTTTGACAACTAATTGTTTCGCTTGATTAAGGTATAAGGTGACATCATGACTATTCCAAACAATTTACCAGTATCTGATAATGGACAGGAAATCTATAAGATTTTATATCGCCATAATTTTGATGATTTAGCTATTTATTTCCAAGAATATAATGCCAAGACTAGCCGCAAGTGCTGTATTGTTTCAGATTCTCATGTGGCATCCCTTTATATGGAGGATGTAAATACAATGGCATCCGAATACTTTAATAAGGTTACTCAGTATGTTTTCCCTGAGGGAGAAGCAAGTAAAAATCTGAATACCGTTCATGATTTATATGTGGAACTAATTGAAAATCACTTTGACCGAAACGACTTATTAATTGCTCTGGGTGGCGGTGTTGTAGGAGATCTTTGCGGATTTTCTGCAGCTACATATTTAAGAGGAATTAAGTTTATTCAGATTCCAACCAGCTTACTTGCTGATGTGGATTCTAGTATTGGTGGTAAGACAGGCGTAGATTTTGATGCCTATAAGAATATGGTTGGTGCCTTCCATATGCCTTGCCAGGTTTACATTAATACAAACACACTTACTACACTTGATGAAAGACAGTATTATGCGGGAATGGGTGAAGTTTTGAAATCTGCCCTGATTAAGGATGCTGACCTATTCACATATTTGCTTAATAATAAGGAATTGATCCAGGCAAAGGATACAGAAGCTATTCAGACTATGATTTATCGCTCTGACCTGGTTAAGAAAAATGTTGTTGAGTTCGATCCAAAAGAAACAAAGGGTGAGAGAGCAAAACTAAACTTTGGTCACACATTAGGCCATGCCATTGAAAAGTACATGAACTTTAAGTGCCTCCATGGAGAATGTGTTAGCATTGGTTCTACCATTGCAAGTATTATTTCATTCAATAAGGGATACCTGAGCCAGGACGCTTGCAATTCCATTTGCAAATATATTGGTGAATTTATGCAGGTACCAAAGCTGCCAGAGGACATCGATATCGATGGAATCATTAATCTGACAAAGAATGATAAGAAAGCCGACGGAAAGCTTTTAAAATTCATTTTGTTAAATGAGATTGGCGATGCAATTATTGATACAAGCGTTAATGACAGTGATATGAAAAAAGCCTTCGAAACATATATGAAGGATTGGAATAAATAAAAAGGAAGTTTACTTCATGTCAAAGCAGAAAAAAATTTTAAGTATTATTTTAGCCCTGGTAAGCATTGGACTTATTGTTCTGGCGGACCAGTATAGTAAATACGTAGTCATTCAAAATATGACTCCATATGTGGATGAAATCGATGTAATTGGCGATTATTTCGTTATCTATCATATCTGGAATACAGGAACAGCCTGGGGACTTTTTGCAGATAGAATCCCTCTGTTACTTGTGATTACAGTCATTGTATTTTTACTTTTAACATATGTATTTAAGAATATTGCCTTCCAGAAGAGATATAGAGCCATTCGCTATTGCATGATTATGATTGTGGGCGGAGCCATTGGAAATTTAATTGACAGAGTTCGTCTGGGACATGTAACGGATTTCCTCTATGCAAAGGTAATCAATTTCCCAATCTTTAATGTGGCTGATATTTTCGTTACCCTACCAGTTATTCTCCTGGTTATTCTGATGATTTTTTATTACACAGGGGATGACTTTGATGTAGTTATTGGAGAAAAAGTTCTCTTAGAGGACGGTACATATAAGGATAAGAAAGAAAAGAAGAGTCAGGATAATTAAAAATGCTGGAAGTCCAGATAAATTTAAAATACTAAAAGTTTAGATAGATTAAGATAATTAGAAAAATCAGGAATAATAAATTTAGATTATATGGAAGAATTACAGGAAAAGAAATTTTATATCGTTGAAGATGATGAGGCAGGTTGTCGCATTGATAAATTCATTGCGGAACATATGCCAGATCAGTCTCGCTCATACTTAAAAAGTCTGATTGAAAAAGATATGATATTGCTGAATCAAAAAGAAATCAAGAAAGCTTCAGTTAAATTAAAGACTGGAGATGAGGTTTCTGTAATCATTCCTGAACCAGTGAAACTGGAGATACTAGCAGAGAATATTCCTCTGGAAATCGTCTACGAAGATGATGATCTGATTGTGGTAAATAAACCTCAGGGAATGGTAGTACATCCAGCTCCTGGCAATTACACAGGAACCCTGGTAAATGCTCTTATGTATCACTGCGGGGATTCTCTGTCATCTATCAATGGCGTTATGAGACCAGGAATCGTTCACCGTATTGATAAGGATACCAGTGGACTTCTTGTTATTTGTAAGAATGACTTTGCGCATAAAGACCTTGCGGAGCAGTTTGCGGTGCATTCCATTAATCGTATATATACTGCTATTGTATATAATCATTTCAATGAAGAGTCAGGAACGATTTCAAAACCTATAGCCAGATCAAAAAATGACCGCAAAAAAATGTGCATTGATGAAGATGGCAGACATGCTGTAACACATTACGAAATTAAGCAGAGTTTACATAATAATTTTACTGAAATCCAGTGCAAACTAGAGACAGGCAGAACACATCAAATCAGAGTTCATATGGCATCCATTGGACATCCACTTTTAGGGGATCCAGTATATGGACCAGCTAAGTGTCCTTATACATTAAATGGTCAGATGCTGCATGCAGGAACCCTGGGCTTTATACATCCTAGAACAGGAGAGTATGTGGAATTTAATAGTCCATTGCCTGATTACTTCACCAAGATTTTAAATTTGCTTTCATAGTTTTAGAACAGTCATTTACCCATAGAAAATGTGATTAATAACGTTTTTTATGGGTATTTTTATTTCCATGCAAATGAACTTGGCAAATATGAAGTTAATTAGAAAAATATTAATAAAATACCAGAATATACGAATTAATAAATAAATAAATAGATAAATAAATAACACGAATAATATACACGTGAATCATTAAATATACGTAGAATATACAAAACCATCTCTGCATAAATGTTGAATAATTAATATGCGCATAAATGCACACTTAAAATACCTGAAAAAGTCCCAGAATCTGTGAAAAACATTGACTTTTATAGGAAAAAGAAGTAGTATTCTCTTATATCTATTTATGCGTGAAACCATAGTTTTGCGAATAAATTACACTAAATTATCCACGAGAGTAGTGCTTAGTCCTGTGGATAACTGAAATGGCCTATGTGGATAACTCATGAATAAAATATTTATTCCAGGCTATTGCTTACTTTTATATTAATTTAAGCTATTCTTATTTTCTTTAGAGATTTATGTGCAAATCATTTGTCTTATCTTCTGAGAATTTGTATTTATTATGAGGTATTTTATGAGTGATGAATCTTACAGCAAAGAACTTGCTAAAAGTCAAATTTTACGTCTCAGAAACATTCTGAACGAACTTCCACCATATGTTAAGTTATTTATGCGTAATATTGAGCAAACTACGCAGCCTAGAACTCGTACTGGTTATGCTTATGATATTAAGTACTTTTTTGAGTTTTTACTTAGTTCAAATCCTACATTAAAAGGTAAAACTTTGGCGCAAATCTCATTTGACGATCTAAATAACTTAACTGCCATGGATTTTGATGAATATATGGACTATTTGTCCCTTTATACTCGGGATGGCCGGGAATATACCAATGATGCCCGATCTAAGAAACGTAAACTCTGTGCTTTACGTGTTTTCTTTGCTTATTTATATAATAATGACATGATCAAGGAAAACGTCACAACCAAGGTTAAAATGCCTAAAATCCGCGAAAAAGCCATTATTCGTATGGAGGCAAATGAGGTTGCCGATTATCTGGATAATGTAGAATTTGGCTCTAAATTAACTGCCAGACAGCAAAAATTCCACGAAAAATCAGCTACAAGGGACCTGGCTATTATGACTTTGATGTTGAGTACGGGTATTCGTGTTTCCGAATTGGTTGGACTCAATATAAATGATGTGGATTTTGAAAATGATCGTATAAAAGTCATTCGAAAAGGCGGAAATGAGGCCTTTGTATTCTTTTCTGATGAAGCTGAGGCCTATTTAAAGGACTATTTGAAAGAACGAACCAAGGTTGTTACCAAGGAAGGCCATGAAAATGCCTTGTTTTTATCCTCTCAAAACAGACGTATTTCTGTAAGAGCTATGGAAAATTTGGTGAAAAAATATGCCCAGATTACTACTCCCTTAAAACATATTACACCTCATAAACTGCGTTCCACATATGGTACGGAATTATACCAGGAAACAGGTGATATTTACCTTGTGGCGGATGTTCTGGGACATAAAGATGTAAATACTACGAAAAAACACTATGCAGCTATGGATGAACAAAAGAAACGAGCTGCTAGAAATATTGTAACTTTACGTGAGAGGAGGATCTAAAGACGCCTCTATCGCTGAGAAATTTAATTCAGAAGACAAAATGAAAACCAAAAAAAAATTTTTTGAAAAATCAAGAAATAATGAACAAAACTCAGAGTGAGACCAAAAAAGATGAAAATGACTAATCTATATAATAATGAACAAAATTAGATTTTTATGTTAACTAGATTATTGTTTTATATTTCATTTTATTCTTATCTTTACATTAATAATATTATTAAATTTTAAAATAAAAGAGGGGGTGTCCCTCTTTTATTTCTTTATTTGTTTTATAAGAGTTAATTTATGCTCAGCTGATAAAATATCATTGAACATTATTTCTGCAAACTCGTCACACATACGTTCACCTTCTTCAAATGGAAATTCTTCTTGTCCATTTGGGAATATTGTATTGAATATTATCAAATCATACAAAATTCCTTGACAATTATATTCCTCTTGGAATGGGTATTCTCCTTTTGTTTCAAATAAACCATATAACAATTTATTTAGTTTTACTACTTTGTTGAATACTTCTATGCAACTAATTAAATCTTTATCTGTCATTTTTTTTTCCTTTCTTTTTTGTTGTATATTTTCTTTAATTTTCAATAGGAATATAATTATAATATCTTTCTTTTCTAGGCTTTTGTAAATGTTACTATAAAAATGTACATTTAGTGGAATATAAAAATGTACAAAATTAAGCATCATGTTATGCTACCCATGGAGGTGATCTTCATGGATAACAAGTTGCTAACTCAGTTGAGAATCCTTAAATTGACTGATTCTAAACCTAACTTTTCAGAGCTATCCCGGCAATACGGTGTTGACAGACGGACCATCAAAAAGTATTACGACGGATATACTGGTAAGCCAACACATCACGATAAGCCGAGCAAGCTTGATAATTACAAAGAGCTAATCCGTAAAAAACTATCTATTAAAGGAACCACGCTAAGGTCTGTTTATGAGTTTATGATTTCTGAAGTAGATAGTTACGCACAAAAAAAGGTCTGTCTCAATCAAAGACAAACCTCTAAAAAATATACTGCGGATAACAGATTTAAATCCATATCCGTCAAAATCAATGTTGTACCTGAGCTTACCGCATCCAAACAAACTAAGCATAAGCAATACCCCTGTTATCAATCCAAATATCTATTTTTTCATATATCCCAAACCACCCATATAGCAAGTTCTTCATTTCAACATTTCGTATCGATCAATACACACATCAATTCTATCATATTTGACCATCAAAAAAACAGAAGGTTGTTTCACCTTCTGTTTTACAGCTTTCAATAATTAAATGCATATCTCATCTGATACCAGACGGTATTGCCGTGTACAGATGAGGATATCCCCTCGTTGATAAAACCAAGCTTTTCATAAAAGGGGATGAGTTTCTCCTTGCATGTAAGTACGACACCCTTTCTTTTCTGAGCTTTTGCTTCTTTGATCACATGATCAATAAGAGTTGAGGCGTATCCTTGTTTCCTGTACTTTTGAAGTGTATTTATACCAAATATCATCTGCCAGTCGCCTGATTCATCATGCATATTTGGAGAGTCGTACATTTCATCTTTAAGGTCTCTTTCATTTGTAACAAAACCGTCAATGAAAGATATGAGAAGATCATCCTCAAATAAAAGCCAGAAGTGTTCAGGATAGTATAGCAGTCTCCCTTTGAAGGCTTCCCTGCTTGCAGCTTCATTTGCAGGAAAGCATAATGCCTCGAGTCCTGAGATCTTGTCAATATCATCTATAGTCGCATTTCTAATAGTGATCATATCTGTACTTGCCAAGATCACTTGTACATATTCGTACTTAAGTATTTCATTCCGTCATCGGGGAAAATCACAACTATGTTCTTGCCTTCATTCTCGCTTCTGAGTGCAAGCTGCTTTGCTGCCGTAAGAGCAGCCGCTGCAGATGCTCCTAAAAATACTCCGTCTGACTTTGCCACTTCTCTGGCAGTTTCGTATGCGTCAACTCCGCTTACATTTATCATCTCATCATATTTGAAATTACGTCTCACGATGAAAGGATGTGTTACACCGTCTTCTTTTTCAACTATTACAACTCCGTCAATCGTTGCAGGTGCATCCGGCACGTATGAAAGCGAATCCGGCGTAGGCTGAACCGCTACGATCTTAACTCCGTCCACGTGATCCTTAAGATATGTACCTACACCCGCAAGAGTACCGGCGGTTCCTGCTAACATAACAGCAATATCGATCTTTCCGTCCGTATCCTCAACAAGTTCCGGGCCTGTCGTCTTGTAATGAGCTATAGGATTGTTCTCATTAAATAACTGGGCCACATAGTAATAGCCCTGCTCTTTGGCATAGTTTGCGACAGATTCCATAAGCTTTACCGGAGCAAATCCAAATTCCTTGATTATCTCAGCAGCATGAGGTATATCATCTATACCTCTTACATCCGCTCCGTACGCTTTCATTATCTGTATTCTTTCAGGTGTGCATCCCGGCTCCATAAATATGATAAGAGGATGTTTCTTTGCAGCGCAGAATGCTGCAAGGGCTATTCCGGTATTTCCGCTCGTAGTTTCTATCACGGTCTGACCGGGCTTTAATTCTCCGCTTGCTTCTGCTCCTTCGAGCATTGAAAGGGCCGCTCTGTCTTTTACACTTCCTGAAGGGTTGAAAGACTCGAGTTTTCCGAGTATCTTTGCCTTCAGATTGTTATTGCTCTCAAAATTCACCAGTTCTAAAAGAGGGGTGTGTCCTACCAGTTGCGAAATACTTGTATATATCTTACTCATTTTTTGTTTCTCCTTTATGTCTAATCATTAAATTCAAATATCTGTGTTATTTTTTTACCTTCCAGTGCGCCATATAAAGATACAAGAGCACTAGCCGCTCCTGCACTACCCAGATAGAGTCCTATGTGTGCATCCACATTCCATGGCAGTACTCTGGTCCAGGCATTGTACCATCTTGTCCCTTCATCATTTTTAAATGCATCACCTAACAGCTTGTCAGCAACACCGATCGCCCTTGTTTTATAGGATTCATCCTTTATCAGACCTATGCCATCCACAAAGTGAAGCAGTACTCCGGCAGAACCGCAGCATATGCAGTCATTCCAATATCCGGGTGATCTTTTGTATGTAACGCCTGCTCTGTCAAGAGCATTTGACAATCTCTTGTAAAACTGCAGATATCGTTCATCCTTAGTTGCCTTATATAATTCCTTAGCTACTATCGCATCTCCTGCCGGTCCGTGACACATGCTCAGATAAAATACATCGAAATTATTATCACCCTCTGGCAGATACAGATAAGGAACAATTGATGCATCATCGTTATTGATCGCGATATTTTCCAAAAACCTGAATCCTGCCTTTGCCAGTTCAAGATATTTCTCGTCTTTGGTGGCTTCATAGTAAAGCGTAAGCAGATACACTATTCCAGCCGTGCCATGTGCAAAATTCGGGAGGATACCTCCTGCAGGCAGTTCAGGAAAATAATCATGTATATCAAAGAATTTCCAGTATGTTGTACCATCCTCATTATCTGTTTTAAATGTTATGATGTAATCTAGAAATTCCTTTGCATAATCAACATATCTCTGTTTGCCTGTGATCCTGGCAAGATATAGCCAGTATGCGATGACGCTGCCGTCACCCATGTAATCCACAAGCCCTTCCCAGTGAATGTATCCGTTTTCTCTCACTGCATGTTTATAAACTATATCACCGGCATTTATCGCGTATTCATGATACCTTACATCACTGGTCTTCTTAAACAGAACTTCCGTAAAGAATCCCTCGCCTGTAAGTCCGCCGTGGATACCGGGCTTTATATTGTTTTCGTTAAATGTATTTAGCAGATACTCGCCTGCCTGTATTGCCTCATCAAGATATTTTTCATTTTCAGTTGCTTCATAAAGCTGAATAAAGAAAAGACCTACTCCTGCAGCTCCGGAATAAATGCTTCTATCGGTCATCTTCTGAGCCAGGTCATCGCCTTCCTTTGAGCCGGCACCGCTGCTTATCTCCCAACACTTGTAAGCGCCTTTTATTACTTCATATTTCTTTATCCATCTTGCCACATCTATGGCAGTCTCAAGATAGTCACTTGCAGTATTCTTTCTGTATACGCTTATTTTCACCGGATCAGACATGTGAATATCTCCTTTTGCCTTATTTACTCATCTGTTTTGTAGGTTATAGGAGAATAGTATCATTCTAGATCATTCTTGTATAATCAGTATTTCCTATTATGTGCTATAACTTTTGTTTTTATCCGACAGGATTTATTCCAGCATTAAAAACGCTTCTCATTTGATCAGAGAAGGCTGTTAAGGCTTGATTCTACTTTATTCAAAAAGGCTCTTCATGCGTAAACATGAAAAGCCTTTTATATTTCATAATGGTTTATAGCTTAGTTTGCATTCTCAAGCTTTCTTTTTTTCTCAATAGCTTTCTTTTTCTGTTCTTCTAGTTTTAACGTATACTGTGAGGTACTGCCTGAATCTGCTATATATCTTTCTATTTCCTCGTCAATAATTGCAATTTCATTATCATAGTCTTTGAGCTTTCTATATGCTTTTCCATACGATTCGTAGAGAGCTGGTGCGTAATATCCATTGTATCGAGCAGTATCAAATAGTTCGATAGCTTTTTCTAAGTTGCCCGCTTTTCTTTCATTTTCCCCTTCTTCCCAATACTTAAAACCATCTTTAAATCCTTTATTCCAATTGTTTTTGTTTTTGATCTGTGATAAAGGAATCTAAATTCTTCTGTGTAAGATTTAATTGAATAATCATTGTGACTAAGCCGTGTTATTGTATCTTCAGAAAAGTTTACATTAATCTTAAATGATGTCTCTTCAAATTTATATTTAGGAGGAAGCGATTTTAAATCAAACGTATCTATTGGTGATTTAAGAACATCAATATATACAAGTTTCTTTTTTATCAGACTATCAATAAAATATTCAAGTATAGACTCATCAATATAGTAAGACAAATTATCATACGATATTGTGTTTAAATCCGACTCTTCTCCCATAGTATACATTAGAAACAGCAACTTAGATAAATTTACTATATCAATATACTAACATTGTCGCCTCCTCTACGATAGGATGTCTGTACAGCTTCCGTGAGTATTCTTTCAACAGCATCTGTGGTTATTCTCGTATGAGGAGTCATTCCCATTACTTTATCAAGAAGATATATATATTCTCCTGTCTTCTTATCCTTATATAGAGTTTTATTAAATGTAACTGTACAAAGAGAGGTGACCAAGCTCTTTTCTACAGTTCGTTCTACATACCATTTTTCTTTTCTTTCAAGACTATCCTTAATTATCGAATCAAACTCTTCAAGGGTTTCTTTTATTATTTCCTGTCCTAGTTTAGTTAGCTGATCTGTGACCTTCTTTACATATGAGGCTATATCATTTGGATTTTCTGCAAACTCTGCTGATAATTCTAAAAAATTTTTGATGCAAACCTCATTAAAATACTTTACACTATTGACCATAGGGAACGTTCCTCCTTGTTTGTGTTGGTTTGGTCGCTAAACACTTTATCACAAGGTGGGTGTTCCCTTCTATATTTCTTTTATTTAATTTTCCGAATAAAACTTTACGCTAAGAATTCAAAACACCATCCACACTCATATCAATGTGGATGGTGTTTAGATGCTATATTAAATTCTTTAGACTATTTTCTCTTATTCAGTATTCTCTTTCTTAATATTATAAATACTGAAATGATAGCAGATATTATCATTATCAGAAGCACTAGTCCGATGTTGAACATATCACCAGTTTTAGCACTCTTGCCTGGCTTACTATCATTTGGCTTGTCCTTAACATCTGCAGGCTTGCTGTTTTCAGACTCCGGTGTATCTATATATGTTACAGCAAATATTGAAAATTCGTTTGCCGGGAATGATACACTCTTATTCTTATCGTCATATGACGTACTCAGCGCCTTAGCCTGACCATCATGGATTGTTACAACCTTATATTCTCTTGTATATCCATCAGGAACAGTTGTCATATCACCACTTAGTGCAAAGGTAAATGTAACTGGTTTTGAAATCGTATGAATCTGCTCCGGAGCAAGATGTGCAAATTTCTTAAAGAGGTCGATGTTGTAAGTATCACCTACCACAGCCCCGTCTCCAGCAACTGACAGTATCTTAGTCTTGTCTGCTGCAGATGCTGTAGCCTTAGTTACATCGAAGTATACTCTGACACCGGCACCATCTTTCAACATCTGACGATCTTCATCAGTTAGTACAATATCCAGCATTTCGTCATCAGTCTTATCGATTGAAACCTTGATACTATCATCCTTGTCCAGCTCAAATTCAGCTCCTGATTCAGCCCTCTTGATAGTAAATGTTCCCTCTTCGAAGGTTACGTCATAGTTTTTACTCTCAATGCTGTCTGCCTTTATAGCATACTCGCCAGCCTTCTCGCCTTCTTCTCTGGATAATGTAACCTTTACTGCTTCTTCTAAAGTATCATTATTGAAAAGAGGTGTTGCTTCATCATTAACGTATGTGAGTTCTGGATCAGCTTCACCATAATCCTTCTCTTTATCCTCAGCTTTAACAGTGATCTGTCTCTTCTTGATTTCTAATTGGCCCTTATTAACTGTAAAGGTGTAATTCTTACTTTCAAGACTTCCAACAGTGATATCGTAGACGCCAACCTCTTCGCCCTTCTCTCTTGAAAGACTACCACTTACTAATTCATCATCCGTCAGTTTTTCATCATATGCCAGACTCTCACCATCCGTAAGAGTATATTCAAATTCTGGGTCTTCATCACCATATAGCTTATCAGAATCTGTAGCATCTATCTTTACTGCTTTAGGATTAATTGTTAATTTTGAATCTGTTGTCGTAACTATATAGTCACTGTTATCTCCTGGTGTGACTACTATCTTGTATTCTCCCACATCATTTCCTTCTTCACGGGATAATGTGTAATTGATCGTGTCACCAGACCTCTCTCCTTCAACTTTCGCTGTAAATTCAGGGTCCGCGTCACCATAGGTTTTTGTCTTGGCTTCTGCAGTTATAGTTACTGCACGCTTGCCAATTGTAAATGTTCCATCTTCCGTAGTTACTTCATAATTCGGATTACTTCCTGGGGTTACAGTAATGGCATATTCACCATAGTTTTCTCCATCAGTTCTTGATACTGTATAATCCAGTGTTTCTCCATCAACATTGCCTGTAACAGTTGCAGTAAGCTCAGGATCAGCTTCACCATATGTCTTACTCTTATCATCTGCAGTGATAGTTGCTGGTTTCGGGTTTATTTTTAGCATTCCTCCTTGTACTGTAATATCATAATTCGGATTACTTCCAAGAGTTGCATCTATTACATAAGTATTTACATTTTCTCCCTCTGTCCTCGCTAAAGTGTAAGAGAGTTTTTCACTTCCAACAGCACCATCAACTTCAGCTTCAAACTCAGGATCAGCTTCACCATATGTCTTAGATAAACTTTTAATTTTAATAGTCGCCTTCTTCTGACTAACAGTCAGCGTTCCCTCTTTTTTAGTAATCTCATAATTGTTTTCAGCAGTATTACTATTTAGAGTATATGTAAAACTATTAGTACTGCTACCAGCATTTGTTTGAGCTCCGGTCACACTATAAGTTGCGCCTTCACCATCTACGAATCCATCTCCTGAAACAGAAACTACACTATTTGTCAAAGGCTGACCATCATATTTCTTATCAGCTGTTGCTGATGTTAGCGTCACATTCCTCTTATTAACAGTAAGTGTACCTTTATTCCGTGTGATTTCATAACTATCAGTAACATCCTCAGAGGAAGAATTCACTATTGTTACAGAGGATATTACATTATTGCTCGTTCCATAATCAGTCCGAGTTCCATCAATGGTAACATTAGCAGTATCCCCTGTTGCAAGTCCTGTAACTGTATAACTGTTTTTGGTAAGCGGTGTTCCATCATATGTCTTTGTGTCACTGTCTGCTGTTATCGTAACAGCCTTCTTGGTTACTTTAAGCGAACCGTTCACATATTGTATGTCATAATTAGTGGTTACATCATCACCATCTGCATTTTTTATTACAGCTTCGCTTGGTATATTATTACTTGTACCTACTATAGTCTGACTTCCTGTTACTGTTACACTTTCTATGCTGTCTCCTGCCGCAAGATCTGTATTTGTATAACTGTTCTTGGTAAGCGGTGTTCCATCATATACTTTTGTTTCACTGTCTGCTGTTATCGTAACAGTCTTCTTGGTTACTTCAAGCGAGCCGTTCGCATATTGTATGTCGTAATTCGCAGTTACAATATCATCATTTGCATTCTTTATGACAGCACCACTTGGTACATTATTGCCTGTACCTACCTTAGTCTGACTTCCGGTTATAGTTACACTATCAACTCTGTCTCCGGCTTCAAGACCACTTACTGTATAAGAATCCTTGGTAAGAGGTGTTCCGTCATATACCTTGGTATCACTATCGGCGGTAATTGTAACCACTTTCTTTGTTACCTTAAGTGTTCCATTTACATAGGTTATGTCATAATTTGCAGTTACATCATTATCGCCATTCTTTATTACTGCTGTGCTCGGCACATTGGCACTTTCACCAACAGCAGTCTGACTTCCGGTCACAGTTACACTTTCTATGGTATCGCCTTCTGCAAGTGCTGTATGTGTATAACTGTTTTTAGTAAGCGGTTCCGTATCGTATACCTTTGTATCGCTGTCTGCTGTTATGGTAAGAGGTTTCTTCGTTACTTCTATCGTGCCGTTCATGTATGTAATATTGTAATTTGAAGTTACATCTACACCTGAACTGTTTTTAACAACTGCAGCACTCGGTACATTATCACTTGAACCTGCATATTTCTGACTGCCGATTACAGTTACGCTTTCTATGGTATCGCCGTCTGCAAGTACTCCACTTGTAACACTATAGCTGTTTTTAGTATGCGCTGTTCCGTCATAGACTTTTGAATCACTGTCGGCTTTGATGGTAAGCGCTTTTGTTGTTATATCAGCAGTTGTACTTGTCTGCTGTCCGCTTGATGCAAGCTCATAATTATCTGCTTTATCTCCGCTTAAAGTTAAATCTGATATTGTAACAGTCTTTCCTGCACCTATGTTGGCATCTGAAAATGCACCTGTTGCAGTAACAGAAAGGTCGTCATCTCCAACCTTACCACAATCAGCCCAGTTAATTCCGCTGTAATTTAAGGTTGCAGCTGTTGTACCGTCATAAGTTTTATTTGAAGCTGTTATGCCGCTTATCGTAATAGGCTTTTTGTTAATTGTAAGACTTCCTGTGTTGTATGTAATGTTATAGTTGTTTTTTACATCTGTATCACCATTCTTGATAACTGCAGCACTTGGAGTAATTGTTCCGTCTGTTGTAACATCACTTGTACTTGGAGTAAGCGTGATTGCAATCAACTCATCTTCATTGACAAATCCTTCATACGACACCTTTCCAACACCTGATGCAATTGACTCACCATAAGTTATCGTTTGATTATTTGCAGTAATCGTTGCTTCTTTCCTGTCAATTGTAAATGTTGTTGTTTTATCAGCCGGAAGTGCATAATTACTTGCTTTTGTACCATTAAGAACAGCCGTTGCCGTATAAGCATCGGCACTATAATAAGTCTTAGCCCCATTGACACTTACCATACAATCATCATTATTGATTACACCACTGATAGTTGCCGCAGGTACTTGAGGAGAACCATTATATATAAATGAATTATCAGCACTCCAGTTAAGTGTAAGCTCTATTGGACTAATCACAACCGCTTCAGACCCTTCAAAAGTTGCATAATTTGGTTTTGTTACCTGATAATATACCGTATACGTTCCTGCATCAGTAAATGCGGGGTTTTCTGTCAGGTCATAATCTCCGCTGCTTGTTGTACAATATTTTACTGTTG
>OMVA01000035.1 GCA_900314445.1 uncultured Lachnospiraceae bacterium | reverse complement strand
ATTCCAGAGACAAGCCCACCAACAGTACCAATGGCAGCGCCTATCGTTTTCTCTTCGGTGGAAGCAACTCTGGCAAAGCCGTCAATGAACGAAGTGCCATACAGATGACTGCAGTCTATGCCTGCGGCAGAATTCTTTCGGAGTCCATCGCAGGACTGCCGATCCATGTTTATAAATATACCGACTCCGGTAGTAAAGAAAAGGTAATCAAGCATTCTCTGTATCGACTGATTCACGATGAGCCAAATCCAGAAATGACGTCCTTTGTCTTCCGAGAGACCTTGATTCCTGCAAGGCGACAAGTTGAAAACAACGCTCGAAAGCAAGAAGAAGAAAAGCCAAAGCTCCGATTCGCAACGTACTGTCGTGTCAGTACAGACAGCGATGAGCAGGCGACAAGTTATGAAGCTCAGGTCGAGCACTACACAGAATATATTCAAAAGAACCCTGATTGGGAATTTGCCGGAATCTACGCTGATGATGGTATCTCCGGCACCAACACCAAGAAGCGTGAAGAATTCAATCGTATGATTGATGACTGCAACGCTGGTAACATCGATATGATTATCACCAAGTCCATCAGCCGATTTGCCAGAAACACTTTGGACTGCCTAAAATATATAAGGCAGCTCAAGGATATGAACATCCCAGTTTTATTCGAGAAAGAGTCCATTAACACAATGGACGCCAAAGGCGAGGTTCTTATTACCATCATGGCTTCTCTGGCCCAGCAGGAATCGCAGTCCTTAAGTCAGAATGTCAAAATGGGCTTACAATATCGCTACCAGCAAGGCAAGGTACAAATCAACCACAATCGCTTTCTTGGGTATACAAAAGATGCAGATGGGAATTTAGTCATCGATCCAGAACAGGCTGAAACTGTAAAGCGTATTTATCGAGAATATTTAGAAGGTCTCAGTATGGACAAGATTGCCGCCGGTCTGGAGCGTGACGGTATTCTTACCGGTGCCGGAGGAAAAAAGTGGCACACAAGCACCATCAACAAAATTCTCCGTAACGAGAAGTACATCGGTGATGCCCTGCTTCAAAAGACCTACACCACTGACTTTCTTAACAAAACCAGAGTTAAGAATAACGGTCTTGTTCCTCAATACTATGTAGAAGGCGACCACGAAGCCATTATTCCGAAAGACATTTATCTGCAGGTACAGGAAGAACTTGTCCGCAGGCGAGTGGGTAAAACCAGCGCCAACGGTAAGAAACGGAACTACAGCTGTAACCACTGCTTCTCCCAAATCGTCATCTGCAGAGAATGCGGTGAAATGTTCCGAAGGCTCCACTGGAACAACCGTGTCGTCAAGTCCATTGTCTGGCGCTGCATCAGCAGGCTGGAATCCACCGGACTTGAATGCCACGCTCGAACCATCAATGAGCTGGTTCTTCAGGATGTTGTCGTCAAAGCAATCAATCAAATGCTCGGTGACAAAAGCAGCTATCAGGCGCAGCTCCAGCTTAACATTGCCGCAGTTATCCGAGCTTCGCAGGCAACAACCATAGACAGCATTGACGAAAAACTGATGGCTCTACAACAAGAGTTGATCCAGAAGGCCAACAGCAAAGAGGACTACGACGAAATAGCGGATGAGATCTTCAGGCTTCGAGAACTTCGCCAGAAAACAACCGTCGATACCGCCGTAAGGGACGAACAGATAAAGCGAATTAACGACCTGCAGGATTACATCTCGCAACAGACCACTCTCCTTACAGAATTCGATGAAGCACTGGTGCGACGCTGGGTTAAGCAGATAACCATCTGGGATGACCGCATCACCGTCGAACTAAAATC
Source organism: uncultured Lachnospiraceae bacterium (assembly GCA_900314445.1). Classification (GTDB taxonomy): domain Bacteria; phylum Bacillota; class Clostridia; order Lachnospirales; family Lachnospiraceae; genus Eubacterium_Q. Next base: position 2,436 of record OMVA01000035.1, on the reverse strand, counting down.
TGGTGTCAGCATTGATGTGGATCCATAAGCCTATAAACGCACGAAAACTCCCCACCACTGGATAATTTCCAGTGATGGGGAGCCTTTACTTATGCTAATTCTTTTATTACATATACTGCGACAACAGATAGTGGAATAGACATTATTGCAAAAGCAGCTGGCCACCCTGTCAGGGATACAGATACACTGCTTCTCTTTGCTAATTCCGATGCGCCATATGTCAAATTATCTGCGTATGCATTATCCATATTCTACCTCACTCTCACATAACAACCATTTTTCAATATAATTGTGCCACCATTTACTGCTCCGCCAAGAGAACCTGCAGCCTTTTTCGTCGGATAAATTTGATTAGAATATACCGAAATCAATGCCGTATACGCGTCAGCTATACTCAATGTACTACCAACGTTCTTAAATACTTGTAATATCATTTTGGTTAACCTCCTTTATTATTATCAATATTTTACTAATCGCATCCATGGCTTCTTCATCAGACCTTTCAAGCAATTTTGCGAAATTTGAAACCGCCTCCAGTCTATCTTCCATACGGAATTTATTTTCAGATGCATCAGGTGCTGCAATTTCTGTATAGCTCAATAAGCGTTTTCCTACAAGATAATCATCATATCTACCATTACATTGCTTAAGTAAATATGTAGCAACACCTTTTAAATGAGGGCCTATTGAAAATGTATCCACAATTTCTTCTGGAATTTTGACTTCTACCACTACCTTATCATCACCATAAACCATTGGGGTCTGTATCTGCACACCGTATCTCGAATAAAGATTCAACGATGCACTCCTGACTCCTTCTCTTATATCATAAATGGCGTCAATGGCTTTTATTGTTGAATCCGCAAATTCGATTTGTATATTCTTAGAAATAAGCATTTTTATCACCTCCTTGAGTAATATTTATTATCAGTGTTTGTAATAAATATACTATTTTTCAGTTCAATCGTCAATGCCTTTTATTACTGAAGTTTGTAATAATATTATTAATAAGTTTTTTACACAAAAACCCTCTCGGCTATAATAACCGAGAGGGTTTTGTGAATTATTTATGTCATTTTCTGTATCCGGTACACATAATATCTTCACCTGTTATTTCACATCCTACCTCATCTACAAATTGGTCTAATGCATTATTAATGAATTCATGTAGTAGCCAGTTCTGTTTTGATTTCATGTATTTGCTAAATAATTTCGGGTTATATCTGACCAATTCACTTATCCAATGAAACACGGCAAAAATCAATACTGTTGACGACATATTTGCTAAGTTGTCATTTCCCGAAACTTCTTTCTTTATATACCATAATTTTGCCTCACCAAATATGTAAAAAAGATAACCTCTAGTCTTTTCGTGATATTTGTTTAGTGCTTTTTTACGCTCTTCAATTGGCTTGTGAATATCCCAATTGAATCTTTTTTTCATTCTAATAACATATTTATCATCAACACCTAGGTCTCTTTCAAACTTCGATGGCAAATTCTTAAGAGCCTTAGCATTTGCATACCTTCCAGAAACTTCGAATTTAATCCATGCTTCCTTAGAGTTGTCTTTTTTTACGAACACAGGTTTGCTGATAGGAATGAAAATCTCCGGTTTGGAAAAAGTAATGCAATATGCTCTATGAACACATGGGATATTATAAAGTAATTCCGCCATTGTGTAATGACCTGTAACTATATTATGACCGTAATATCTTGACAACTCAGGTAAAACTCCAGCACCTTTTATCGATGTATACGCCTCTTTTATATTTGTCATATTAGTATCATCTCTAACAGATGATATTCCATGGTTTTTTAATTTGCTATCATCAACACCTTTATATCGCAATAAAGCCTTAGCTGCGTTTAAAATGCAATAATATGATGTTAGTGGTCGTGCGTTATCTGGGAGTTCCTGTGACGCTAAATAGAAACTATGCGCCTGTTCCCAATAAAATAAGGCATCACTAGCTCCAGCCATTGATTGACGCTTTAAAAACAACGCCACATATTCCCAACATGAATCTGTCAATATAGCCCTACTTCCATATTTAGGTTTATTCACAGATTTCATGAGTTCGCAAGATTTACTGTTAATACAAATATCTTTAAACATTTCAACTCTCTCTTTCAAAGTTATCTATTCCACTGCCACGTCTGCCTCTTAATATCAAGTGGCTTAAACTGCGGTCGGTTCTAACAACAATCCCAGTGCCACAACCTATGACATCTAATTCATAGCCTAAACCATACCGCTATTCTCTGGCTACTCAATTTTTCTCCGGTCAGCCCCTAAAGTAGATATGTTTCCATACAAGAAAACCGAGCTTTCCGCAAGGCTTCTCTGATGATACCAACCTTGCAAAAAGCCTGGAAATTGGTGTGCGACCCGTCAAGTAGACAATCAAAAAACACAAAAGTTTTTTCTACCCG
>OMVA01000092.1 GCA_900314445.1 uncultured Lachnospiraceae bacterium | reverse complement strand
GTATACAGGTAAATCCACGATGCTACAAATGTGAGGTCACTTCATATTATCTAATACATTACACGCGTCTTGCAGCTTTCCTTTTGCACCTTCAAAGCAAAAGAAAAAACGGTTGCAATTGATATCTAAATGATACCACTAATTGCAACCGATTCGAAATTTTTTTAAGATTTCCTTTACGCAAGGCCCATGACTTCTCCATAGGTCATTACCGCATTACGCACGCACTCAGAACATGGGCAAATAACCTGTCCAGTAGTCACTCCTTTTAAGTCACCACACGTTACTGCTCCACACTTCTGCTTAAAGCCTTCCAGCAGATTGCGGTTATAGATAAGGGCACGATTCCCCTGGGTATTCAGTCCCACAACCATTCCTGCTCCAATGAGAGCTCCACAAGTTGCTTCCAAAGTTCCCATTCCAGTGCAGAAACCAGATGCCAGATTTCTTAACTGCTCTGGGCTTAGTTCTGTCTGATCTCGCAGGGCGGCCACTACTGCTTGAGCACAGTTACAGCGACCACTATTTTTTAATTCCACAGCCATCTCGGCTCTTTCTTCTAATGTCATAGCTTCTCCTTTCTGTATAGATAATTCTTATATCTATTGTAGGAGGAGCGGGCCAGAATACAATCACAATTTTCTGCCATTTATTCCACCTTGTGGATGGCACTATCATAGGCTGCCTGTGTTCTTTTGTGAAGCAACACCACTCCACCAGATCAAAGGCGTCGGGATGTGTTTCTTCAAAAGCTTTCACCGTTGCCATGGCTGTGTCCGACAATATCTAAAACGATATAACCATACACTCCTGTGGAAATAGAGGAGAAAGCAATGCTACGGATTCCCTTTTCCAGAGCACAGGTGAGAGAATTGGAGTAACAAGCTGAAAGATCCTGCAGATTCGGATTATTCTCCACTCTTCTTATTAAACATCTCCCGCATAGTTGGATTATTCTTTGTCAGCTTCTTCACTGTCAGATCCACAGCCTTGTTATTAGCAAGACGCAGCTGATTGCCTGATGTCTGCAAAGCATCCTTTACCTTCTGCAGGTGAATGATGGTCTTGTCAATTTCATCAATGGCCTTTTCGAAGTTCTTAGAAGCAGAATCAAAATTCTTGGAGAAGGCAGTCTTGAAAGCATCCAGTTCTGCTTCAAAATTGCTTACGTCCACATTCTGATTACGAACCACTGCCAGTTCCTGCTTATACTGCATGGCATTGCTAGCAGCATTACGAAGGATGGTAATGATTGGCACAAAGAACTGAGGACGAACAATATACATCTTCTCATACTGGTAGGCTTCGCAAATGCCCTGATTATAATAATCACTATCGGCTTCCAGGAGGGTAACAAGAACTGCGTACTCACAATTCTTTTCTCTGCGATCCTTATCCAGTTCCTTGAGGAATTCCTCATTCTTATGGCCCTTCTTCTGTTCAGAAGTGGAATCCAGTTCATTCTTCATCTCGAACATAATAGAAATCAGCTCATTGCCTTCATCATCGGTTTCACGATAAATGAAATCACCCTTGGAACCTGACGCCGAAATCTTATTATCCTTTTCGAAATATACATTCTTACCAAAGAGAGGGCGAACCTTATTAAATTCCATAAAGCAATGCTGCTCCAGGTCTTCACCTACCATCTTTGTGGACTGCTTTGCCTTCAGATCCTTGTACTGAGAAATAGTCTCGTCCTTAAGGGACAATTCCTTTTCGTAGGCTTCCTTCTGCTTCTGCATTTCAGCATTCAGCTGCTTCTCCAGGTCACCTCTTGCCTTCACCACTGCCGTTTCCTTGGCAGACTCAGCAGCCTTCAGATCTCCTTCCAGTCTTGCAGACTCTTCCCGAACCTTGGCAAGTTTCTTTTCCAGTTCTGATTCCTTGGCTGCAACCGCCTCATTCACAGCCAGAAGCTTTGCATTTTCAGCAGCCTTCAGGTCACCTGTCAGCCTTGCTGTTTCCAGCTTCTGGGCTTCCAGTTCTGCCTTTAACTTATCTGCCTTCTTTGCCTCTTCCTGCTGAACATCAAGCTTCAGCTGATCCAGCTTTGCCTTCATCTCAGTTTCCATGGCCTTCTGCATTTCTGCCACACGCTTTTCCACACCCTCATCTACAAGATGATCCTTAATCTGTGCAGAAATAGCACTTGTCTGAGAGGCATCAATCTCAAATTCTTCACCACAATTTGGACATGTAATCTTCATACACTTATTTCCTTTCTTTTAAAATTCATCCAGTGCAAATAAACTTGGCCTCCCTGTATTACCAGTACAAGAAGCTTGGTATTTGCGTCTATGTTCATATTATAAGAAATCACCATCCAGATTTCACTCAACTATCAGTTGAATCGTAGCTACAGTTAAAATATCCCAGCAACGTAAATATCCCAGCAGTTGAATCATAGCATTCGTTGCATCCTACTTTTTAATTTCATGTACCAGTAGATTGAACATTCTAAAGCTTCAACTCACAAACAGCTCCGTAATCCAACATATAGACAACCTTACCCTCAGCCTTCTTCTTGAAAAGATCATAAATACGACCAGCACTGAAGGACTCACCCTTTACCGTATTGCAGCTATTTGCCACATGGCCAATGGGACCAAGCCCATCCAGCAATACCAGAATTGCTTCCTTGTCATACTGATTATCAAATTCCTTCTTCAGCTTCACCTTCATGCCAGGCTCCAAAAATTCCTGGCCCAGGAAATAATTCATTCCTGTCAGTGTGAAATAAATCTTCTTATTCTTTGCCATTCCTTAGTCCTCCTTACTTCTGACCATTTAGTTACCAGCTAATCAGTCTTCTACATTACAATTCCAACTTTTCATAAATCATCCAGATTTCCAACTTGTTTCCAGAGTTATTTTCCTCTCCAGATTTCCATTTCTACTTTTAGTCTAAAATATAATGTGGTCAAAAAAAGGGACTTACATGCAAATAAGTAAAAAACGCTGCCAACTATATGGTTGACAGCGTTATTGGTATACTTTGCAAGTTTTTATTTACGTGAAATCCTAGCAGTTCCTTGGACTCCATAATGAAAAGGAACATATAAATCTCGTCAATCCCATTTGCCTCCATCAGGCTCTTTGCATAAATAAGATCCTGATGGGATAAGACCCGCCGGGCCATATGGCTATGAATCAGTCCAATAAAGGAAAAGCCCTGATCGGAATAGGCTTCTATTTCCTTATTCACTTTATGATGATCTGGCACGAATTCGCCAGATTTATCTGCCTTGCCCTGATCAAAGATGAATCGTTCGATGCAGTCGTCCTGTCCCATAAGGACGCCGCCGGATTCAAAAATCATCTGGGAAGATTCCGTAAGTTCCTGCTGGCTTGCACCAGCATGTTCATCCTCCGCAAATCTTGCCTTAATTTCGGCAAGTAAATTTGCATGAATTTTTAATGTAATCACTGAGCATCATCTTCTTCACGTGGTGCATAAGAGTTGCAAATCTTATCATCAAATTTCACATATTTCTGTTTCTGACTGCAGCGATAGCCGGAGCCGATTCCAAAGGTCAGCCTGGCTGCTTTGTAATCGTTCTTGTCCAGGTACTTGCACTCGAAGCAAGAAATTTCACAACATTTCCCTTCTGGTAATTTGATACTCTTCTTTTCCATATAACTCACCTCCACATGTATCACTAAACTCCCAATTGCGATGTTCCAGGTCGCAATAATTTTGTATCTTGTTTTTATTTTATCACTAAAAACCCATAACTGTTTATTAAAATTTTGCTTTTTTACTATCATTTTTTGAAAATGGAAAATGAATTTGGCTGGGACTTCTTCTCCGAAATCCCAGCCAATAAATTACATATATATAAAGATGAATCAGTTTTGTAGTGATATTTTCTTCGGCCATAGCAAAGGTCTTTACCACAAGGTCGGCCTGACCATTGACCCAGAATTCAGCATCATCCGCTGCTGTCTCAAAATGGAATCTCTTTTTGAATTCTTCCTTTTCCCCATCATCCACATAGAAGTTGAAGGAATATTCCGGATAAACCTGTCTTGCCCCGTCTTCCACTGTAGCTTCCTGCATAATTGGTAGAAGCACGCGTCCAAAGTAGTCCTGCAGTTTCTCATTCTTATTTGATTCGATTCTTCACCGGTCCAACTTATTATTTGATTTAATCTTTTATTGGTTCAATATATTATTTGATTCGATCTTTCATTGGCACATAATCATTTTCTGGTGCAATGGATTTATAAGCTGGGCGAATAATCTTACCATTGTTGGCAAGCTCTTCCATGCGGTGAGCAGACCAGCCAACGATACGAGCCATGGCAAAAAGTGGTGTATAGAGTTCTCTTGGAAGGCCAAGCATATGATAAGCAAAGCCTGAATAGAAGTCTACATTTACGCAGACACCCTTATACATCTTACGTTCTTTTGTAATGATTTCAGGAGCCAGACGAGCAACCAGTTCATATAAAGCATACTCTTCTTCTCTTCCCTCGAACTCTGCTAACTTCTCAACATAGGAATGGAAGATTTCTGCACGAGGATCCGACTTGGAATATACGGCATGGCCTACACCGTAAATCAGACCTGCATTATCAAAGGCCTTGCCATGAAGCAAGTCTTCCAGATATGCAGCAACTGCATCCTCATCTTCCCAGTTAGGAACCTGACGCTTCAGGTCATCAAACATTTCAACAACCTTCATATTGGCTCCACCATGACGTGGTCCCTTCAAGGATGCAAGGGCTGCAGCAATGGCCGAATAGGTATCCGTCAGTGTTGATGTAACTACATGAGTTGTGAAGGCAGAGTTATTACCACCACCGTGATCCATATGAAGTACCAAAGCAGTATCCAGGGCCTTTGCTTCGATGTCGCTATACGTGCTGTCTGGGCGAAGCAGGTGCAGGATATTTTCTGCAATACTTCCATTTTCCAGTGGCTGATGAATAACCAAGCTGTCGCCGCATTCATAGTGGCGATATGCCTGATAACCATAGATGGAAATCATTGGAATTAAGCTGATTAACTGCATGGACTGGCGCAGTACATTTGGCAGGGATACGTCATTAGCATTATCGTCATATGGTGAAAGGGTAAGTACACTTCGCATAAGCACATTCATCATGTCCTCCCCAGGAGCCTTCATGATTACATCACGAACGAAATTCTTTGGCAGACTACGATAGAAAATGAGTTTGTCTGAGAATTCCTTCAGCTGGTTTACATCTGGCAGGTAACCAAAGAGCAAGAGGTAGGCGATTTCTTCAAATCCAAAGCGATCCTCCGCTTTGTATCCATCAATCAGATCATGAATTTCGTAACCACGATAAAAAAGACGTCCAATATCTGGAACTTCTTCTCCATCAACGATTTTCTTGGCACGTACTTCGGCTACATTGGTAAGACCTGCAAGGACACCCTTACCATTAATATCACGAAGTCCTCTTTTAACATTATATTTGGAATAAAGTGATGACTGAACCTGGTCGGCAGCTCGCGTTTTTTCTGCCATTTCCCGCATACGTGGTGAAATCTCTGAGTATGCATTCACTTCCTTATCTTTACGTTCGACTGTCATAGATGCCTCCTTCACTAAGTTCGATATTTCGACTAACTCACCTATGGGACTTAACCCATGTCCCAGCTGCGAATTAAATATCTTAAATTAGAATAAAAAGAAGTCGCCCTTCCCCATGAGCGGCTTTAACTCAATAAAGTGTATCAAAAATGGCAGATTCTGAAAAGTGTCATGGACTCCCAAAAGTCCTCCTTTGTCCGAATTTCAATATTTTTTCACAGTTTTGCCTTGTAGTGACACATTGACTGCCTTATAATGGCTCTATCCTAAAAGCCTGAAGATTGGCATTTTACTTTATCTTCATAAGCTTATCTTTATAAGCATTTACTTTTAGGTTTGCTATTACAGTATGACAACAGGAGGGAGTTATATGCCAAACCAGAATTACGATCCATATAACAATGGATATCAAAATAACCAGTATAATGGTCAGCAGTATGGACAGCAGTTCCAGAATCAGGCTAACCAGTACGGTAATCAGCAGTACGGCTCTTACAAGCAGAACCAGTACGGCCAAAATCAGTACAACCAGAATTCGTATGCAAACCAGGGACAGGTTAACATGAACGGCCAGCCTATGAATGCAACAAGTCAGTTTGGTAATCCTTATGGAAATACCTACGGACAGAGCATAGAGGCTATGAATCAGATGAACCGTCAGGCAAGTCCTCTTGCCGGGGTTGGGAATGTACTTGCCGCTGTGGATATGAACAGCATCATTACCAAGTCTTTCCTTTTCATGTTCTTAGGACTTCTTGTAACGGGTATCGTTTCCGTAGCAACTGCTTCTGCAGGTTCCGCACTCTTTGATATTTTCTGGGGATCTGGTTCTTCCATTCCTTTAATTATCTGCATCGTTTTAGAGTTTGCTCTGGTGTTTGCAGCAACCGGTGCCATGAACGCAAATAATGTTGGCCTTTCTGCCTTCCTCTTCTTTGCCTATGCCGCAGTAAACGGATTTACACTGTCCGTTATTTTCCTGGTATATAGTGCTTCATCCATCGCAAGCACTTTCCTCGTTACCGCAGTGCTCTTTGGTATTATGGCAGCAATTGGTGCCCTGACAAAAACAGATCTGACTTCCATTGGAAAACTTCTCATGATTGGTCTCTTCGGTATCATTATTGCTTCTCTGGTAAATATGTTTATCGGTTCTGGTCCACTGGATTACTTAATCTCTATTGTAGGTATTGCCGTATTCATGGGACTTACAGCCTATGATATGCAGAAGATTAAGCGCCTTGCTTCCGGCCACACAGGCTACTCAACAAATGTTATTGGCCTTTGGGGTGCCATGGAACTTTACCTGGATTTCGTTAACCTCTTCCTGAAGTTACTTAGAATCTTTGGTAAGAAAAGGTAATGTATCCATAAAAATTATTATGAAATTCAAGTAAGAAATTTCAAGTACTCATAAAAATGAAAAGCCACGTCCTGGGACGTGGCTTTTTTATGTCTACTGTACTAAAGATCTATAATCAAGGCAAGTATTCAGATTAATCTTTGCAAATCTCATTTGCCGGATTATTTTACGTAATCAGACTTCTTGATTACATAGTTGCCTGCCTGAAATTCACAAAGGAGCTGGTTCTTACGATAGAGTTCCCATGTTCCATCAGACTCTTCGACAAAGTTATCAACCTTGAACTCTTCGCCATCGCCATACTTGCAGTTGAGGAACTCAACACGCTCCAGATATACCACCAGGGTATCTGTGACGCCACAGTATCCGAACTGTGGAATGGTGAGCAGCTTCTGCTTTGGACGTGGATGATTTTTCTTTGGAACAACACGAAGTGTCATCTTCACGGAGTCAATGGAAGCACGACGAAGGCTTACCATAACATTGTAGGACTTCATAAAGTCGATTGTGAAATAGAGGTAATCGTCCTGAAGATTATCCTTGTAGAAATCACGTGGAAGCTGGCTTTTAACTTCGGCGAGTCCCTGTTCAATATCCTCCTTGGTAGACTGATCACCAAACTTTACGAATGACTTCATTCGATCCGTAATGGCATAATCTGCTTCCAGATAGAAGCGGTATGCCTCTTCCAGATAGAGGTCCTTTGCATTGATTGCATAGTTTGCTCTTCTCTGGCGAATACGTGCCATACGGTAAGCAATTTCAGCAAAGTTTGAATCCTGCTTTCCGTTACAGAACTGGTACAGGGATGCTGGATAAGACCATTCAATGACACAGTCTGCAGACTTTGGAGATCTGACAGTACCATTACCATCCCAGAACATATCCGCAATCATATAGCATGATTCATATACACGGTTGATGGCACCAATTGTAAAGAACTGGAAAGCCTTATCATACTGTGGAATACGATCATTTACACGACCATAGTAGTAAAGGAAGCCAAGCTTATTTGCATACTGTGGGTCCTGTGTATTTTCATAGAGGCGAAGCAGGCAAGCTTCAGAAGCCTTCCAGTCACAAGGGAAGATATCGTCACCGCCGTAACAGCCATAGCCCTTTAAGAAAAGTGCCAGATCCATGTTACGCTTGCAACCTTCATCTACGACCTTCAGGAAAAGAGGAATATCTGCCTTTGGTACACGAATCTGTTCACCAGGAACAGCGTAACCATTCAGGAAGTCATCCATCTGCCACTGAGTCAGATGTCCCAGATCATCCGGGAACTTCTTACGATATTCGTATTCTTCGATTACTTCATCACTCAGCTTATAATCTGGAACACCAGTATCACTGGTCTGCATTTCCAGACCTTCCAGTAAGTTGAAAAGACACGCCTTTAAATCTTCATCTGTTTCTGGCACACGCACCTTAATCCGATGAATTGTTTCATCATCAATACCAAAGTTCTCAGCCATAACTACAATCATAAGATTCAGCCAGTCCGTCAAATGGAATGTGCTGACTTCTTTCTCTTTCAGATTCTTACAGGCCTCTTTAATATCCTCAAGGGTTACCAGATAGAATCCCATGATTCCCTCAAAGTTAGAGCGCTCAAAATCATTGGCAGAAAGACCAATGAAATCTGCAGGTGAATCTTCGTAGCGAGCCAGTCTTTTCAGCTGCTCTGGCGTTGCCTGTTTTGTAACGTAAATTGCTTCTGCCATAATTACCCCCATAAAATGTGTGCAGAACCATACCTGCTGCATGTGCGTTGCAGTTCACCTTCCAGCACAGTTCATTGCAAAATGCGATTAGTGATGGAACAGTCTAATACCTGTAAAGCTCATTACCATATTATATTTATCACATGTTTCAATAACATTATCATCACGAATTGATCCGCCTGGTTCTGCGATGTAGCTTACGCCGCTACGGTGAGCACGCTCTACATTGTCGCCGAATGGGAAGAATGCATCAGAGCCAAGAGATACGCCTGTGTTCTTAGCGATCCAAGCCTTACGCTCTTCCTTTGTGAAAGGCTTTGGCTGCTCTGTGAAGTACTTCTGCCACTCGCCATCAGCGATTACATCCTCATAGTCATCTGAATTGTAAACGTCGATGCAGTTATCGCGGTCTGCACGTCTGATGTCTGGCTTGAAAGGAAGATTGAGAACCTGTGGAGCCTGACGAAGGAACCACTTATCTGCCTTATCACCTGCAAGACGTGTGCAGTGGATACGAGACTGCTGACCAGCACCGATACCAATTGCCTGTCCGTTCTTTACATAGCATACAGAATTTGACTGTGTGTACTTCAGCGTGATCATAGAAATTGCAAGGTCGATCTTAGCTTCCTTAGGAAGATCCTTGTTCTGGGAAACGATATTGTCGAAGAAATCATCACCAATGTTCAGTTCGTTTCTACCCTGCTCGAAGGAAACACCAAATACATCCTTTGTTTCGATTGGAGCTGGAACGTAATCTGGATCAATCTGGATTACACAGTAGTTACCCTTCTTCTTTGAACGAAGAATTTCAAGCGCTTCTTCTGAGTAAGAAGGAGCGATAATACCATCAGAAACTTCTCTCTTAATGAGACGTGCTGTATCAGCATCACACTCGTCAGAAAGAGAAATGAAATCACCAAAGGAAGACATACGGTCAGCGCCACGTGCTCTAGCATAAGCGTTAGCCATTGGTGAAAGTTCACCCATATCTTCTACCCAGTAAATCTTCTTTTCGATATCTGTCAGTGGAAGACCAACTGCAGCACCAGCAGGTGAAACGTGCTTGAAAGATGTAGCTGCTGGAAGACCTGTAGCCTTCTTTAATTCCTTAACTAACTGCCAGCCATTGAATGCATCAAGTAAATTGATGTAACCTGGCTTACCACTTAATACTGTGAATGGAAGCTCGCCGTTCTTCATATAAACACGTGCTGGCTTCTGATTTGGATTACAACCATATTTCAGTTCAAGTTCTGTCATTTCTTTTTCTCCTGTTATATGTTCTTTTCTTTATGCAAAAGAGTTGTTCTTGACTTTATGCGCAACTCATTTGCCATGTTTGCCATTGGAATTTACTAGTGATTTATTACTGGTTCTTGTTAACAATCTTTGTTTCCTTAGCACCTGTTTCGATATCAATGAAACGTGTGAAAAGTGAAACCTTGTTGTCTTCATTCAGGCTATTCCAAACAAGCTCTGTGAACTCGTCTAAATCATTTGTAGGGATTTCTACAAGTGTAGGTTCGCCTTCAAATGATGGAAGTGGATTGCCATCCTGCATGTATGTGTGGATGAAATGTCCTTCTCCTGTGATTGGAGTATCGTATGAGAATGTGTAACGGTTGCAGCAAGATGCATCACCGCGATTGCTCTTCAGGATTGAGATTTCATAGTTGAACTTGTCTGCGAAATGAAGGCAGGCTGAAATTCTCGGAGTAAAGTTTGGACCATCTGGTTCAAACTGACGTGTACGAAGTGACTCTTCAAATGTCTTTCCCTGTGCCATCAGGTCATAGATTGTATCTGTCTGGTCACCGTTAGTAACGATGGTATCTGTACCTCTTACGCGAACTGGTGCATAAATAATCAGGCTTGGATCTTCAAGTTTCTTTGGGTCAAATGCCTCTGTACGAATGCCTTCACCCTCTGTTACGAATACGCGGTTACGGCTGTTTTCTGAACGTCCCATGATAAAGTAAGCAATAGCTGCCTTCTTGCCATCTGGTGTCTTACCTACAACAATGCCTCTTCCTGGGTAACTTGTTGCGCCAATTTCCTGTCCTAACTGCTTCTTGTCCATTATGTCCTCCTTGTACTATACAAGCGCTTCCGCGCGAGTTGTTAAATCAATGTGCAAATGAGTTGTTCTACCATAGTGATTCTCTCTAGATTCATTTCTATTCTCGGTAGATTCTCTGTCGATCACCTGCGCAATCCATTGCGCAAAGATTTTAATTCCCATCGTAGAGGGTCCGCATAAGAGCAGACTTATAGGTGATTTCTTCGTTAATCTTATCCACACCATCTTTCTCTGCCAGTGTATCTTCTGTAGAATACAGATTGGTTCCCATACCAAGTCTGTCCCCTGGAATTTTTACATTCAGGGCTGCAAGTGTAGTTGGGAACATATCTAATGTTGTGAATTCACGTCGTCTTTCCCCATCCATAGGAGAAATAGGCGCATTAACAATACAAGTATAAACCTTTCTTTGATAATTTTCATCAATATCGTTACAGAAATCTTTATCCATGGTTGGGTGATCTCCAGAAATGATAATGGTTGTATTGTCGCAAAAGTCCTGATCCTGAATCCAGTGAACAAACCTTACCACCTGCTGGGATGAGCAGTGCATTACATTTGCATACTTATTATCCCCGTTATCACTTGGGCAAAGCCTGCAGGAATGTCCATCCTCAAAGTGGGTATCCACGGTCAGCATAGTGAAATTAAATGGCTGGTTCTCTGCTGCAAGGTCAGTAAGTTTATCTTCCGCATATTGGAAGAGTTTTTCATCTTCATATCCCCACCAAACCTTGTAATTACTTGGAATCAGGCCTTCTTTCTTGGCCCATGGCCAGTCACAGATTTCGTAATCGCCGTGCTGCTGAAAGTACTTGCGGCGACCACCAAAGGTGGCATTGGAACCAATCATCAAAACATTGTGATAACCATTTTCTTCTAGAATATCTCCCAGGCTGGTAACTCCTGGCATAAACTTATTTACATAGACCATCTGATTCTGACCCATTGGGATTTTCAGAGGAAGGCCAGATGTCTGTCCGAACATGGCTGCCATGGTCCAGGTGGTATCTTCCACCGCATAACCACCATTGAGCTTATCATTGCTATTTTGAACTGTCAGCATTCCTCTCTCTTCATCATCATTTTCCTCTGAATAATCTGACCCATCTGGAATATGACTATTTAAGGTCTGGAAAGACTTCAGATCTTCCTTTCGCGACAGAAGGTTATCTGGGGTATCCGACCTGCTGAGTGAATATTCATTTCCTGAAAAATCTTCATTCTCTTTGGCAAGAAGAGTCAGTTCCGGAATAACATTCTTATCAAAAGCCCCACCACTTTCCTTATCTGCATAAGTCATTTCCATTGACTCCAGATATATGTAAATGAGATTTCTTTTCTTTTCTGGGAACTGAAGATCCACAGTCTTTGGATCCACATAATTATCTTCAATATAAGTTGAGGAAACAAACTGTCCTCTCAGGAAAGTCCAAAGATGAAAACTATAGGCACCTACAATCAGGGCCACCAGACAAAAGGCGGCTGCCAGCCACTTAAGCGGGCGAGCTAGTTTGTTACCAAGTCCGGCAAGTATAGCATAAAGCGCTGTTACGAGTAGGGTTGGAAGAATGGATGCCAGCAGATACTCATTCACTACACTGGCGCTGGCTCCGGTGAGAGATGTTTTTATATGAAAGAGCATTTCTTCCATGGTCATGGAGAACCAGGCAAATTTTACGAAAAGAATTCCACTACCGATAAACACGAAAAGGAAGACCACCACGGTAGATAGGATGGTCTTCCATTTATTACGCATTTTCCTCCTCCAGCTGTGACAAGGCATGCTGGAAAATTGATCTATGAATAATTGTACAAATCAGCGCCACAACGCCGAAGCCGATTGCAATGAACATAACAATAACTGGCAGGAACGCAAAGAGAAGTGCCATGATTCCCACAACAATCATTGCATATAAAAGAGAACGAAGAGCCTCATGTCTGGCAAGGTACCAGGCAGTCTTAACAGTACCCTTCCAGTCATTTTCATAATTTCCAATGAGTGGAAAAATATGGCAGGCAAACATGATAAAAAGAAAGAGCAGGATAATGCTGATTACAAGGCTTGTGATTACACTTCCATATGTCATCCCTGCAGGTCCCTTTCCCACAGAAAGAAGTGCCAGGTTTGCATACCAGTACCAAACGCCATAAACCAGAATTGCTGTCTCAACAAGAGTTGCCAGCCAAAGTCCAATGGTCTTCTTAAAATTTCCCTTAAACTGCGCCCAGAAGGTGGTCCAAATCTTTGTATCATCCTTCTTCAGGAATTTCATAACGGTATAAGAAACGGAGCTGATGACGTCTCCGATGGTAATTACTGGAATTGAAAACAGGGTAATAATCAGAGCCAGCTGGATCATCGCCCAGATGATTCTACACATCCCCCTTGCTGGATTTACTTTTCTACGACTCACTTTATTTTTCCTAGCCTTTCGCCATGTATATATAAGATGACTAATTCTTTCGGTAGCCTTTCCTAGTATAAGGAAATACGGTGTATTTCTCAAGAGATTCCCCTATTTTTTTCCTCTGTTTTTTTATGTTCTTGCGCTTCCCTGTTCGAGGTATTCCCCGCGCTGCAGTTTTATTTTCATTTTCCACCTGTAGCACCACAAAAAGAGGACTCAGCCGAAGCTGAGTCCCTATAAGTCATTTTGATATCCTATAGCAAGGAATACAAATTATTAGCGTTTTGCTAACAAATCACTTATTCCATTACTGTTTCTGGTTCTGGATAATCAACACCCTGAGTATCAACAGTAACTGTCTTCATCTGCTGTGGTTCAACTGGCTTGTCGCCCCAGCCTGTACGAGTAGCTGCGATGCGATCTACAACATCCATACCCTCGATTACCTTACCGAATGCAGCATACTGTCCATCCAGGTGAGGTGCATCCTGATGCATGATGAAGAACTGAGAGCCCGCAGAATCTGGTCTCATAGAACGAGCCATTGAAAGCACGCCTCTCTCATGAATGAGGTCATTGTCGAAACCGTTTGCAGCGAACTCACCCTTGATTCCATAACCAGGTCCACCTGTTCCACGTCCATCAGGATCTCCACCCTGAATCATGAAACCAGAAATAACTCTGTGGAAAATAAGGCCATCATAGAAGCCCTTCTTAATCAGAGAGATAAAATTATTTACCGTATTGGGTGCCTTTTCAGGATAAAGCTCAGCTGTAATAACGCCGCCATCCTGCATTGTAATTGTAACAATTGGATTTGCCATATTAATTTCCTTTCTTAATGCAAATGAATTTGTCTGAGATTCGCTTTCCGCCCAATTCATGGCAGTAAAAATTCTCAAGAGCACACTGCAGACATTATAAAAAGAAGTCAGGATTAAACTAGTTGACCGAAGTCCATGCAAGTAATGGTAATCCTGACTTTTCTTTACGTAATTATGAAATTATCGAATATACGTAAGCAAGGCTTCAATTCACCATCCATCGAAGCAGAGAATCATAAACTCATGTTTCCTCTGAAAATCAGCCTTGCATCTTATACGAAGGAAGGGCCGTTTGGGAGAAGGCCCTTCAGTTGAAAAATGTGGGGGAAGGTATATAGAATCCTTCAATTGGAACGACTGTATAGTACCACCAGGCCCCTAATAATTTGTGAAGAAATCGTGAACTTTCTGTGAAACTGCAAATATTACCATAAAAAATGCAAACATATTAATATTTTTGCATTTCTAACCCGACATTTTAACAATCAAAAATCCCTCAAGCCTTATAAAACATAAAGGTTTGAGGGACTTTTATTTCCATCGTTTGACAGAATTTTGATAC
>OMVA01000022.1 GCA_900314445.1 uncultured Lachnospiraceae bacterium | reverse complement strand
GTTAGTACGACTGGGCAGTTACAAGCCCATGACCTTTAGGTCGTGGGTAGTTGACTCTGCTACATTTACTGATATTGCACGCACTGATAGCCCCCATCTCCAGCTATGATGTGGGAATGTCCCGCTCCAAAGAGGGCATTCAATTCATCATGATTCAGATAAAGACCATAGCCAACGCAGTCTGCCCAGCCATTTGCTGTGACCTCCGACTGAATATAGTCGAACATGGACTGCTTGTCCGTGAAGAAAATACCATTCTTCATATAGTAATTCTCATCATTGGTGTCGCACGCAAATGTTCTGCTGTCATCCCACACATGGCCAATCTTCATAATGTCATCTGACACATTCATGTACATGTGGTTTGGTTTCTGTGCTCCCAGAGGGTCATCCCAGGTCACATCCAGATTGTACCAGACATCCTCCAGCTGAATCTGATTCCAGGCGTGTGATGTCTGGCCGTCCGCCGTGGTTCCCGCCACCATTTTTACAGGGATTTCCTGACTGGACAGAAGCAGATACATGGACTTTGCATAGCCGTCACACTGGGCCTTCTTGTTCACAAGAGCACCGTAAGCTGTATGTTCCATCTGCACACCCGTCTCACTGTACTCGCAATTCTCCGTCAAATAATCATGAAGAGCAAGTTCCTTATCATAGTCCCCCATGCCCGCAGTGATGCACTCCTTCAGCACCGCATCTATGGCCTTGTTCAACTCACTTGCCATGGACCGCTCCGCCGGAATCTGCCAGCCATCCATGCGATGATGATACACAAAATACTCATCCGAGCAATTGATAGAAAACTCCGTGGCAATACGTCCCTCTGCATCCGCATCCTTCTCACTATGATTGGAGCAAAGATAAAAAGCCGCATTCAGTTCCTCATTCAAATCCGCCAGGGAATCCAGAGTCGCCTGGTCCAGATAAAGCGTAATCGTTGCTGAATATTTCTCACTTTCCAGCTGATCTACGTAAGAGGCCACTTCCTCTAAACTTTGTGCAAATGGGATTGGCGCTTCCTTTTCCGCCCGATCCATAGCATTTCCAATACCAGTATCTTCGGTACTGGCACTGGACTCTGCAAGATTGTCTCCGGTATTACCAGTTTCGTCCCCCGTCTCAACTGCATTCAGCCCGCTTGCTTCCTGCCTGTTCTTTCGCAGGGTGTGAATTGTGAAAAAGCCTGCTACTAAAAGAATTAAGGTAAGAAGTACAATAAATAGTCCGCCCTTATGGCCACTATTCTCCGCCAGATATGCATAGGGGTCATCTTCTTCCCCGTGATAGTCTACGTTCTTATAACTGTCTTCGGTCTTATAACTGTCTTCGGTCTCGTAATTATCTTCCGTCCCGTAATTATCTTCCGTCTTGTAAGCATCTTCTGTCTCGTAATCGTCCTGTATTTTACTCATTCTTCTTACTCATTTCCTAGATTCTAAAAATGAACTTGCCCCAAATTGTCAATGCACAGCCCATTTGCATAAAAAATCCCGACACATCTCTGTGTCGGGAACTTGTCTTTTTTAACTCTCCATATTCAGGAAAATTACCAGATATGCCATGGCGCCTGTCACCGGATTTGTGGCGATTTTCTTTACGGCGATGGTAATGTAATCATCCTTGGCGTAATTCCAACCATACTTGTTGTCACTACGCTCCATGGCATCCCTAATCATTTCTGTATAAGGATTATTCTTAAGCACAAAGCCATATTTTCTATTTGCTGAATCATCAAGATAGTTGCCTGCCTTAAGCCTACGGATGTAAGAATTGTTGGCGCGGAGGCAAAGACCAGGCTGTTCCTCATTTCGCTCGATGATGGCAGCAGGAATACTGAGGTTGGTATTCTCCATATCGCTACGTGTGTTAAGCACTGGCGAAATATCGCTGAGTGGCACACGGCTGATGGTCTCATAGTAATCGTGCTCTCTGTAATCTTCAAAGCCAATGCCTTTTCCATTCCGATAGCGATCACAGATCTCGTTAAATGGAGTTGGTTTGCTGAAGAAAAAGCCCTGTAACTTATCACAACCAATTTCCTTAAGGAAATAGAACTGATTCACTGTTTCTACACCCTCTGCCAGGGTATCAATATTGATGGATGTGGCCATTTCTACAAGCTTCTTTACAATGGAACGACTCTTCTGGGATGTATCCAGAGTCTTTACCAGTTTCAAATCCAGCTTAATCAAATCGAACTCTAAATCCTGAAGCAGATTCAGAGAAGAATAACCAGAACCGAAATCGTCCATCCATACGAAGAAACCATTCTGACGGAAACGAGCTACCTGTTCCTTAATATACTCAGGATTCATACCAACTACAGACTCTGTAATTTCAATAGCCAGAAGTTTGTGTGGCAGTCCTGCTGCGTCTACACGCTTAATTACTTCATCCACCACGTCACACTGTTCAAAGTCATAACGTGAGAAGTTAACTGAAGTTGGAACGATGTCAATTCCATTTGCCTGCTTGGCCTTCATGTCTTGGCAAATCTGTTCCACCATATATAAATCAAGCTTGTAAAGCAGATGGGCATTCTCCAGAACCGGAATAAATTCCGCCGGGGACAGCATACCTGTGTCCGGGTCAATCCATCTGGCCAGAGCCTCTTCACTACATACCTGTCCATTTACGGAACGAATAATTGCCTGATAATAAGCCTGAATCCAATGCTCTTCCAGGGCGCGTTCAAAATTATTGATTACATAGTTTCTCTGGGCGACCTTCTTCTTTAATTCCTCATCATAATAGCGAATGACGGATTCATGAGAGCCCTTATTGATGGCAGATGCTTCCTTGGCAAAGTCAAAGCCCATGCCAGGACTCAGGACCTGGTCCGGTTCGAATACATATACACCCACGCTGATTGGGATAGACTTGCCAGCATGCAGTGTGGCAGTCTCTTCAACTACTTTTTCAAGCTTACTCTGGAATTCCTCTGTGTATTCATCATAAACGGCGAAGTAATTTCCACCTACACGAGTGCAATTTTCTGCCGTGAAGTACTTGGCAAGAATTTTGGAGAAATCAAGAAGCAGCTGTGTTCCCGCTTCAAATCCAAATCTGCGGTTAAAGGCTGTCATTCCCAGGAAATCAAAGAAGGCAATGAGGCCACGTTTGCCCATGGCAGCCATCTTTCCCGTTCCCGCGCCTGCAAGCTGGAAGAAATATGGAAGGTTTGGAAGTCCGGTAAGAGATTCGTAATTATTCTCTGTCTTCTCCTTATTCACCTGCAGAAGTTTTTCCAGGCGGGTAATAATATCTTCCCCTCCTACTGCGCTGGCATCCTTACTTTTCTTAATAACGTTAGTCTCGTCGGTGTACCAGACAACAGCAAGACGACCACCCTCCGTGTCGACATGGCGACCATAAGCGTGGATCACGTGATATTCATTTTGCTTATCGGATTTATTACGATAGATGGCCTCGTATTCCTGACCGCTCTTGGCAAACTTCACGCCAAGATCCGCGATATGAGCTCGATCTTCTGGATGACAATGTTTATACATATTATTATCCATCAGCTCATATGCCTGGTCCTCTGTCAAATCAAAGAGCTCACAGAAACCATCTGTAATAAGAAGCGTTTTTATCTTCTCGTTATTAAAAGTATAGATTGCAAATGGGATGCACGAGCTTTTCAGCACATGTTCCGCATCGCTGGAGATCTGATATTGTTCCATTCCCATGAGTTGTTCCCCCGAACGCCGGTCTTATGTATTTCTTCAAGAAAGAAGGCCGGTCCCAAAACAGCTGTTTTCCCTTAACAGCGCCCACATATTCCAACCTTTTTCAATAAATGTCTCTATACATAGTATTCCTATTTTTTTCGTTTGTCTATAGGATTTACCCCATCCATAAAAAAACGCAACCGCATTTAAAAATGCGATTGCGCATCTCATTTACTTAAAGTTTCTTGATTCGATCAATGGCTTCCACTGTGTTCTCAAAGGAGCCAAATGCCGTAAGACGGAAATGATGCTCACCGCTTGGTCCGAAACCAGAGCCTGGTGTACCAACTACGTTGGCTTCGTTTAAGAGGAAGTCGAAGAACTCCCAGGATGTCATCTTGTCTGGAGTCTTGAGCCAGATGTAAGGTGCATTCACACCACCGGAAACTGTGTAGCCAGCTTCCTTCAGGCCTTCCATGATGTACTTGGCATTATTCATATAGTAAGCAATCTGCTCATTTGTCTGGCGCTGGCCTTCTTCGCTGTAAACAGCTTCGCCGGCACGCTGGATAATGTAAGGGGCACCGTTGAACTTAGTGCCGTGGCGACGTGCCCAAAGGGAACGAATTTCCACGCCATCTGCATCCTTTAAGTCGTGAGGAACTACTGTGAATCCCAAACGAGTTCCTGTAAATCCGGCATTCTTAGAGAATGAACGAATTTCGATGGCACAAGTTCTTGCGCCCTGGCACTCATAGATGCTGTGAGGAACGTCATCCTCGCTGATGTAAGCTTCGTATGCTGCATCATAAACAATCACTGCGCCATTCTTATTTGCATAATCCACCCAATCTTGCAGCTGAGCCTTTGTGATAGTGGCGCCAGTTGGATTGTTAGGGAAGCAGAGGTAAATCAGGTCTGGAGTCTGGTCTGCTGCTGGCAGTTCTGGCGCATAGCCATTCTCTGCCGTACAAGGCATGTAAACCACATTTGACCAAAGGCCTGTTGCCTCATCGTAGTTTCCCGTTCTACCTGCCATGACATTGGTATCTACATATACTGGATAAACAGGGTCGCAAACAGCAACCTTAGTATCTGCTGCAAAGATTTCCTGAATGTTACCGGAGTCGGACTTTGCGCCGTCTGAAATAAAGATTTCGTCCGATGCAATATCTGCTCCCAGCTTCTTGTAAACCTTATCAGCAATGGTATTTCTCAGGAATTCATAACCCAGATCCGGTGTGTAGCCCCGGAAAGTCTCGGCATGTGCCATCTCATCTGTTGCCTTATGAATGGCATCGATAACTGCTGGGCAAAGTGGCTGTGTTACATCGCCGATTCCCAGACGAATAATTTTCTTATCTGGATTGGCAGCTGAAAATGCGGCAACCTTCTTTCCGATTGTTGAGAAAAGATAAGAACCTGGTAACTTTAAATAATCTGCATTAGCGTGAATCATGGGGTACCTCCTGAAATTTTAGTCAAATCTACTTGTTCATTCCTGGAGCAACTGACCACATTCGCCAGCCCCTCCATGCAAATGGGATGCGCATCTCATTTGCAAAAATCTATTTACTGTTCTTCGAACCAAACACCTTCAAAGGTAGTTGTGGCAGGGCCTGTCATGAAGACTGTGTTCTTTTCCAGATCCCACTTAATCTTCAAAGTGCCGCCCAGAAGCTTTACTTCGATTTCTTCATTAGCATTACATTTGCCGTTAAGGATTGCAGCAACTGCTGTGGCGCAGGCGCCTGTTCCGCAGGCAAGAGTTTCGCCACTTCCTCTTTCCCAAACACGCATAGTGATGTGGTTGGCATCCTGAACCTGAGCGAACTCAGAGTTCACACGATCCGGGAAGGCACGATTCATCTCAAAGAGAGGGCCGATTTCAGCAAGTGGGAAATTTGCAACGTCATCAATGAAAGTTACAAAATGAGGATTTCCCATGGAAACAGCAGTTCCATAGTAAATAGTGTCATTAATTTCCAGTGGCATTTTCACCGCAACTTTTTCTTCCTGACCAAGATAAGCTGGTACGCAGTCCTTAATATTCTCTGCTTCAAAATCGGCAGGTGCAAGAACTGGAACCTTCTCAGGAGTAAGAATTGGCGACTGCATATCTACTGTGGCAGAGGCAACTACCTTGCCATTGTTATTGATTTCACCAGGGCCAGCATCACGAAGCTGCAGAGCAAGAATCTTAACACCAGACTGGGTTTCAATCTTTACGGTTTCCTTGGATGTCATAGCATGGTCATACACAAACTTACCAACGCAGCGGACACCATTACCGCACATCTTGGCACGAGAACCATCGGCGTTATAAATGTCCATGGAGAAATCAGCACCTGACTCTTCGCTTGCTGCTCCCACAAGGATGAGGCCGTCGGAACCAATACCAAAGTGGAACTTGCTTACCTGAATAGATACCTGCTCAGGATCCGCAATTGGATTCTCAATTGTGTTTACGTAGACATAGTCATTTCCTATGCCATGCATCTTTGTAAATTTCATAGGATTACCTCCCGCTTCTATTGATACAAGACTTCTTGCTTCCTTTATTAGATCTCTTAGTAACTTCTCTTTAATGAATCTTTGTTTAATAATCGACTTCTCTTTGATGAATCTTTGTTTAATAACCAACTTCTCTTTGATGAATCTTTGTTTAATAATTAACTAATCTTGATGAGTCATCATTTTTAATAATTAACTTTTCTATAATATTTCTTAATTTCATTAATTATTTTCTTCTATTATTTTATTTTCCGCTTGATACTAGCATAAGCAATTAAGTAATACAAGAAAAAAGCCCGCATTTGCGAGCCTTCTAAAGCAAAAACTAAAAATGGAAAGAGAGAAGCGCTAAATATAGTGGAGGGGAGTATATTTACTTTAAGGATTTAAAGTGTTTTAAAGTGTTTTTGCGAACTATTTTCTATCTTTTTCACAAAACAAAAGAACCCTGTCAGGATTACTCCTGTCAGGGTTCTGTTAGTGACTATAACTAGTCTTCGCGACTTATTAGTCTGTTACGTAAGGAATAAGTGCAACCTGTCTAGCACGCTTAACAGCAACAGTGATTGCTCTCTGGTGCTTAGCACATGTTCCAGTAATACGGCGAGGAAGGATCTTTCCACGCTCTGAGATATACTTTGAAAGTGTTGCTACATCCTTGTAATCGATGACCTGATTCTTGTCTGAGCAGAATACACAAACTTTCTTTCTTCTGCGCATAGGTCTTCTTCTCATTGGGGCACCGCCCTCAGACTTATTGTAAGGCATTTTTTATCCTCCATAAAACGAAGAGAATAGTCGCGAGGAAATCATGCGAACTTAGAATGGTGCGGAATCTCCATCGCCATCGAAGTTTGCAGGAACATTCATGAAACCACTAGCTTCAGCACTATCACTGCTCTCCTTGAAAGGAATGCCTGATGATGCCTGACCAAAGTCTCTCTGATCCTGATAATTTCCAGCTGCATTTTTGCTCTCAGCGAACTCAAGCTCTTCTGCTACTACATCTGTCGTATAAACCTTCTGGCCATCCTTATTTGTATAAGAGCCAGTCTGAATACGACCTACTAAACAAATTTTTGTACCTTTATGCAGATACTTCTCAGCGAATTCACCCTGCTTGCCAAAAGCTACACAGGAAATGAAATCTGCAGTCTGCTGATTATCACCACCATTTGAGCGGCGGAATCTGCGGTCTACAGCGATTGTGAATCTAGCCATTGCTGACTGGTCTCCACTCTGTCCATTGAAATATCTAACATCTGGATCTCTTGTAAGACGACCCATTAAAATAACCTTGTTCATAATAACCCTCCTAATTACTTAGGCATCGGCTCTTACGATCAGGTATCTGATGACATTGTCCATGATTCTAAGCTGTGCTTCTACTGTTGCAGGCATAGCAGCATCATCTGTGTCAACCTGGATGAAGTAGTAGTACGCTTCTCTCATATCCTGGATCTCATAAGCCATTTTCTTCTTGCCCTGGTCATCAACAGCAGTAACTGTGCCGTTTGCCTTAGCAACAAGATCCTTGACCTTTTCAAGAGTTGTGTTTCTTACATCATCATCTACTCTTGAACTAAGAACTAACGCGATCTCGTACTTGTTCATGTTTTGCACCTCCTTATGGTCTCTTTGGCCCCTTCCATGTAAACGGATAAATCTAACAACTAAGTGCTAGAAGGAGCAAGGAATATATATCACAGGAATTGATAATAACACATTGGGCCAGTTGCCGCAAGCGAAATTTTCTCAAAATTCCAGTAATTTAGGGCGTTTTCAACATATAGTTGATATTTATGTCTCTTAACTAGATATGGGAGAAAATTTCGTTGCTTTTATTGCATGGAAGTTTTCCTCTGCGGGGGATTTTCATGTCTATTGGAAGAAATATGTATCCTGCCAAATTCGAAAATTTTTGAAAAAGCCTCATTTAATGTTTATTTTGTTTTTTCCCAACGATTGCAAAACTTTTTTTTCAACCATTTTTTCCAAATTAATGTCTTTTGGATCGTTAACCCTACTTGTGCAAACATTTTAAAAATTCCTATTTTTCAAATTTAATGTCTTTTGCATCTCAATTCTGATATAGCGATAAATATATTTTTCGCCTTGGAAAATTTTTAATGTCTTTTGACTTCATACCCCAGCTATTGTGAAAACGAGGCTTATTTCATTTTTTTCGTTTTAATGTCTTTCACTCTACAAATCTTCTAATATGAAAAATTCTGTGCAATCTTTCTCCCTACTTTCCATTTCTTTCATGTCTTTCTTCCGCTCCACCTTCTATTGTGAAAAATTCCGCGCAATCTTTCTCCCTACTTTCCATTTCTTTCATGTCTTTCTTCCTCTCCACCTTCTATTGTGAAAAATTCCGTGCAGTCTTTCTCCCTACTTTCCATTTCTTTCATGTCTTTCTTCCTCTCCACCTTCTATTGTGAAAAATTCCGTGTAGTCTTTCTCCTAATAAAAAGAGACGGCATCGCCGTCTCTTTCTTACTCAGATATAGTCCTCTTATAACCTTTTTCCACGGTCTTTCTTGGAAGCATCAAACTTCTCTTACATCCGGTGCATTCCATACGAAAGTCCATGCCCACTCTTAAAATCTTCCAGGCATTGGTGCCACAGGGATGAGCCTTCTTCATCTCTATAATTTCTCCAAGTTGAAATTCATGTTTTTCCTGTGCCATTTTCTGCCTCGTAATTTTTGCTCTGACAAAGCCGAGAAACTTCTCTGCTTTCTAAAATTTTCCTGCTTCTTTTCAAAGTTTCACTACTTTTCTTAATGCTCGCTTATTTCTTCAGCGCTTTTGTACTCTGTCCCTCAATTAAAAGTGCAGGATAGTTTTTCTGTACATGATCCACTGTACCATTCATGAGGCCAATGAGTTGGTTAACAACTGCGTCAACCATTTCACGACATGGCTGTTTCATGGTGGTCAGGGATGGATAGTAATACTTAGACATATCCAGTCCATCGAAGGATGCCACTGCAATGTCATCCGGAATCTTCTTGCCACGACTAAGAATTGCCTTGCAGGCACCATAGCAGGTATTATCTGAAATTACATAGAGAGCAGTGAAGTCCGCTCCAGAATCCAGCAACTTATTCGCCACCACATAACCATTCTCTGGTGTGTAGGCTGGAATGTCATCTTCCATGTAATAAACTAATTTCTCATCATAAGCAATGCCAGATTCTTCCAGGGCTCTACGATAACCCTTCAGTCGGTGAAGACCAATGTTCTGGTCATCCTGACGTCCAGCAATAATTGCAATTTTCTTATGTCCCAGACTTAATAGATATTTCACTACCTTATAAGACTCCAGCTCATCATCAATACCGATGGCCGAATAATCTGTGGCTGGCACATCGTCTGCCACACGAGCTGTACACATAACATATGGCACAGTAAGCTTCTTCAAATTCGCCTGCTTGGAATCATCAAAATATCCACCGAAGAAAATGGTACCGCAGACCTTCTTCTCCTTCTCAGCGCGAAGAGCAACCAGGGTCTCATCCTCATTCTGATCCACCTGCTGCAGCGTCAGCGTATAAGGTGCCAAAGCTGGATGATGCTCGAACATTGTATACATATTGGTAAAGAATGGGTTAGAAATACCCTTTACGATAATCGCAATGGTATTGGAATCCTTACGCTTAAGATTGCGCGCAGAATTGTTTGGCACATAACCATGCTCGTCCATAATACGCTGGATGCGCTCCTTGGTCTCGTCACTGATGTCATGAGAATTATTCATGGCACGCGAAACCGTGCTGACACTGCAACCAGACAGTCTTGCGATATCTCTAATTGTAATTTGCTTCTGCTTCATATTTTCTTCCCATCTTACTTTTCAACAAACCATGCAAATGAACTGCGCGGGTCTCCCAAACTAGTCAAATATCTAAAGGCAGTTTCCACATAAGGTTCCATGCAAATAGGCCTTGGCCATTGAATAGTATATAGTTTCCTTTTCTAGGTTGCAATTAGTAAATCACTTGTCAAGCAAGTAATCTTTCCAATGATTCACAATATTACTTCACTTGCTGTTCCTACCTTAATAAAAGAGGGATGCCCCATCTGTGCAAATCTCATTTGCACAAATTCTTGCATCCCCTAATATGATTATGGCAAAAACCATATAAAAACCTTCAAGGTATTTTTCTTCTCTCTCATCTATGCCTTTTCAGGAAAAATCTGCATACGTGAACTTATGCCCCCTCAGATGTATATGTTCACGCCGGGTGTGTAAGGTCGTAGCACGTTGAATTTCGGGTTGGGTGTCGGGTGCTACCGAGATGATTTTTGCCATGAATCGCAAATGTAATTAGCCTTTCTTACACTCTGCCGTAAGTAACTGCCAGTTTCTTGATATAGGCCGCCAGGTCGTCTGTCATCTGCTCAGATTTCACGCGCCACTGCCAGTTTCCAGAATCCGTGGAAGGTGTATTGATTCTTGCCTCACTTCCCAGACCAAGGTAATCCTGGAGTGGAATGATGCAAAGATCAGAAACGGATGATTCCACAGAACGAATCAGCTGATATGCGATACGACGATTCTTGATTTTCAGAAGACGCTCCTGATCCCGTCTTCTCTGCTCAGCCTTTGTGACTTTCTCGTCCTGCTGAGAAGAGGCCTCTTCCTCAGCACCTGCAATGTCAGGTTTTGCTTCTTTCGTGGAAGTTACTTTTTTCTTAGCAGGTACTTGCTCAGCCTTTGCCTTTGCCTTCTCCGCTTCTGTCTTCTCCTGTAATTTCAGGAACTTGAGTTCACTCTTTGATGCATGATCCAGTTCTTCTTCCACAATGCCCAGATAATCCAGTACATCCTGGTATTCTGCTGGTGTAATTTCTTCCAGCCAGCCCACCAGTGTATCATTATCATGTGTGCCTGTGTAGCAAACTGTATTCTGTGTGTAATTATGTGGCAGATAGCCCACTGGACTTGAGGAATCGCGACGGTCGAAAGCAAATTCAATGACCTTCATACCTGGATAACCAGAATCAGCAACCAGCTGCTTTACGGTATCTGTAACATAGCCCAGATCTTCTGCAATAATCAGTTTGTCTGTGCCAAATGTTTCCTGGACTTTTCTAAAGAGCTCAATGCCAGGACCCTTGCACCACTGGCCATTCACTGCTGTCTCTTCCCCGTAAGGGATGGCATAAAACTCATCAAAACCACGGAAGTGGTCGATACGAATGGCATCATAAATCTTGTAGCAGGCACCGATACGGCGCAGCCACCAATCAAATCCTGTTTCCTTCATGTAATCCCATCTGTAAATAGGATTGCCCCAGAGCTGACCGTCAGCAGCAAAACCATCTGGTGGACATCCTGCAACTACCCTTGGGTGTCCCTCCTCATCAAACTCGAAGTAGTCTGGATGAGACCATACATCAGAAGAATCAAAGGCAACATAAATTGGAATGTCTCCAATGATAGATACACCATGATCATTTGCATACTGCTTCAGTTTCATCCACTGCTGGAAGAAAAGGAACTGGGTATATTCATAAAACTCTACATCGAAATAGCATTCACTCTGGTAGTATTCCATGGCATTGGGATAACGGAAACGGATGTCGTCAGGCCATTCGTCCCAGGCCTTTCCGCCAAAGCGCTCCTTGATTGCCATAAAGAGTGCATAATCATTTAGCCAATAAGCATTCTTCCTCTGAAACTCATGGAATGTCTCATTCTCTCCTACATTACTGCGTGTATAGGCAAGGCGGAGGAGTTCATATCTCTTTTTATATAATTTGTAATAATCAATTTTCTTCTTCAGATCAAACTGAGGACGGGCACACTCTGTGCGTGTAAGAACCCCCTCCTGAATCAGCTGCTCGAGGTCGATGAAATAAGGATTTCCTGCGAAAGTCGAGAAGGACTGATAAGGGGAATCCCCGTATCCAGTTGGTCCAATTGGAAGAATCTGCCAATACTTCTGGCCTGCCTCCACCAGGAAATCTACGAATTCATAGGCTTCTCTTGAGAAACTTCCAATACCATAACGGGATGGCAGTGAAAATATAGGCATTAAAATTCCGCTTGCTCTCATTTAAGTCTCCTGCTTTAGCCGGTGACTCTGCCCCTTGGGGCCAGTCACTCGGACATATTTTTTAACCCTTAACCGCACCAGACAGAACACCGTCGATGATGTACTTCTGTGCAATGGCATAGAAAATAACGATTGGAATAATGGCAAGAACCAGTGCTGCCATCATTGCGCCCCAGTCAATCTGTCCGTGGCTCTGCTTGAGGTACTGAATGGCAATTGGAATGGTCTTGTACTTGTTGATATTTAGAACCAGTGATGGAAGCAGGTAATCGTTCCATACCCACATGGCTTCCAGGATGGCTACTGTTACGATGGTTGGCTTCATGATTGGCATAACAACCAGGAAGAAAGTCTGCAGTGGTGAGCAGCCATCGATCATGGCAGCTTCTTCAATTTCGATGGAGATTCCTTTGACAAATCCCGTGAACATGAAGACTGCAAGGCCTGCGCCGAAGCCCAGATAAACGATGATGATACCCACTGGATTTCCAAGGTGCAACATATTTGCAAACTTGGACAGAGTGAACATTACCATCTGGAAAGGTACGATCATGGAGAAGAGGCAAAGAATGTAAATTGCCTTTGTAATCTTTGTCTTAACTCTTGTGATATACCATGCACACATGGATGTGCAGAGCAGAATCAGAGCAACTGAACAAACTGTGATAAAGAGTGACAGGCCAAATGCCTTGAAGAACTCTGTCTTATTGATAGCATTTGTATAGTTCTGAAGTCCGTTAAATGTTGTGTGAATTCCTGACTTCCACTTATCAAAGCCCTCTGACAATGTGAACTTTGAAATGCCAAATGGGTTGCGGAAGATATACGCCTTACGCTTAAAGGAGTTCAGCAGCACGATGATAATTGGTGCGATCCAAGCCAGGGAAAGGATTGAGAAAAAGAGTGTAATAATCCATCCATGGCGGGCACGACGTACAGAGTTTACTGTGTCATCGTTCTTACGTTTCTTTGCAGCCTTCCCATCAAAGTTCTGCATCTGAGGTTTCTTTGCTTTATCTACTTTTTTTTCTTTCTTTAATACTTCAGTTGCCATTACGCATCAACCTCCTTCTTTGTTGTAAGTCTGTTCTGGATTAATGAAATTACAGCAACCAGAATGAAGAAGATTACCGCCTTTGCCTGACCAACACCCTGCCAGCCTGTTGTACCGTACATGGTGTCGTAGATATTCAGAGCCAGGAGCTGAGACATCTTTGCAGGATTACCACCTGTAAGTGCTAAGTTCTGGTCGAAAAGTTTAAATCCATTTGTCAGTGTCAGGAAAGAACAAATAGTAATGGTTGGTGCCAGCATTGGAAGAATGATCTTTGTAAGAGCCTTCCAGCCAGATGCGCCATCAATCTTTGCTGCTTCAATAACATCCCCTGGAATATTCTGAATTCCAGCGATGTAGATAACCATCATGTAACCAATCTGCTGCCAGCAAACTACAGCAACCAGGCCCCAGAAGGCTGTCCACTGTGTAGTAACGATTGTCATGGAATACTTCTGCAGAACTGCATTGAAAATCATCAGCCAGATGTATGAAAGAACGATACCGCCGATGAGGTTTGGCATGAAAAATGTTGTACGGAAAAGGTTTGTTCCCTTGATTCCCTTTGTGAGCAACATTGCGATTGTAAAGGAAGCAACATTGATGATAACTACGGTTACAGCTGTGAACAGCGCTGTATACCAGAGTGAATGCAGGAATGTTGTATCCAGCTTTCCGTTGACCATAAAGATTTTTGTGTAATTTGCCCCACCAATCCACTTCCAGTCAACTACTGTTGTGAACTTACAAAAGGACAAAAAGATACCATAAATGAATGGAACTAAGAATCCAACGAGGAAAGCAAGCATCGTTGGAACTACGAAAATTGGCCAGTATTTTTTGATGGACTTTTCCATAGTGATCTCCTTCTAAAATAATTTCTTCTATAACAAGTAACTTCCCTAATACCCTATCCATAAGATTTTCTATGGACTTCTTTACATCTTCTTTATGTATTTCTCTATATACTCCCCGCCACCTATTTCCTATTGCGCAAATGTACTTGTTCACAGCGCAGTCCATTTGCAAATGGACTTTGCGAGCCCCTTGTTTTTTCCAGCCCCTCTGTCAAATGGACTTTGCGAGACCCTGAGCAAATACATTTGCACAATATTTATTAAAAATATCCGGGCTAGGCAATTTCTGCTTTCGCCCGGATGTTTTTTAGGTGGTTTTTTTAATAGCGACGCGGTACAGCTCCGCGTGCTACGATGTTAACATTTTTAGTAGCTTATTAAGCTTTTACTTTTTGCTAATGTGTAGGATTTGCTTATTCAGCTTATTCAGCTGCTTCTTCAGCAAGCTTCCACTGTTCAGCCCAGCCATCAACGAATGCTGACTTAACGCCATCCCAGTCGCCAGAGCCATCTGTGTAAGCTGTCAGAGCTGAAACAAGGTCTGCTCTCCAGTCATCAACGTTTGGTGTGGCATTGAATGACCAAGCAACTGATGTCTTACCAGCGCTCATAAGAGCTGCTGAATCCTGAGCAAATACGTTCTTAGAAGCGTAGTCGCCTGTGAATGTATCGAATGGAGCTGAAAGTCCCATTGTGTTTACTATTGCGTCACGGCCTTCATCAGATGTGATTACCCAGTTAAGGAAATCAAGAGAAGCCTGTACGTTTGCATCGCCTGTCTTAGCGTTTACTGCCCAATGGTTTTCTGTACCTACGCAGAGACCTTCGTTTGCATCATCAACACCGAAGTAGATTGGCATCATGCCCATATCGTCTGCTGCTACAAGGTAACCATTTTCTTCATTTGTAAGTGCTGAGAATTCCCAGTCACCGTTCTGGTAGAATACTGCTTCACCCATACCAAATTCTGCTTCAGCTGAAAGTGAACCAGAGTTCAGTGTCTTAGGATCTGCTGCTGATGTATTTACATACATATCCCAAACTCTCTTGTAGTTATCAAGGTATGTTCCCTTAATTTCAGCTTCACCAGCTGTCAGATCTTCAAGACCAGCGTCCTTGAATTCGTAATAGAGTGGCATGTTAGCAAGGTGTCCAGAGAATCTCCAGGAAGAACTGTCATCAAGACCAGCAGATGCGAATGCTTCTGTGATCTGGTAGTCTGAACCATCTTCTGCTAACTGATCATTTACTTCATCAACTCTGTCGTTGATATCTGTAGCAACTGCTTCCAGAGTATCAAGTGATGTAATTTCATCTGCTGACTTAACCTTAGCGCCATCAAGCTTTCCATAAGACTCGATGATTGCCTTATTGTAGATAATACCGTAAGACTCGTAGCAGTTTGCAACACCAGCAATCTTGTCGTTGTATGTGATTGCAAGTGACTTATCTGTCAAGTGCTTATAGATTTCAGAATCCTTGAGGTCATATGTGTAATCATCCCAAGTCTGAGCTGCTGTTGCATTACCAATGTTGAAGATTGTTGGTGCTTCATCCTTAGCCATTTCTGACTGAAGTGTTGTAGCATACTGACCATCAGCTGCTGTAAGAACTGTAACTTCTACGCCAGTCTCATCTGTGTAAGTCTTAGCAAGTTCCTGCCAAGCTTCATCTGTTTCAGGCTTGAAGTTCAGCATGTATACGCTTCCGCCTTCAGCTGATGCCTTTGTCTCAGTAGCATCATCTGCTGATGCATCGTCCTTTGATGCTTCTGTAGCACCAGTACCATTGTCAACTGCTTCATCTGCTCCATCAGTTGTCTTTCCACAACCAACAAGCATGCTTGCTGCCATAGCAACTGCAAATGCACTAGTAGCAACTTTCTTAAATTTCTTCATGCGCGATTCTCCTTTTTCCCTCTGTAAAAAGATTTAATTTGTTCGTTCAGGAATTGTTTCTGAAATCGTATCCGGTAACGATAACGGAAACGTTTCCGTTCGATCTAAAATGAGTTTAGTGCACATAGTTACAAAATGCAACCCATTTTTTACATTTTTTCGTCATTTCGTCGAAATGTACGATGTATTCTATCATTTTTTATGAATTTCTTCCAATAATCAGCCAACATTTCAAGATTTTAGACAGAATTTCTGCACGATTTTGACCGTTTCAAAGACGTCCTGACCGATTTTTGATTGATTTGCAGTCATTCCACTTATGACTGATTTGCATATTTGATTAATTTTTCATGTTTCTGTTCTGATAATAATAAATTCGTCCCGCAAACTGACTTAGCAGTTGCGGGACGAATCCTAGTATTGTTAATGGATTAATTACTTACTTTTTCGAGTATCTATAGGCTTTTAATTCTCATACTTCAAAATAAGAGCATCATAGCCCTGAAGCACCACAGACAATTTCTCTGTTCCCTGATCTTCCAGGTACTCAATCTTAGAACTGTTGCGAAGGACTTCCTCAAAATCTCCTGCAGGGAGTTCCACTTCATTGGCTTCTTTGCAGAAGTTAACCAAGACAAGTACATTTGCACGGAAGAAGGCAATAAGGTTCTCCTGCTCCTGCTTGTAAGGCTTCATCTGGCCCCAGACCAGCGCCTCTTTCAGCTCAGGATTCTTACGAAGATTCAGTAATTTTTTGTAAAATGCACGAAGGGATTTTTCATCCTTCTGCTGATCCTGCACATTAATGTCCTTGTAATTTGGATTGACACGGAGCCAAGGCTTTCCGCTTGTGAAGCCTGCATTCAGGCTTCCATCCCACTGCACTGGCGTTCTGGCATTGTCCCGGTTGAAGCGGGCAACGGTATCAAAGGCCTTCTTTTCCTCCATACCATCTTCCAGATATTTTTCATAAATGCCCTTCCACATTATGTCATCAATTTCGCAAATGGAATTGGTTTCGATATTTGTCATGCCGATTTCCTGGCCCTGATAAAGGAATGGCAGACCAAATGGCATGATATTAAGGATAGCCACTGCTTTCTTGGCATGCCGAGAGAGGCTTTCACCTGACTGAACAGGACTAGTTGTATCTACTGCATCCATGGATTCTACTGGATTACCAGCGTCAACGAATCTGTCATCATATATCACATCCTCAGGCAAAAGACGGTTTACACCACGAAGTTCATCATGATTTTCAATAACATTTGCCATCATTCCTAAGTTCTGCGTACGTGTTTTCTCTGTGAAAATGACCTTCTTCAGTTCTTCCGGAGTCAGACTCTCCATGTCCTTTCCACGCTGGGCAGCAAATACAGAGAAGTCAAAGATGGTTTCAAATACACCATCATCCCCACAATATTCCTTAAACTCTTCTGGATCATAGTCAGAAAGTTCCGCTACGGTGAAGGCTTCCTGCACTGTCACGCTTTCACCAGTCTTTTCGTCCACATATTCAAACTCCGCAAAGGCTTTTTCCTTCAGCTCTTTCAGGAAATCAATCACTCCAGTGGCATTATCCAGCATCTTCCAGCAGCCACCCATTCCATCAGCGCCATCAATTTCTACATCCCGGAATTCCAAATCTTTCTTGATATTAATAATGGCGTCCAGTCTGAAACCAGCAACGCCCTTCTGTCTCCACCAGCGAATCATCTTGTAAAGTTCCTCGCGAA
Organism: uncultured Lachnospiraceae bacterium; assembly: GCA_900314445.1. Classification (GTDB taxonomy): domain Bacteria; phylum Bacillota; class Clostridia; order Lachnospirales; family Lachnospiraceae; genus Eubacterium_Q. The sequence goes on along the minus strand of OMVA01000022.1, from coordinate 1,747 downwards.
CAAGAGGATTCTCCCAGTTCAGATCTGGCTGTTCCTTGGCAAACATGTGTAGATAATAGAGATTATCCCAGGTGTCTCCAGTCTTGCTTTGACCGGAAACCTCTGCCTCATTATCAGAAGTATTGTTTGAATCCTTGCCAAATTCATTTGCAGGGAGTTTGGATGATGTCTGGTCAGGGTCTCCTGCAGGAAGTTTTGATGATGTCTGGTCAGGGTCTCCTGCAGAAAGTTTTGGAAGAGGTGTCCAGACACTGCCTCCAAAGTAGGCTCTCCAATTGCATGGAGGGATAGACTTGCCTGTTTCTGGATCAATCTTTCCTTCCACAATATAGAAATATTTGCCGTACTCTCCATATGGATCCTGACAAGCTTTCTGGAACCACTGGTGCTTGTCGGAACAGTGGTTGAGCACAAGGTCCATAAGGATAGATAAGTCTTTTTCTTTGGCTTCTGCAAGCAGACAATCCATATCCTCCATACTGCCAAAGATTGGATCGATATCATAGTAATCGGAAATGTCATAGCCCTGGTCCACCATTGGGGACTTATAACATGGAGAAATCCAAATGATGTCCACACCCAGGTCTTTTAAGTCATCCAGGTGCTGGCGAATACCATTTAAATCGCCGATTCCGTCGCCATTGGAATCACAAAATGATTTTGGATAAATTTGATAGGCATTCTTTTCATGCCACCAACGTCTTTTTAACATAGTTACTCCTTATCTGATTTAAGATGTTTTAGTCTTCATCCAAATTGTCAGAGTCTTCACCAGTCTCATTTGCAAAGTCTTCGAGAAATTCATTTGCATCCTCAGCTGGCATATAAGGTTTTAGAATATGACGCACAATAATGGCATTGAAAAAATATGGGCCAGATACGCCGAAGCCCAGCCAAAGAATCATTGTTTTCCAGAAGAAATCTGGCTGGAAATAAAATACAATAGCCGGCAGGGCCTGTATGATAGCCATCAGGAGTACGAAAAAGAGATTCTTGATACCAATGAGAAATGAATTTAGCAGAGTCTGCTTCATGCTGTTCTCAAATGTGGCACAAAGCGGAAAGAGCAAGGTGGCTGGGAAAAGATAAATCAAAGCCACGGTTGCCATTGGCACACCTGCAATAATCTTCACATTTGAGCTGAGATCTGACTGCCAGTCGAAGACCAGTCGATACTGAAAATACAGGCCGGCACCCACAAAAAGAAGGATCAGACCAGCCAGCATCTTCTTCAGGAAATTGTCCTTCAACTCTCTGAAAAACATACGGATGACGTGACTATCCTCATTCTTCAGCACCTTCATGGTGCAGTAGCACATGGCCTCCGTCGCAGGTCCAAGGGGCAGAATAAAGATGGAGCAAAGCAGCCAAAGAATATTAATTAATGCGAGATTTGCGATTCTCTCCAGGGCGCTCATAAGAGGTCCGTCGAGACTAAAAAATTGTGACATATGAAATCCTCTGAATATTTGGAAATGGAAATACTTTGAAATAATAGGCAGCAAGGTTTTGCGGCATACGCTTTCCCTACCTAAAATGATTTTGTTTGATGCAAATATGAATGGCCAAAATCAAAAACATTCATAACCGGATAGATTGTTTTATAACATATGCCATTTCTATTGGCAAGTTTTAGAAAAAAAAGCCTTGAAGATTTCTCTTCAAGGCTTGTGCCCAGAACCGGAATCGAACCAGTGACACGAGGATTTTCAGTCCTCTGCTCTACCGACTGAGCTATCTGGGCGTT
>OMVA01000104.1 GCA_900314445.1 uncultured Lachnospiraceae bacterium | reverse complement strand
AAAATCAGTCTCAAAAACTGAATAGCGGGGCTCAGAAGAAAGCCCAGAAGAAAGCCCAGTGGTCTGCCTGGATGCGAGAGGACAGGACGCCTGTCACACTTTGCCATGGTGCCGCCATTGATGAGAGTGTTTATGCCATTCAGGAGAACCGATATTTTACCCTGCTGATTAAGGGCCTTATTGTCTATTTCTTTACCGCAGGCGGCTTTGGTTCTTATCTCACTGCCATGAATGTGGCATTCAATCAGCTGCTCTTTCATATTGTGATTCTGGCTACGGGAATTTTATGTGCAGTGCTTTATCACAGCTGGCGCTCTGAGAATCTGGGCTACCTTGTGTTCTTCTTTGTTTATGCAGGTTATCTGATTCTTTTCCGCAATTACATCAACTCAGGTTTCTATGCTGTGCTGAATGATACCATCGATTATGCTTCCTTCTATTTTGATACGGAAGGAATGCAGTACTACAACGAGCGCATCAGCAATCGTTATGTGGCAGTAACAGTGGCGGTAATTGCCCTGGGCATTGCCATGAATATTCTTCTGAATAACTATATCCTCCGTCGTGCCAGATACATGGTGGGCATCGGCCTTACAGTGACCATCAATATAATTGCCTTTTATATGGAAAGAGAACCAGACATTCTCTATTCCCTTATGCTGATTGCGGCCATAGTCATGACCTTTATTTTAAAGGCGGGCAACCATTATTGGCTCAGCCGAAATGATGACATCTTTGAAAAGAATAAAAAGGGACTGTCCTATTCTCTGGACTATAAATCCCTCTGGCAGGGCATGGCTTTCGTGCTGGCCATGGTGGTTGTCTTTGTAGCTGGTGCAAATGTATTTGCCAACAAAGAAGTCTACGATATGCGCCAGACGCAGAATAAATATAAGATGGAATCCAGAGACACCTTCCAGAACTTTATCATGCTGGGCTTTTTTGGCATTATGAATTTCTATCCCAATAATGGTGGTATGGATTCTGGTAAGTTGGGTGGAGTATCCACAGTTCGTCTGGACTACCAGCCGGATCTTGAAGTGGAGTTCACTCCATATACCACAAATAGAATTTACGTCCGCAATTTCATTGGCATGACCTATACGCCTTACAGCAATATCTGGACGCAGCCAAAGGATTTCATTCTTCCGGAGGCCCAGAATGCCACAGATACAGATGCTTACCAGGCTGCCTATGAGGCAGGAGAAGCTGGAAGTGCCAAGGGCCGGATGAAGGTAAAAAATATTGCGGCGGAATTACTTCCTTATAAGCCATACTACACCAACGATGATTCTTCCCTGCTATCTGCAGGAAAGGATGACACCATTACTTACTATCCTCGCCTGGCGAACTCGCAGGTGAAGATTCCATCCTATGAAGTGGACAAGCGCTACCTGGAGGTTCCAAAAGAAAATCAGAAAGTTATTGCTGATTTTTCAAATGAGGTTGGAATTACAAAGGAGGACAGTCCGGAAGTGGTGGTTCAAAAGATTGAAGATTACTATCAGAAAAATATTCCTTATACCATCCGCCCAGGCGCAACGCCTTGGAACGCGGACTTCGTCAACAACTTCCTGACCAGGAATAAGAAGGGTTACTGCGCCCACTTCGCCAGCGCGGCAACTCTGGTCTTCCGTGTAAATGGAATTCCCGCCCGTTACTGCGAGGGCTATGCCATCGACTTCAATGAAGTCACAAGGTCGGCTGAACTGGTGGATGGTGCCAACTACCGTGATTACTATGATGGAGAAAATGAACTGGGCGAGACGGCTCTGGTTCGTTATCAGGCCACAGATGCAGATGCCCATGCCTGGGTAGAAATCTATGTGGATGGCAAGGGTTGGACAGTTGCAGACGTAACGCCGGCCTCCTATGGAGAAAACGATGATGCATCCCTGTCTTTCTGGGAAGCCTTTAGCAATATCTTCGGTGATGGTGGTGGGGATACGCCTGACAACTTTGGCGACACAGATGCTGGTGATTTCTCCCTCCATGTCAGCGACAAGATTATGAAGTGGATTTCCGGTCTCCTGCTGGGACTTATATCCCTGCTTACTCTGGGCTTCCTTTATATCAAGGGCCGTCCGGCTCTGGAATATAGAAGAGCCTTTGCCAAAGCAGGGCTTTCCGACAAACTGATTCTTCGCTACCAGAGGGAGGTGGCAAAGAGAAAGAAGAAGGATCCAGCCTTCCGTAGCAAAATGAATTATCGAGAGCAGGTGGAATATCTGCAGCGGATTCCTGCAAATGAGATGGGAGAAACAAATCGGGACTGCCCTAAGGGCTTATCTCTCAAGGATTTATCTCTGGAGTCCCAGCGCCTTGTGGATATCCTGACGCGGGCTGGTTTCTCCAATAAGGAAATCTCAGAAGAGGATTACAATTTCGCTTTGGAAACTTTCCTTTCACTCATATCCAATGCGTATAATGAGAAGAAATAAGGCGGGCAGTTCGTTTTCATAAAGATTTTGCTTTCCGTCTTGACACTCAAGAAGAATTTGTGTTATGGTTCTAGTTACATAAAAATATGGAAATGCTTTGAACGGGAATAGTAGGAAACGGAGTTCCAGTAGAGAGAAATGCCGGTTGGTGCGAGGCATCTGGACAAAATTTTTGAACTCGCCCGGGAGCAGCCGGATGAAAAAAACTTCATGTCGCGGGAGCGGCGCAGGATAAGTAGTCTAGGACGGAACCTCACCGTTACAGGAGGAGGATATAAGACAGGGCTTCCCAGCAACCAACTGTGTGGCACATCTATGGCAAATTCATTTGCAGGATTCCAACTTGTCCGTATCTGATGAGAGCATGCGTAAAGCATGAAATAGAGTGGTACCGCGTATAACCTACGTCTCTATAAGTTACATGGAGACGTAGGTTTTCTTATTTTTAGGGACTTTTCAAAAATTTGCGTCTTCAATTCAAAGACCCTATAGGAGGATGAAACATGAAGAATTACAATCATTACAGAAGAGGCTATTTTATGCCACCAGCTGGTAATACAGACTGGGTAAACAAGGAATATGTTGATCACGCACCAATCTGGTGTTCTGTAGATCTGCGTGATGGAAATCAGGCCCTGGTTGTTCCAATGAGTCTGGATGAGAAGATTGAATTTTACAAGGAGCTGATTCGTGTTGGCTTCAAGGAAATCGAAATTGGTTTCCCTGCTGCCAGTGAAACAGAGTATGAATTCTGCCGTAAGCTGATTGAAGACAATCTGATTCCTGATGATGTAACAATTCAGGTTCTGACACAGGCAAGAGAGCATATTATCAAGAAGACATTTGATGCTGTTCGTGGCGCAAATCCTTCTAATGTTATTGTTCACGTTTATAACTCTACATCTGTTGCTCAGCGTGAGCAGGTATTCAGAAAGTCAAAGGAAGAAATTAAGCAGATCGCTATTGATGGTGCAGCACTTCTTAAGAAACTGGCTGATGAAGATGGCGCTCCTTATCGTTTTGAATATTCTCCAGAATCTTTCACAGGCACAGAGCCAGAATATGCTCTGGAAGTTTGTAATGCGGTTCTGGACGTATGGCAGCCAACAGCTGACAGAAAGGCAATCATCAACCTGCCAGCTACGGTAGAAATGTCACTGCCACATGTATATGCTAGTCAGATTGAATACTTCCATAAGAATATGAAGTATCGTGAAAATGTTGTTCTGTCTCTGCACCCTCACAATGACCGTGGTTGCGGTGTTGCGGATGCCGAGCTGGGACTTTTGGCTGGTGCTGACCGTATCGAAGGTACACTCTTCGGTAATGGTGAGAGAACTGGTAACGTTGATGTAATTACAATTGGTATGAATATGTTCACTCATGGCGTAGATCCTGAACTGGACTTCTCTGATATGCCAAAGATTCAGGAAGTTTATGAGCGCCTGACAGGAATGGAAATTCCTCCTCGCCAGCCTTATTGTGGAAAACTTGTCTTTGCTGCCTTCTCTGGTTCTCACCAGGATGCTATCGCAAAGGGCATGAAGTGGAGAGAAGAAGATCCAGATCAGATGTGGACAACACCATACCTGCCTCTGAATCCAGAAGATATCGGTCGTACCTACGATGGTGACGTTATTCGTATCAACTCTCAGTCTGGTAAGGGTGGAATCGGCTTCATTCTGGAGACAAAGTATGGCTACAATCTGCCAAAGGCCTTCAAGGAGTCTGTTGGTTATGATGTTAAGGAAGTATCTGATCACGCACACAAGGAACTAACTCCAGATGAAGTTCGTGACATCTTCCTGCGTGACTATGTAAATGTTGCATCACCTATTGAATATGATGCCTGCCACTTCCAGCAGCTGGAAGATGGGGGAATTCAGTGCGAACTTACCATCGAGCGTGAAGGTGTTCACAAGGTTTACCATGGTACTGGTAACGGACGTCTGGATGCTGTTTCCAATGCAATCTACCGTCACTTCGGTCTGAAATTCACACTGACAAGCTACGAAGAGCATGCTATGAATCGTGGTTCTAACTCTAAGGCTTGCGCATACGTGGGCATCCAGCCTGTAGGCCAGGAGGGAGTAATCTGGGGCGCTGGTATCCAGGACGATATCATCGTGGCTTCCGTTTACGCCCTGATCAGTGCGGTAAACAAGGCTCTGAATGCAGATAAATAAAGAAGAAATCCCCGGGCAGTCCATTTGCATCCCTTATGCAAATGAACTTGGCAAGGGTTTAAGGAAGAGACTGTGCCCCAGGTGCGGTCTCTTTTTTACTTACACTTATTTTCTGATGTTTCAGGATTGTTTTAAAAGCTTTTCTTATATAGAGCCAAAATTCTGCTTGATTGAAATATTGACAAAACTGTTCTAAAATTACATGGAGTATGCGTAGTGTTTTTCTATGCATGAATGAAGGCTTTTACCCAGGCCTAGGTGTCAGCGGTAAATGGTAAAGAGACGAAGATCGTCATGGAGGAGTACATGGCAAATAATTTATTAAATAGTGGAGTAAGTGCACTGGAGGAAGTGGAGAAGGATCTGACTTCTCGGGATTCCATGTCAGAACTGCTGCTTGGACTGCAGGGAAGACTTGCGTCAACAGAGAGTGCAATTGCTCAGGAAGAAAAGGACGAGACAGAGGAAATCGAGGCGACGATTAAGCAGCGCCGCGGTGCTTTGTCCGCAACGTTCGCCAAGCAGTTGAATGATCTGCGTGCCAAGCAGAAGAAGGCTGCCAGTGAGCGTTCTAAGAACAAGGAAAGCCAGATGGACAGTCGCATCAAGGATGAGACTGCTTACCTGAAGGAACAGAATAAGGATTTAGAGAAACAGCTGAAGAAGCATTTTAAGGAAGAAAAAGCGCCAGGCATCTGCCGTAGTCGTTTCTTCTATTATATGTATATGCCTCGTGGCGGTGAAATTGTGAAAACAATTCTCTACTTTATTTTATTCGTGGCAGTAATTCCTGTGGGAGCTGGTTTTGCTACCAAGCTTCTTATGGAGATGAATGATAAGATTGGGGCAAAGTACGTACATATTGGAATGATTGCCATTCCTGCTGTGCTGCTGATCCTTTTCCTTCTTATTTATTTCATTATTTATATCCGAGTTAAGATGCGTCATCTGGATGCAGTCAAGGAAGGCAGAACGCTTCGTATCTTGATCCGCAAGAATGAAAAAGAAATTCGCCGTATTGAAAAAGGTATCCGTAAGGATAAGGACGAAAGCCACTACGACCTGGGCGAGTTCGATGATGAATTGCAGAATCTGAAGGCCAGCGAGGAGCAGATTACATCTGAGCAGACAGCTGCCCTGAAGGAATTCGATGAAAAGACCAAATTAGAAATCACAGAAGATATTCAGTCAAAGCGTAGAGCTTCTCTTGCTGAGAAAAAGGCAGAGGCGGAAAAGCTTAAGACAGATCTTTCTGCCACAGATCAGCAGTTGCAGAACCTTTCCCGTGAAATCTCATCCAAGTATGAGACTTACCTGGGCCAGCACTGCAATACCCTGGCTGTAAAGCAGCTGATCCAGATCATGCAGTCAGGAAGAGCCAGCGTGGTGTCGGAAGCCATCACGATTCTGGAGTCGGCCAATCAGGTGGACGAGACTTCTCTTGCCTCAGCAAGTGCTGCTGGCATCGATGTGACTCCAAATGTGGTTACAGGCTCTGGGGAAGAGGCGTCTTCTAGCGAAGGCACATCTTCTGACGAGGCAAACTAGTATTACATGCGCAGTCCATTTGCAAGACGATTAGAAAGGATGATTCGTCCCGGCTTTGCAAATGAACTTGTCGGAAACCAAAAGAAAAGTATAGGAGACTCAGTGTGAGTAGAAACAGAGAAAAGAAGGATATGGCTGAAATGAGACGCCTGCATAAGAATGTTACCTTTGCAGGGGGATCAGAGGATGTGGCGGAGGAGAATATTGCCAGATCTCAGCGCGGCCATCTGAAGACCACAGTAATTATTGTAATTTTAGTGCTTTTAATTGGCGCCGGTGTTGCCGTCTCTGTTTATATGCACCTTCGTTCTTTTAATGGGATTAAGGTCATTTCCAAAACTGAGATTAAGTATGAGGCCAATGCTCAGTACCTGGAGTTTGGCAAGAATCTGCTGAAGTACACCCCGGATGGTGTTTCTTATATTGATGAAAATGGTAATGTTGTTTGGACAGCTGGTGTGGATTTTAAGGTACCAATTGCCGAGACTCGTGGAAATTACGCCGTTGTTGCAGATAAGGGCGGCAATGTTGTTGCTGTCTTTAACCTGGAAGGGGAAGTTAGTGAAGTAAAGATGCCTTATGAAATCTGTGACATTGACATGTCAGAGACCGGCGCCTTCACAGCTATTCTGGAAAGCAGTGAGACGAACTATATCAACATGTACTCCAGCACAGGAGAGAAGATCTACGAAATTCAGACTTCTATTAATAAGAGTGGATACCCTCTGGATATGTCTGTATCTGACAATGGTGAGAAACTCTTTACGTCATATTTCCGCCTGGATGGTGTAAATATTAAGAACAACCTTACAGCCTACAACTTCGGTGAAGTAGGTCAGAATGAAAATGCTGACCGTATGGTGGGTGGCCAGACATTTGATGAAGAGATGTTCCCTAAGCTGCAGTTTCTGACAAATGATGTGGTGGCAGCGTTCTCAGATTCTGAAATTATTTTATATACAATGAAAGAAAAGCCAGTAGAGCGTGCTAAGATTGCCTTTAATACAGAGGTAAATAGCATCTTCTATTGTGATTCTTACGTTGGCTTTATTGCCAAGGCAGAAAGTGCAAGTGCAGAAAACGAATATGTAATCTCTGCCTATGATCTGTCTGGTAAGAAGATGTTCGACTATAACTTCAGCTTTGACTATGAAAAGGTATATACAAATTCACAGGAAATTATTGTTACAGGTGGTAACCAGTGTCTTATGGTATCTGCATCAGGTCAGAAGAAGTTTTCTTATGCCTTTGCAGATATGGTGAAGTCTGTCATTCCATCTGCAGGTAGAAATGAATATATTGTTACATTCGATGACAGGACGGAGAAGATTCGTCTGGTAACAGAGGAAAATTAAATGCTTGTATTATTGATTGGCGTAATTGTACTGATTTCGATTTTTGCCCTGATTGGTTTGAAAAGAGGATTCTTTAAAAGCCTGTTAGGCCTCATTGCTTTGGTGGTATCTCTTCTGGGAACCTATTTCCTGTCTCCTTATGTGGGCAGCATGCTGGTTTCACAGACCGATCTGGATGATAGAATAGAAAATAAAATATATACCAAGATGGTCAGCTCACTGGAACAGAGTGTAGCTGATTCTCTTTCTGCTCAGGGTGTAACTACGGATCTGAACAGTCTTACCGAACAACTGACACAGCAGTTCCTGGAACAGGGCCTGGATTCCACAACAGAGGTGGAGACCATTCAGAGTATGAATATCCCTCAGTCCATGCGTCAGGAATTAATTGATAATAATAACAATGAAGTCTATGCCTCCCTGGGAGTAACGGACTTCTATCATTACGTGTCTCGCTTTATTGCTATTCAGGCTATGCATGTAATCGCCACTATACTAACCTTTATATGTCTGAGGCTTATTTTCCTCCTGGCCAGCCTTGCTTTCTCCGGCCTTGCAAGAAGTATGCCCATGGTTGGCTTCATTAATCGTGTGGGCGGCCTCCTCTTTGGTGCTCTGGTGGGCCTTGCCTTTGCCATGCTCTTCTTAAGCATTGCTGAACTTGTATACGGAAGTCAGTTCGACCCAATGATTTCGCAAAGTGCTTTCCTGACCAAACTCCAACAGGCAAATGTAATTAGCAGGCTTCTTGCCAATGTAAGTAGCCTACTGGATCGGATGTAGTAATAGATGAATATATGTATATAGGTAATTATGGATGTATATGTGCAGATAGATATGCATGTAGATATGAAGTAGATAGATATGGATACAGATGTACATATAGATATGATGTAGATGTATATAGATATGGATACAGATGTACATATAGATATGATGTAGATGTATATAGATAAGCCGTGCAAAGTTAGCATGGCTTTTTTATTTGAAAAAGAAAAGATATCTGAGTAAGAGAAAATATACGGGCAGAAAAATCAAAAAGTATCAAATTTCTGCACTACATATAGTGGTGCTTAACTCTCAAACAAAATATATAAAGGGCTTTCAAAAGTGCAGAAAAAATACAGAAAAATTTGTTAAAAAAAATTTGAAAAAAAGGGTTGCAATTAATCTCGAACTCGGTTATAGTATGTCTCTGTCAGGTCAAGCAAAAGAAATCTGACGGAAATACTTCAGCAATTTTTTAAACAACTTCAAAAAACTTTTTTAAAAAGTTTTAAAAAAGTTATTGACAAAGAGTTGCAAATGAAGTATTATGTAAAAGCTGTCGCATTGAGAGCAACACGACTTACAAAGACGAGACAACAACAAAAACGACAGTTATTTTTTTGCCCTTTAACAAATGAATAAAGATGACAACCCCGAAAATTCTTTTAAAAATTATTTTCGG